>NZ_JAMYUT010000028.1:0-102136 GCF_040323235.1 Mesorhizobium sp. M0051
TCCCGCTCAGCCACAAACGACTCAAGGCACGATGGGCCGATCAAAACCTGCTTAGCCTCTTTACTCATATGCGATAGCCCTGCCCACAAGGGGGAGGGTGAGGAAGCGCCTCGTCCGCCCGTGCGACAATGGTCTTGTGGGGATGCGAAAAAGCTGCGCTCCCTACCTCCCCCTTGTGGGGAGGTCGGACCGTAGGTCCGGGTGGGGGTACTGGCGCGGATTTTGGCTTGGGCGCTTTATGCCGTCCGCCACATCGGGATGATCGATGCGGCAAGCACCAGCGCCAGCACGATGTTGAGCGCGCGCCATTGCCGCTCGGTCTTGAGCAGCCGGGCAAGCAGCATGCCGGCCACGCACCACAGCGACAGCGAGGCGGCGGCGGCGAGGCCGAAGGTGACGCCGAGCAGCAGCGCGAGCTGCATCGGCCCGCTGGCCAGCGCTGCGAACGAGGCTGCGGCACCCAATCCCATCGCCCAGCCTTTCGGGTTCATCCATTGAATGCCGGCGCCGCCAAGAAAGCTGTTCGGTCTGGCCATGGTCACATCCAGATTGGGCGGTCCGCTGCGGCCGATCTTGATCGCCAGCCAGACGAGATAAAGCGAGCCGATGACCTTCATCGCCAGTTGCAGCGAGGGCACGGCAAGCAGCAGCCCGGCGAGCCCGGCGGCGGTCGCGCCGGTCACGGTGGCGAGGCCGGCGGCGCTGCCGACCAGCAAAGGCACGGAACGGCGAAAGCCGAACTGCGCGCCGGACGCCGTCGACAAGGTCGTGGCGATGCCGGGCGTTGTGGTGGCAACGATCGCAAACAGGATGAGCGGGATGACGGGCTCGAGCATGTGGCTTCCTCTGTGAGAGCAGCGATCGTAGCGGAGAGTTAGCGTCAGTAAATGCAATGTTTGCCATGGTTAGCATTAGCAGCCATAATGCATGCCATGATCCGAAATCTCGACATGGCGCTGATCCGCACCTTCATCACCGTCGCCGACAAGGCCAGCATGACGGCGGCTGCCAACGCGCTGCACCTGACGCAAGGTGCTGTCAGCCAGCAGGTCAAGCGGTTGGAGGAGGCGCTCGGCTCAAGCCTGTTCGAGCGCGACAGGCGCGGCTTGCGGCTGACGCGCGCCGGCGAACAGCTGTTCGGCAAGGGCAAGCGGCTGCTGGCCTTGAATGACGAAATCTGGGCCGAAATGGCGGGCACTCCGGTTGCTGGCCAGGTGCGGCTCGGCGTGCCTTACGACCTTGTCGGCACCTTGCTTGCACCGGTGCTGAAGACATATGCCGAGACCTATCCGCAGGTCGAAATATCGCTGGTCTGCGCTTCGTCGCCCGAGTTGGCCGCTGCCCTTGCGGCCGGGACCATCGACCTCGCGGTGATCGAGGAACGCGTCGGTTCGTCGGCGGGCGAATGCCTTGCCATCGACCGGCTGGTCTGGGTCGGCGCCAAGGGCGGCGTTGCCCGTGCCAAGCGGCCGCTGCCGGTCTCGATCGTCGCCGATACCTGCGCCTTCCGTCCGGCGGTGCTGGCGGCGCTCGGCGAGCATGGGCTGGAGTGGCGCACCGTGTTCGAAAACGGCAACATCGACGCGACGACGGCGACAGTGCGTTCCGACCTTGCGGTCACTACCTGGCTTGCCTCCACGGTGCCGGCCGATCTCGACATATTGCCATCGGAGTCCGGGCTGCCGCCGCTGCCGAATTTTTCGATCAATCTGCATTTGCCGAGGCATGGGGTAGGGCCGGCGGCGCAGGAATTCGCGCGGTATATCAGGGATGGACTCGCACGGCGGCTGGTGGCGGCTTGAGGCCTGGAAGAACTTGGGTTCCTCGCCCCACGAATGTGGGGAGAGGTGGCTCGGCGAAGCCGAGACGGAGAGGGGATTGGCGCCGAAGTGCCAAGTTTTCACAAAGCATCCGCCCTACGAAGCCCCCGCTCCGGCCGCTTCGCGGCCACCTCTCCCCCATGTCATGGGGGCGAGGAACCCAGGCCCTGCAAAGCTACTTCCAGTTCTTGCGCCGCTCGAGTTCGGCTTCCGATGGCTCTCCCGTGACAAAGGAGCCGACCTTGATTTCGCCCGCGCGCTCGTAGGTCGCCATGATCACGCCGGTGCTGGAGACCTGCGACTTGGCAAGCCTGAAGGCGGCCGGCATCGCGTCATCGCCGAACAGCCGCTTGCCCTTGCCCAGCAACAGCGGGAAGGTCATCAGCCGGATCTCGTCGATCAGCCCGTTGGCGAGCAAGGTCTGGATCAGATTGCCCGATCCCTGGATGAGCAGGTCAGGTCCATTCTCCTGCTTGAGGCGGCGCAACGTCGCGACGATATCCGGCCCAAGCGATTGCGTGTTCTGCCAGGTGAGGGTGTCAGGCCGATGCGTCGCCACGTATTTGGTCGCGGGATTGAAGGCATCCGCGATCGAATCTTTCTGATACGGCCAGTACGCGGCGAAGATGTCGTAGGTTCTGCGGCCAAGCAGCAGGGCAAAGGGTTTGGAGAAGAGTTCATCCATTGCCGCGCCCGCCACCTCGTCAAAGTAATGAAACGTCCAGCCGCCGAACTTGAAGCCCCCGACAGGATCCTCTTCCGGACCGCCAGGTGCCTGCATGACGCCGTCGAGGCTGACGAATGTCGCAGCGATGATCTTTCTCATTTCAATGCTCCCTTTTCTTCGCTCCATGCCGTCGTGGCCGGACTTCAACCCAAGGACGGGCGGCCGCTCGCCGGTCCGACAGGACATATGAAATTTTTGCGAACCACCGTCATTTGCGAGGCCTGGTGCGCGGTTCGGCATCGAGATCTTTCGATGAGAACCAGACATCGCCGAAGACTGCGGTGGCCGTGCGGTCCGGCGCCTTGTCCTCCATCAGCCAGATCGAGCGGCTGCGCGCGGCCTGCTCGCGTGTCGGGATTCTAACCGCGGGGCCCGCAACCGAGGCGCCGACACAGGGAATGAACCACGACCGCATGAACGGATCGCAAGCGAAGCCCTTTTCGGTGCGGGTCACCATCACCGCGAGAGGGACACGCTCGGCCGGGCGCCAGGGAAAGATCATGCGGCCGCCTGGTCGCAGCACCTTCAGCCATCCGGCCGGCGGCGCGGCCACGCCGGCATTGACATAGACGATGTCGGATGGCGGCAAGGGCATCGTCACCGCATTGCCATGGACGACGGTTACATTGCCATAGGCTTCGAGATTTCGTTGCGCGAGGTTGGCTAGATCTTCATCGAGTTCGAAAGCGGTGGCGGTGCCGCCTGGTGAAACCAGCCTGGCCAGCACAGCGGTGTAGTAGCCAGTGCCGGCGCCGATATGAGTAACGGCTTCGCCGGGTTTCGGCGCAAGCTTCCCGATCCACATGGCGTGCAGGAACGGCTCGCCATTGTTGATGCCCTTGTCGGCGTCGAGCGCTACCAGAACATTCTGGTAGATGTGCGCCGGATCGGCGCTCGGCGTGGTGATCTTGCCGTTGCCAGCGATGATCGTCCACGGCCCGGGACCGAGGAACGCCTCGCGCGGCACCTCGGCGAAAACCGCCTCGAGGCGCGGGTCGGGCGAGCCAGCATTGGCGGCCATCAGCCGCGCGTAGAACTTCCTGATGTCTTCGATCCGGGGCATGATGCCGGAGAACATAGCGCGGATCGTCGAATTGTCGTGGAAGCTAGCCTCTGCGGGGAGGGGCAGTTCGATTTCCCGGCGAGGCGGAGTTCAGCCGACCCCGAACATGGTCTCGTAGAGCAGCTTGAAATTGAGCACCAGGATGATCGCGGCCACCACCCAGGCAAGAGCAGCGACGCCGCGCGGGATGGCGAGGTTGCCCATCTTCTTCTTGTCGGAGACGAACTGCACCAGCGGGATGACCGCGAAGGGCAGCTGCATCGACAGGATCACCTGGCTGAACACCAGCAGCTGGCCGGTGCCCTTTTCGCCATAGAGCGCGGTGACGACCACCACCGGGACGATGGCGAGGCCGCGCGTCAAAAGACGGCGCGCCCAGTTGGGAATGCGCAGGCGCAGGAAGCCTTCCATGACGATCTGGCCAGCCAGCGTCGCCGTCACCGTCGAGTTGAGGCCGGAAGCCAACAGCGCCACCGCAAACAGGATCGAGGCTATGCCGAGGCCGAGCAGCGGCGACAACAGCTCGAAGGCTTGGCTGATCTCGGCGACGTCATGGTGACCAGTGTTATGGAAAGCGACCGCAGACACGATCAGGATCGAGGCGTTGACGAACAAGGCCAGCATCAGGGCGATAGTCGAGTCCGTCGTTGCCCATTTGATGGCGTCGCGCTTGCCCTTGTCGGTGCGTTCATAGGCGCGGGTCTGCACGATCGAGGAGTGCAGATAGAGGTTGTGCGGCATGACGGTGGCGCCGATGATGCCGATGGCGATGTAAAGCATCGCCGGATTGGTGACGATTGCCGACGACGGCACGAACATCGCATGCAGGATCGAGCCGGCCGGCGGGGCGGCGGCGAAGATCTGGATGGCAAAGCAGCCGAAGATGATGATCAGCAGCGCGATGACGAAGGCTTCGAGATAGCGGAAGCCCTTGTTCATCAAGAGAAGCACGAGGAAGGCATCGAGCGCCGTCAGCATGGCGCCGCCGATCAGCGGAATGCCGAACAGAAGCTGCAGCGCGATCGCGGTGCCGATGACCTCGGCTAGGTCACAAGCGATGATGGCCAGTTCGCAGGCGATCCACAGCACGAAATTGACCGGACGGGGATAATAGGCGCGGCAGGCCTGGGCGAGGTCACGGCCGGTGGCGATGCCGAGCCGTGCTGCCAGCGCCTGGAGCAGGATCGCCATAAGGTTGGACAGCATGATGACGAACAGCAGCGTGTAGCCGAACTGGGCGCCGCCGGCGAGGTCGGTCGCCCAGTTGCCCGGATCCATGTAGCCGACCGAGACCATGTAGCCCGGGCCCATGAAGGCGGCCAGGCGCCGGAACCAGACGCCCGAACCTGGCACGGCGATGGAAGAATTGACTTCGCGCAGGCTGGGCTGTTCGTCCTCCTCCGGCCTGGCGAAGCGCCATGAGGAGCGGGAAACTGTGGCTTCGACGTCGGACATGAACGAGGGCTTTCCGCGAAACTGGGCGATGTTGCCCTAAAGCTATGCCATGGCTCAACATTATGCAATATGCTATATTTCATTGTTCGTGCTTTTTGAGCGGTAGCCCTTAGCGCACGAAGAGGGGCAATTGGAGACGCTGGTTGCACCGGTGGCGGAATGCAAATAAACGGCCTGAAGAATCAGAGCCCGTGCTATGGATGCATGGACAGCAAAAGCCTCTGGAGGAGCGCGTATTGGCGCTGAAGAACAGATCGGTCCCGCGCGAAAAACCGCTGCCTGACGCCGACGTTCATTCGGAAGGCTTCCGGCAGACGCGCGAAGCGCGCCGCAGTGCGCTGGTCGAGGATTATGTCGAGCTGATCGCAGACCTGATCGAGGACGGCAACGAGGCGCGCCAGGTCGATATCGCCGCACGGCTTGGCGTTGCCCAGCCGACGGTGGCCAAGATGCTGACCAGGCTGTGCGCCGACGGGCTGGTGTCGAGAAAGCCCTATCGCGGCGTGTTCCTGACCGATGCCGGCCGCAAGGTCGCGGAGGAAAGCCGCATCCGCCACCAGACGGTGGAAGCTTTCTTGCGCTCGCTCGGCGTCAGTGCGGAAACCGCGCGCATCGACGCAGAGGGCATCGAGCACCATGTCAGCGCCGAGACGCTGGAAGCGTTTCGCAAGGCGATGACGGCGGCGCGCTGAACCGCACCCGCCGCCGGATTTCCCAGTCGCCGGAACCGAACCGGATCTTTCAATTCGCCTTCGGCAAACCGTTCTCTCATTCCCTGACGTCCTGCACCCAACTGCGCGGGTGGCCGTCGACGCGGAACTGGAAGATGAAATAGGGCGGAATGCAGGTGCCCTTGCCGGCTTTTGCTTGCGCCAGATCGTCGTAGCCTGATGTGCAGATATAATCCTCGCGGCAGGGATGCCCCTTGTCGCAGGCGCGCAGGCCGGCGGTCTTGGTGAATTCCCTGGTGCAGAATTTGTGGTCCTTGCCCGAGGCGACGCAGTCGTTGAAACCGGTCTTGGCGAGCCGGCCACAGGTCGCCTCGTCGGGCAGCTTGTCGCAGCTCGCCTTGCGCAGCATACCGCCGGGAAAGCCACCGGTCTTCTGTTCGGGATTGTCGTAGCGCTGGCGCGCCGCACCGTAGCCGGCGAGCTTGACCGGTGGTTTCTTGTCACGAGCCGGATTGATGGCACAGGTCTTGGCGGTGGCTGGCGACAGGCGGCAATACTGGTCGTTGCCCCAGGTCGACATCTTGATCTCGCCGAACTCGACGGGATCACCGACCGCGGTGCCGGCCTCGCTGACGCAGGTGCCGAAGCCTGGATGGATGGAGCTTTCATGGACGCCGGCGCAGCGCAGGCCCGCGCCGCAGGTCCAGTGCTTGAAGCTCAGGTCCTCGCCGCGATAGCAGATCGAGCCCCACCCATTGTAGAGGTCGGTGCCCTTCAGCGCCTCCGCATATTTCTGGTCCGGACGGGCGGCGAAGCCGCGCGTAAAGTCCGGATGCCCGCCGGCTGCGAACTGCTCGACGATAGCGCGGCGGCGCGGCAGGTCGGCGAAGAAGACGGCCGAGCCCGGCACGAAGACGGCGTTGCGGCGCGGCTCGCTGGCCGGATCGGCGCCGGTGTAGTGGAACCCGGCAATGCCATGCGTCTGATGGCAGCCGGTGCAGCTCATCTCGTTGAGGCGCAATTCGAAGCCGGCCACAGACCTGATGGAGGCGAGCGTGTTGCCCCTGGCGACATAGTCCTTCAACGCCTTGTCGACGTCGGCGTCGTCGACTAGCCCGTAGGCGATGTTGTTCTGCGACCGGCTGAGGCCACCGGGTGCGACGGAAACGGCGCTCTTGGCCAGGAATTTTTCGTCGATGACCAGCCGGCCATGATCGAGGTCGTAGATGTTGCGGTCGGTGAGCAGCCATTTGGCGAAGGACGGCTTGTCGGCCAGCACCGTGGTCCGATCGATCTGGTTCTCCATCTTCGATTCGTAAAATGTCGAGCTGGCCGGATCCCATTTGAAGATCTTCAGCAGATATTCGGCATGGCCGCCGAAATCGCGCCGCGTCGAGGCCGACAGCCGAAGCACCTGCATGTTGAGTTCCAGCCGCATGATCTGCGAGGAATTCAGCATGGCACCCGACAGCGGTCCCGCGTCGGAGCGCAGCCAGGCGGCAAGCTGATCGGGCGGCAGGTCCTGTTTCCCGGCAGCCAGCCAGCGCTGGGCGACATCGGCGCAGGACACATCAATGGCGCTTGGCAAGTCCTTCGAGGCGCGGGCTTGTGCTTGATGGGGCTTGGCGTTGAAGACCAGGCTCATGGTCAGCGGCAGGCGCGAGGAAATGCGCTGGCCCGCCTTTCCCTTGGCCGGCTTTTCCGCGACCGAATAGTGGAAGCGGTAGATCAGCCGGATCTCGCCGCATTCGGTGTGGCCGAGATAGCCGCGATCCATGCGGTTGACGACGCCGGTCAGGTCGAGCGTCGAGCCGTCGTCGTCGATGTATTTTGGATTGAATTTCTGGCTGGTGTCCTTCGACTTCGCCATATCAGCAACATAAGGGTCCGGGCTGGTCTTCGGTTCGTTGGCGATCTCAAGCTTGACGGTGTCGCGCACCGTGGCCAGTGCCGGCACCGAAAAAAGGCCGCGATTGTCGACCTCGCGGGTGAGGCCGAGTGCGGGTCCGAGCAGGCGGCTGATCGACAGGCCGCCGCGTTCGAGCGCCTGCAGGGTGGCGGGATCGGTGACGGCGACGCTGGAATCGAGCGTGACGGCGCGGGCGGACCCGATGCCAAAACAGGTCAGTGCCGTCAGGGACAGCAGGAATTGGCCGATCGTCCGCAAGCGCCCCTCGCTTCCATAGAGAACCGGAGAATTCTATATCGCGCACGGCTTCAGGGAAACCGGCGAAAGCGGCCCAACGGGAGAGCGTCTTTTGGGCCTGATGGTGTAGCCGCAGGCGCCCTATGTGGCCTTGAGGCCGTCGAAAAATGCTGTGACTTGCCGCAACCGTTGGGATAATTGTTGTTCGGTTGAGCCGGCTTTACCGGGCAACGGGGGAAGTTTGCAGCGCGAGGAGTTGCCATGCTCTGGAAGGGCCGTCGTCAGAGTGACAATGTCGAGGACGACCGCAGCGACAGTGGCGGCGGGCTCGGCAGCGGCAGCCCCGGCCAGTTCCGCATTCCGATCGGCGGTCGCGCCGGCGGCGGCAGCAGCATCTTCCTCGTCATCCTGGTGGTGCTGGCCGGATGGTATTTCGGCTTCGATCCATCGACGATCCTGGGCGGTGGCGACGGCGGCGGTGGCCAGATCACCGACAACAGCGGCGGTGGCCAGGGCAGCGGCGCGGGTGCGCCCGCCAGTGACGAGATGAAGCAGTTCGTGGCGACGGTGCTGGCCGAGACCGAGGACACCTGGACCGGCATCTTCAAATCGCAGGGCCTGACCTACGAGGATCCGAAGCTGGTGCTGTTCAGCGGCCAGGTCCGCTCGGCCTGCGGCTTTGCTTCCGCGGCGGCCGGACCGTTCTATTGCCCCGGCGACCACAAGGTCTATCTCGACATGACCTTCTTCCAGGAGCTCGATCAGCAATTCGGCGCCTCGGGCGAATTCGCCCGCGCCTATGTGATCGCGCATGAGATCGGCCATCACGTGCAGAACCTAACCGGCATCATGTCCAAGTTCAACCAGATGCGGCAAAGCATGGGCGAGGTCGAGGCCAACCAGATGTCGGTGCGCATTGAGCTTCAGGCCGACTGCTTTGCCGGCGTGTGGGCGCATTACACCGACCAGAAAGGCATATTGGAGCAGGGAGACATCGAAAGCGCGCTGAACGCCGCCAAGCAGATCGGCGACGACACGCTGCAGAAGAAGATGCAAGGCTATGTCGTGCCGGAAAGCTTCAACCACGGCACCTCGCAGCAGCGGCAGACTTGGCTGGCGCGCGGCTACAAGAGCGGCAAGCTTTCGGATTGCAACACGCTGAGCGGGCCAATTTGAATAGCCGC
The DNA here is from genome assembly GCF_040323235.1 of Mesorhizobium sp. M0051. Classification (NCBI taxonomy): domain Bacteria; kingdom Pseudomonadati; phylum Pseudomonadota; class Alphaproteobacteria; order Hyphomicrobiales; family Phyllobacteriaceae; genus Mesorhizobium; species Mesorhizobium sp. M0051. Next base: position 9,067 of record NZ_JAMYUT010000028.1, read on the forward strand.
TTCCGGGCGCTGCCCTGACGCCAAGGCGCCGTCAGGGGCTGTCAGGATGAAAGAATCCGATCCGTTCCCGCATTGTTCCTTACATCGGACTCGCCTATAAGATGCGTCCGCCTGCGCCCCAGGGCGACCACAGGAGCCGGACCCGCCATGATCGATCCCAAAACCGCCAGACGGGGCCTTGCGCTCGTCTTCACCACACTGCTGCTCGACATCATCGGTTTCGGCATGATCATGCCGGTGCTGCCGGCCTATCTCAGGGAATTGACCGGGGTCAGCATCAGCGGGGCGGCGATCGAAGGCGGCTGGCTGTTCTTCGTCTATGCGGCCATGCAGTTCTTCTTCGCACCCATCATGGGCGGGTTAAGTGACCGGTTCGGGCGGCGGCCGATCCTGCTTGCCTCGGTGCTGACCTTTTCCGTCGACAATTTGATCTGCGCCGTGGCCTGGTCCTACCCGATGCTGTTCATCGGCCGTGTGCTGGCCGGCATTTCGGGCGCCAGCTATTCGACGACATCCGCCTTCATCGCCGACATTTCGAACGACGAGAACCGGGCGAAGAATTTCGGCCTGCTCGGCATCGCCTTTGGCGTTGGCTTCGTCATCGGGCCGGTCCTGGGCGGATTGCTCGGCACGTTCGGGCCGCGCGTGCCGTTCTATTTCGCTGCCGGGCTCGCCTTCGTGAATTTCCTGATCGCGCTGTTCCTGTTGCCGGAAACACTCGACGACAAGCATCGCCGCCGCTTCGAGTGGAAGCGCGCCAATCCGGTCGGCACGCTCCTCCAGATGCGCCAATACAAGGGCATTGGCTGGATCGGGCTTGTTTTCTTCCTGATGACGCTCGGGCACATGATGTATCCGGCGGTCTGGTCGTTCGTTTCCAATTACCGTTATGGCTGGAGTGAGCAGCAGATCGGCTTCTCGCTCGGCGCCTTCGGCCTGTGCGGCGCGATCGTCATGGCGACGGTGCTGCCGCGGGTGATCCCCCGGCTTGGTGAGTGGAGGACGGCGGTCATCGGTCTTGCCTTTACGGCACTCAGCGCCTTCGGCTACGCGTTCGCATCGCAAGGCTGGATGATCTATGCGGTGATCGTCTTCGGCTGTCTGGAAGCGCTGGCCGATCCACCGCTGAGGAGCCTCGCCGCCGCCAAGGTGCCGCCTTCGGCGCAGGGCGAACTGCAGGGTGCGATGACCTCGATCTTCTCGATCACCTCGATCGTCACGCCACTGCTCTATACGGCGATCTTTTCCTGGTTCACCGGGCCGAGCGCTCCCGTGACCTTCGGCGGCGCGCCCTATCTGGTCGGCGCGTGCTTCCTGGCGCTGGCGCTCATCGTCTTCGTCACGAAAGTTGCGAGGCCGGTGGCGCGCACAAGTGTCACTGCCGGCGTCGCCGAAGATGGAGCACAGATATGAGGCCCCGTCTCAGAAAGAAGTGCCCGGCAGGGCGTTGGGGGCAGCGCTGACGGGTCGAGTCAGGCCCGCTCGGCCAGCAATTCCTCGCCGCGCTTTTCGCGGATCAGGTTGACGAAGCGGCGGAACAGATAGTGCGAATCCTGCGGGCCGGGCGAGGCTTCGGGGTGATGCTGGACCGAGAACACCGGCCGGCCGGTCAGCGTGATGCCGCAGTTCGAGCCGTCGAACAGCGAGACGTGGGTTTCCTCGACGCCTGATGGCAGCGAGTCGGCATCGACGGCAAAGCCGTGGTTCATCGAGACGATCTCGACCTTGCCGGTGGTGTGGTCCTTGACCGGATGGTTGGCGCCGTGATGGCCCTGGTGCATCTTGGCGGTCTTGCCGCCCAGCGCCAGCGCCAGCATCTGGTGGCCAAGGCAAATGCCGAACACCGGAATGTCGGTCTTCAACAGGTCCTGGATGACCGGGACGGCATAGTCGCCGGTGGCCTCCGGGTCGCCGGGACCGTTGGAGAGAAAAATGCCGTCCGGCTGCATGGCGAGGATTTCTTCGGCGCCGGTCTTGGCTGGCACCACTGTGACCCTGGCGCCGAGGCCGGCGAGCAGGCGCAAGATGTTGCGCTTGACGCCGTAGTCGATGGCAACGACGTGCATCGACGGCTCGGTCTGTTCGCCAAAGCCTTCGTTCCACACCCATGGCGTCTCGCGCCAGGCCGACGACTGGCCTGACGTGACCTCCTTGGCGAGATCAAGCCCGATCAGGCCGGACCATGCCGCGGCGCGACGCTTCAGGTCGTCGAGGTCGAACACGCCATCGGGCGCATGCGCGATGACGGCGTTGGGCATGCCCTTTTCGCGGATCAGCGCGGTCAGCGCGCGGGTGTCGATGCCCGACAGGGCGACGATGCCGCGCTTCTTCAGCCACTGGTCGAGACCGGTGCCGGCGCGGTAGTTGGACGGGTTGGTGACATCGGCCTTGAACACCGCGCCGACGGCGCCGGCGCGGGCGACCGGGTTGAGGTCCTCGATGTCCTCGTCATTTGTGCCGATGTTGCCGATGTGCGGGAATGTGAAGGTGACGATCTGGCCGGCATAGGACGGGTCGGTGAGGATTTCCTGGTAGCCGGTGAGTGCTGTGTTGAAGCAGACTTCGGCGACGGCGGAACCGGTGGCGCCCAACCCGCGACCCTCGATGACGGTGCCGTCGGCCAGCACCAGAAGGGCGGTCGGCTTTTCCGTTGCCCAGGCGGGCGTCGAGGCGGCGGTCATATCGGCCATGGCGGCACTCCTATCGGAGCTGCGCGCTTCCATAGGCCCGGCGGGCCATCCGCGCAGCAAACGGCGCCAAGCGGCGATTTCGCAGCTTCCACGCAGTCAAGCTTCAGTTCATGCAAGGCCCAGTACATAGGGGAAGGGGGCAGGGCGGTCAATGATCATGCGAAATGCAATTCCGATTTATTTCATCTAGCAATATCAGAGGCTTGCCCTGGCATTTCAGGGTTTGCGTTGGCTCGCCCCCGGCGCTATTGTCCGCGCCGATCGAAGGAGAATGCACCATGCGCGGCAAAATCGCCGAATCCCTGAAGAGCGCGATGAAGGCGCAGGACAAGCAACGGCTGCCGACATTGCGGCTGATTCAAGCCGCCATCCACGACCGCGATATCGCCAATCGCGGCTCGGGCAAGGAGCCGGCCAGCGACGAGGAGATCCTACAGATCCTGGCCAAGATGGTGAAGCAGCGCGAGGAATCGGCCAAGGCATTCGAAGACGGCAAGCGGCCAGAACTGGCCGCGCAGGAGCGCGGCGAAATGGAGATCATCCGCGCGTTCCTGCCGACGCAGCTTGACGATGCCGCCATCCAGGCTGCGGCGCGCGAGGCGATCACGGCGACGGGTGCGGCCAGCCAGAAGGACATGGGCAAGGTGATCGCCGCGCTGAAGCAGAAATATGCCGGCCAGATGGATTTCGGCAAGGCGAGCGGCATCGTCAAGGCACTGTTGCAGTAGTGCTCGTCTCGTCGCCGGGAAAGCATGACCGACGTGCCCACAGGCAGCATTAGAATCCAATATTCCACGCCGCATGTGGAAGCCATAAAGACGCTGCTTCAGACCTGCCACGCCAGATGCGTGGGCGACAGGATGATGGCGCTGACGTTCCGGTAGTGAGCTCTGACCCCATATGGCGAATGCAAATCCTGAAATTTGGAACTCGGATATCGCCGAGATGTTTATCCGTCATGCAACTGGAGAGATGTCATGACTGAGAACGAAACCCGCTATGAAACCGGTGCGACGAAGTATCCGGCAAAGACCGGTGCCGACGCTTCCGATGAATTCTCCCAGGACGCGGCCGGCAACAAGAAGCCTGCCGGCGGCATGGGGCTCACCCGCCGGATGGGCGAAGTGGAAGACCGAACCCGCCAGTCGGAGGGACAAAACCCGCCGAGGCGAGCCGCGCCGAGTGCCGCGACACAAAAGGCGTCCAGCGCCAGTCCGGCGGTCGCCGAGCGTCGTTCAAAGGACGCCAAGGCTCCGAAGAGCGGGCGGTAGCCAGGAACCTAATTCAGCAAGTGAGCGCTCGGCCGAACCGGGCCACTTGGCGGGAAGCTTAGGCGGACACCTCAAGCACGATCTTGCCGCGCACATGTTCGTTTTCCAGCCGTTCCTCCGCCTTGGCGACCTCTCCAAGCGGATAGACGGCTTGCACGAACGGGGTGACCTTGCCGGCGTCGATGAGACGGCCGATCTGCGCGAGGTGCGCCGCATTCGGCTCGGCCATATAGGAGACGCCACGTGCCCGACGCAAATGTGCCTTTTCCTGCGAGGGTTGAGAAAGAGTTGAAACGAGCGTCCCTCCTGGCTTGAGAACGTCCCAGGAGCGGTCCTGGGTGTCGCGCGCTACCAAGTCGAACACCAGGTCGACCGCATCGACGACCTCTTCGAAACGCTGATCCTTGTAGTCGACCGCCTGATCTGCACCTAGCTCATGGACAAAAACGAAGTCTTGGGCGGAGACGGTTGTGGCGACGAACGCGCCGGCGGCCTTGGCCAGTTGGATCGCCAGATGGCCAACGCCGCCGGCTCCGCCATGGATGAGAACGCTTTGCCCGGATTTGAGGCCGCCATGCTCAAACAGGCCCTGCCAAGCAGTGATGCCCGCAAGCGGCACCGCAGCGGCTTCGACATGGCTTAGACGTTCCGGCTTCGCAGCCGCCTCCGTCGCCTTGACCACGACATATTCGGCATCGCCGCCCCGATCATGACCAAGCATGGCAAATAGCGGGTCGCCCTTCTTCAACGTATGAGCCCGCGTACCGCACGTTTCCACCACGCCGGACACGTCACGCCCCAATGTGACGGGCAATGCCTGACCCGCCGAACCCTCGCGGGTCTTGTAATCGACCGGATTGACGCTCGCCGCGCGAACCCTGAGCACAACCTCGTCGTCAACGGGCTGAGGAAAGGGGACTTGATCGATCGAAAGAACCTCAGGTCCGCCAAAAGCATGGATGCGGACTGCTTTCATGTCGACATATCTCCTCTTCGCTGGCAGTTGGCGACAGTGTCACCGTTAGCCGCTGTGCGGCTCCGGTTGCTATGGCGTCCGAGGGCGTTCATCGGCGATGAACAGAGCGCCGGATTTGGCGGCGGCCATTCGAACGGGCAGGCCGTAGGCCTGGCGGTCAGAGGCATCTGTTTCCTCTTGGTTCGACCGCCAAATCGGCTTCATCACACTCGCTGCCGCAGCGACGCCAGTCCTGCTAGGCCGTAGATTGCGTTGGAGGGTTCTGGTACATCATCCACAGCTCGATCGCAGCAAGGACCGCGACCAGAACGCCGATTACCACATGCACGCTCATGGCCGTGGTTGCCTGGAATCCAAGCACCCAGGGAGACACGATTACCCAAAGGCCCACAACGAGGTTCAACCATTCCTCCCAAATAGCAAAGGCGGAGAGGGCGGCAACCGAAAGCAAGAAAATCACGATGCCGCTGCCCATGGCATTCTGGGACTGCGTCCCCGCCGCGAAGGCGAATATCCAGGGAGAGAAGAAGAGAACTGCTCCGAGGATTAGATTTGCCACGTCACAAAGCTTGGCGTTTGACCACTGGTTCATGATTTTTCTCCATCAAGCGTGCTTTCCACGCTTCCGAAGCTCAGTCGGCTGGCTTGAAACCGCCGGTCCATATGGCGGCATGGCTACAACCGGACTTGCTGGCTCTGTAACTGTATTGCAGGCCATTGGTTCCAATCAACAAATCTGGAGCACCATCCGCTGAGCGTGGTGGCGGGCATTTTTTCCTCGGCTGGGAGCATTCAGCAACTCTTGATCGGCCCGCGAGATACAAACGCAGCGGGAAGGTGCGAGGTGCAGGCCATCACCCATGTGATCGCCTCTCGATCATATTCGTCACCAGAGCGCCAGTCCTCGAAGAAGGCGTTCAACGTGCCGACACGCTCGGGCCAGACGTCGCTGGCCTGCAGCCCTAGTGACACGCCAAAATTGGTGAAAGCGAACTTCGTGTCGCGCAGCCACGGCGTGCGGCTGAAATAACCTGGCGGGTCGACCCACATCGTTTCCAGGGTTCTAAGCGATCGCCTCGTCTGGGCTTCGGCCCATGGTTCAGCGGGGAAGAAGTGGGCGAGCCACAGCATCATGCCGAGACCGAGATCCTGTTCGATATCGAGCGTTTGCCAATCGTGCTCGATCAGGTCACGCATCTGCGCGATTTCGGGCGCCAGCTCGTCTTCATCGAGAATCCGGTAGGAGACATAGCCGTCATAAGCGTCCATGCTGCCGAGGCCATAGCCGGGATAAGGACTGCTCAAGTCCTCCTGCATCTTCCAGACCACACCGCGGCCGGGGATCACAAAAGCCGGGTGAATGTCACGCGCCAGCGCGACACCGCGCGCGCGGTATCGCGGTTTCAGATCCCCGAGACGCGCCAAGGCAAACAGCCACATCGCCAGGTAGTGGAAGTACTGACCGTCACGATCAGCCGCTTCCCCGATCCTCAATCCACGCCGACGGCCGAGCACACGCTCTACATCGGCCACCAGCCGCTCAGCCTCATCCAGCCAGCGCGTCTCGCCGGTTTCCGTGTAGAGTGAGACGTAGAGCACGACCCCGAACGCATCGGTCCAGAGATAACGCAAGCCGTTAGGCCAGATGCCTTCGGCGCGCATCCAATCGAGTTTTCGCAGCACGTAGTCGACGTCACGCAACATTGGCACCAAACCCGAACGGATAGGCCATGCGGTTGCGGCATACCGGGCGATATCCGCCTCTGTTTGGGCTGGCTATCGCAATCTGGTCGGCAGCCCGCAGCCAACGCCGCCCTTGTTCGCTGACCTCAATGCAACTGCGAATGCTGTCCGCCATGCCGCGAGATGCCGCTCAATGCCTCACCCGCTTCTGCCGATTCGCCATTCATGGCGAGGTCGCCCAGCGAAACAATGCCGATCAGCCGCTTGTCGCGGTTCAACACCGGCAGGCGCCTTACTTGAAGCTCACCCATTCTGTGAAGGACGTCGTCTGCGTCTTCGTCACCGAAACAATATTCGACGTCAGGGGTCATCACCTCGCGAATTTTGGCGTCGGGTCCTTTGCCTTGGGCGATGCCGCGGATCGCGATATCCCGGTCCGTTATCATGCCGACGAGCCGGTCGTTCTCACCCACCGGCATGACGCCGGCGTCGAGACGGCCCATGGTTCGAGCGGCCTCGCGTATGGTTTGCTCCGGATTGGCGATCTGGACGTCTTTCGTCATACAATCGGCAATTCTCATCGTAACCTCCTCTAGTTCCGCGGCCCCGCGCCAGCTGATGCTTGAATGAGCGCCCTTGGAAAACGTTCCATGGTTTCGGTCTGCACGAGCAAATAGCCTGCCGGCCCCCTTTGGTCCCCTTTTTCATGTGCGAACCACCGTCGGCGACGGTCGAAGGAGAATGCGCCATGCGCGGCAAAATCGCCGAACCCTGAAGAGCGTTATGTAGGCGCAGCACAAGCACCGGCTGCCGACATTGCGGCATGATCCATTCACGACCGAGGCAGCCGCGGCGTCACGCCAGCGCCGTGGAGGTCGCTTGCTGGCTGGAGTATCCAGCCGAGTTCATGCAGCCTGTGCTCGGTTTTCTACGCTGAGCCTCGGCATGGTCGAGTGAAGTCCGCAGGGAGCGAACTTCATGGCCCTTTGCAAATCGGCACCGGTTGTGGCGGCGGTGCCGGGTGATCCTTGCTGTACTGAGCGATGATCGGCTCGAGGGTCTTTCTCGGCCAGAATTTCGGAGTGCCTATTTCCTTCAGGCAGGACGCGTTCCAGTAAGCGCCCGACTGCGAACGGCTGGACGCTACCGCGGCGATGTCACGTGATTCAGGGTAGATGTAGAGCGTCGTCGGGTTGTCCTTGACCATTGGGATGATCTGCTGGGCATCCGCCGGCGACCAGCTGGTGCAGCCATTGCTGCGGCCGCTTGCGTAGTCCACCAGCTTGCCGAACGGCACGTAGCCATCATGGTCGGCGTGCGAGCTTTTGGGATTTTTGCGCAGGCACATGCCGTGCAGCACCTGGGCAGCGTGGCCGCCGATCACCCGTTGCCTGGCGTTCGCGGCTTCGCCCTCGCCGTCGAACTGTATGAAGGTGCGCTGGAAAACCGCGTCCTGTTTCGCGCCGATGCGGTAGTAGCCCTTGAACGAGGTTTTCGCCTCGCTGGTCATATAGGCGCCTCCGGCGGTCAATGATGAATCCATCGCATTGCCGAAGTTCTTCGCGCAGCGTCTGCCGTTGGCGAAGTCGACGACGCCTTTCAAATTCCGGCCGCTGCCATGGCCCGACGAAATCGCGCGAAACGACTGGCTGGCTTCGCAAATGACATAGTAGCGGTGTCCGGGCTTGCCATCGCCCAGATCGCTGGGGCGCGTCGCGTCCATGGCAAAGTAGCAGGGGTTTTTGACCGCACCTTGCGCCACCTTCTTGAGGTAGAGCGCGCGCGCCCGTTCCAGCACCACCTGTGAGATCTGCCCGTCGCTGTCGCCGACATGGGCCTGTAGCCAGGCCGGAACGTCAGATGGTGCGGCAAAGGATCGGGCCGAGACCGCCACTGCGATGACCATGAGAAGAAGGCTGGCGACGACACCCAGATAGACAGATCTCAACCGCACCGGATCAATTCTCCTATCGAAGGGCCTTGCGATTCCTTGCGCCGCCGAGAATCGATCATAAATGGTCCTGCACCAATCGGCGAAACACATCTTGTTTAGCAGGACCCTTTGTTTTTTGCGTGCCCTCCTGCAAGCCCATTCGAAGAGCCGCGAGGGAGTTCGCGCGTTGAAACGGCCTACGCCCACGCGGCGGTTCCAGGTTTACGGTCAACGACTCAGCATCTTTGACTTATCCGCGATTTTCGATCCACAGGGATTGAGCTATCATCTGATTCTGGCGCGCCCACGCCTCCTCCCTCCGCCGGGAAAGCATCGCTCATGCGGGGCTATTCGATCACCGAACCAACTGTTCGAGCCCAGGCATAAGGAGGGATTGCGGAAACTGCTCGCACCAGGAGGTTTGCAATGAAGTTGTCCGCGCCGGTCTATCATCTGAAACGTCAAGCCAGGCTGTTGTCCCGGCAGCGCAAGGTTCCGCTCCATGAAGCGCTCGATCGTGTTGCAGCACGGGAAGGTTTCAGCAGCTGGAGCCTGCTTGCAGCAAAGGCGGCCGAGGCGGCGCCTGCGGGCGTACTGTTTGCGCAACTTTCGCCCGGCGACCTGGTCCTGGTCGGCGCACGACCAGGCCACGGCAAGACGCTGATGTGCCTCGAACTCGCAATAGAAGCCATGAAGTCCGGCCATCGCGGCGTGTTCTTCACGCTGGAATATACGCAAAGGGATGTGCTCGACCGGTTTCGCGCCATCGGGGCGGATCCGGCGCGGTTCAACGACCAATTCGTGTTCGACAATTCCGATGTCATCAGCGCCGACTACATCGTCAGAACGCTGGCGGCGGCGGCGCGAGGTACGCTGGTGGTCATAGACTATCTGCAACTGCTCGATCAGAAGCGGGAAAACCCGAACCTGATGGCGCAAGTCCGCACGCTGAAGGCCTTTGCCCGCGACAGCGGATTGATCCTCGTCTTCATCTCGCAGATCGACCGGTCATACGATCCGTCGAAGAAGCTGGTCCCCGATATCAGCGACGTACGCTTGCCGAACCCGCTGGATCTGTCGCTGTTCAATAAAACCTGCTTTCTGAACGAGGGCGAGATCCGGTTCCAGGCGGCAAGCTGACGATCCGGTCAGGCAACCTTGACTGGGTGATACTGCGCGCGCAGCGCATCGGACGACTGGCGAACCACTTCGGAGATCAGCAGCAGCTGTTTGGCGATCGGGCTTGTCTTGCGCCAGATCATGCCGATGGTCCGCGACGGCTGAGGACTGGCGAAGTGGGCGATGGAAACCGACGCCGAGCGTGTCTCCACCGGCACGGCCATTTCCGGGATCAAAGTGACGCCGACGCCGGCGCCGACCATTTGCACCAAGGTCGACAGCGAGCTGCCGTCCAGCAACTCCCTTGGCCGTGCCGAATGCATATTGCAGAACGACAGCGCCTGATCGCGGAAACAATGGCCCTCCTCCAGCAAAAGCAGCCGCATCTCGCGCAGCATTTCGCGATTGGGCACCGGCTTTCCCTCGTCCTCGCCGGGCCGGACCAGCACGAAGTTCTCGGCAAACAGCACGATTTCGGTCAGCGACGCTTCCGATACCGGCAGCGCGACGATGGCCGCGTCGAGCCGGCCGTCGGCCAGTTCCTGGATCAGCTTCTGCGTCTGCGTCTCGCGCACGTGGATTTCGAGGCCGTCATGCATGCGGGAAAGGTTGCCGATGATGGCAGGCAGAAGGTAGGGCGCGATCGTCGGGATCACGCCGATGCGCAGCCGGCCCACGAGCCGGTCGCGCGAGGCGCGGGCCAGATCCGTCAGTTCATCTACCGAGCGCAGGATGTCGCGGACGCGCAAGGCAAACTCCTCGCCGAAATTGGTCAGCCGGACCTGTCGCGGACCTCGTTCAAAAAGCTCCGTGCCCAGCGTTTCCTCCAATTCCTTGATCTGCACCGAGATGGCGGGCTGGGAGATGGCGCAGGCATCTGCCGCGCGTCCGAAATGGTTGTGTCTGGCCAGCGCTTCGAAATAACGCAGCTGCTTCAGCGTCAGGTTTGTCATAGCGTAATCTTATCGCTGCAATCAGGAAATCCAACTTAAATTAATCACGCGACTTTGCTATAGGAACTGCGAGGAAGATCAGGAGCAGCCGGGACCATCTGGTCCAGGCGCTCGCAGCGATGGACATCCAAGATATTCGGTCGCGTATCGGGGACAGGTCATCGCGCCTGCCATGAAACGGACCACCTCCAGGGGCATCCAGTGTCCTTGCTCACGCAGCCGTTGAAACAGCTCAACACAGCCACGATCGGAGAAAAACATGGACGCCAACACAGACGACAACAGCAAGGGCAAATGCCCGGTTGCGCATGGGTCCTCCCGCAGGAGCAACCGTGACTGGTGGCCAAACCAACTTGACCTCGGCGTTCTGCACCAGCAATCGAACCTTTCGGATCCGATGGGCGAGGAGTTCGACTATGCCGAGGAATTCAAGTCGCTCGATCTCGATGCGGTGATCAAGGATCTGCACCATGTGATGACGGATTCGCAGGATTGGTGGCCCGCCGATTTCGGCCACTACGGACCGCTGTTCATCCGCATGGCCTGGCACAGTGCCGGCACGTATCGCATCGGCGACGGCCGTGGCGGCGCCGGCGCCGGCCAGCAGCGTTTCGCGCCGCTCAACAGCTGGCCGGACAATGCCAATCTCGACAAGGCGCGCCGGCTGCTGTGGCCGGTCAAGCAGAAATATGGCCGGAAAATCTCCTGGGCCGACCTGTTGATCCTCGCTGGCAATGTCGCGCTCGAATCGATGGGCTTCAAGACCTTCGGCTTCGCCGGCGGCCGCGCCGACGTCTGGGAGCCCGAGCAGGACGTGGATTGGGGTTCGGAAACCAAGTGGCTCGACGACGAGCGCTACTCCGGAGACCGCGAACTCCAAGGCAATCTCGGCGCCGTCCAGATGGGCCTGATCTACGTCAATCCGGAAGGGCCGAACGGCAAACCTGATCCGCTGGCCTCGGCACGTGACATCCGCGAAACCTTCAGCCGCATGGCGATGAACGACGAAGAGACCGTGGCGCTGATTGCCGGCGGTCACACCTTCGGCAAGACGCACGGCGCCGGCGATGCCTCGTTGGTGGGGGCCGAACCGGAAGGCGCCGGCATCGAAGCGCAGGGCCTCGGCTGGTCGAGCAAGTACGCCACCGGCATTGCCGGGGACGCGATCACCTCGGGTCTCGAGGTGACCTGGACCACGACGCCGACAAAGTGGAGCAACAACTTCTTCGACAATCTGTTCAACTACGAATGGGAGCTGACGAAAAGCCCGGCGGGCGCTCACCAGTGGACGCCGAAGGGCGGCGCTGGTGCCGGCACCGTGCCGGATGCGCATGATCCGTCAAAGCGCCGCGCGCCTTCCATGCTGACCACCGATCTCGCGCTGAGGGTGGATCCTGCCTATGAAAAGATCTCGCGGCGTTTCCACGAGCATCCAGACCAGTTTGCCGACGCGTTTGCCCGCGCCTGGTACAAGCTGACCCACCGCGACATGGGCCCGGTCGCTCGCTATCTCGGCCCGCTCGTGCCGAAGGAAGTGCTGATCTGGCAGGATCCGATCCCGGCGGTCGATCACGAAATGGTCAGCGAGCAGGATATCGCATCCCTGAAGTCGAATATCCTGGCATCGGGCCTGTCGGTTTCCGAATTGGTCTCGACCGCTTGGGCGTCGGCCTCGACGTTCCGCAATTCCGACAAGCGTGGCGGCGCCAACGGTGCCCGCATCCGGCTCGCGCCGCAGAAGGACTGGGAGGTCAACCAGCCGGCCGAACTGTCGAAGGTGCTTGCCAGGCTTGAAGGCATCCAGAGCGAGTTCAACGCGGTACAGACCGGCGGCAAGAAGGTCTCACTTGCCGACCTCATCGTGCTCGGCGGCGTCGCCGCGATCGAGAAAGCCGCGAAGGATGGGGGCCATGAGGTGAAGGTGCCGTTCACGCCGGGCCGCATGGACGCCTCTCAGGAACAGACGGATGTTCATTCCTTTGCGCCGCTCGAGCCGAAAATCGATGGCTTCCGCAACTATGCCAGGGGCAAGCAGCCGATGTCGACCGAAGCCATGCTGGTCGATCGGGCGCAATTGCTGTCGCTGACGGCGCCGGAGATGACGGTGTTGGTCGGCGGCTTGCGGGTGCTTGGCGCCAACACGGCCAAGTCGAAGCATGGCGTGTTCACCGACCGGCCGGGGACGCTGACCAATGACTTCTTCGTCAACCTGCTCAGCATGAACACGATCTGGGATCCGGCCGCCGGCTCCGACGAAGTCTACGAAGCGCGCGACCGTAAGACCAAGGCGGTCAAGTGGACCGGCACGCGCGCAGACCTGATCTTCGGTTCGCACGCACAATTGCGTGCACTTGCCGAGGTCTATGGCTCCTCGGACGCCGGGCAGAAATTCGCCAGGGATTTCGTGGCGGCATGGACCAAGGTGATGAACGCCGACCGCTTCGACATCGCCTGAGATCGCGAGAGCGGGATGCATTTGAATTGAACCTGGCATCCCGTTCTAACTGTTTGTTTTAGCCGCATTTCTGCGACGCCAAGCGACTCCGCTTGGCTGCAAAATGCTCTAGTGGCGATCCGGTGCGGCCTTGCCGGAGCGCCATCTTCCCACGACTTGGATCAGGGCCGCGTTTTCAGCGATGGGAACGCGGCCCTGTCGCAAGAGGCTGCCCCTTGGTGGATCGTGCCTTGCCGGGCAATGCTGTTATCTTGTCTGCATAGCGTCTCCGCTGGTGCACCATGATCGAAATCGTCAAACCCGCGCTTGAACATTTGCCGTCCTACAAGGCGGCGCTCGAGCGTGGCTGGTCGCCGGACAATGTGCGGCTGATGGAAGCGACGCGCGAGCAGCTTGCGGCAATCGAAAAAGATCCGGTGGCCTTTCTCGCCGACCTCGACGATCCACAGGCCAGGGGCGGTCCGATCACCTTGCCCGATGGCAAGCAAGTGCCGCGCCTGCCGGGCTTCCGCCGCTGGATCTGGGACGGCGAGGCATCGGGCTCGATCGGCTTCCGCTGGCAGCAGGGCACGGCAGAACTGCCGCCACATGTGCTTGGCCATATCGGCTATGCGGTGGTGCCGTGGAAGCGGCGGCGCGGCTACGCCACCGAGGCGCTGCGGCTGATGCTGGACGAGGCGAGGGCGGTCGGCTTACCCTATGTCGAGATCACCGCCAAACCAGGCAATCCAGCCTCGCACAGGGTGATCCTTGCCAATGGCGGCAGGCTGGTCGAGCGCTTCTTCGAAGACGCCGCCTATGGCGGGGTGGAAAGTTTGCGATTCCGGATCGAGTTGTAGGGTGGGGGGCGGCGCGGCCGGAGGGGCGGAGCTCGGTGGTTGTGCAACGCTGCGGCTCTCTGAGGTCACGGCGCGGAACCCATGCGGCTGCGCCGCGTCGCTCCTTGCTCCGCCTCACCCATGCTCGTCAGTGCACAGCGCGTGGTCGGACAGCGCGCGGATGACGTAGCAGTCGCCGACCGTCTCACCATTGCAGCAGGTGGCGATGCGTTCGAGTTCGGCCTCCAGCCGCTTCAACTGGGCGATCTTGTCCCGCACCGAGATCAGCTGTTCCTCGGCGATCCTGTCGGCGTGGCCGCAGGGCTGCTCGGGGTGGCCGCTCAAGTCGATCAGCGAGCGGATATCCTCGACGGCGAAGCCGAGGTCGCGGGCGTGGCGGATGAAGGCCAGTCGTTCCAGCTCCTGCCTGGAATAGCGGCGCTGGTTGCCTTCCGAACGCTCGGGTGCCGCGACCAGGCCCATCTGCTCGTAGTAGCGGATTGTCGGCACCTTGACCCCGGTGCGGCGCGAGAGATCACCGATCGAAAACATGAATTTTGCCTCTTGAAGCTCTAGTGGCTAGAGCAATTACAGTGCCTCACATCAGCATTCAAGACCAATGCGGCGACGCCGCGCGGGCAAGACAGACAGGCGATGTGATGACGGTGCCTCTCAAGCAGACGCGGTTCAGGATCGGCGGCATGGATTGCGCCTCCTGTGCGGCGAAGATCGACACGGCGGTTCGCCGTCTCGACGGCGTCGCCGATGTCTCGGTTTCGGTGACCAGCGCCAGCATGACGGTCAGTCACGGTGGCGCACTGCCGGAAGGCAAGGTGCTGCGGCAGGTTGCGCGGCTTGGGTATGGCATCATAAAGGCCGAAGCCAGGATCGATGGGCAGGCTTCAACAGTCAAAGCGTATGACCATGCTGATCATGGCGAGCCGGCCAGCAAGCAGGCCGTCGCTTCAACCCATCTCCACATGGGTGGCGAGCCGGGGCAGGCGTGGTGGCGTTCCCGCCGGGCAGTGCTGACGGTGGCTTATGCGGCAGCGCTTCTTGCTGCCTATGCCATCGGCTATCTGTTTCCGGCGGCCGAGCGCTGGGTGTTCTTGGCCACGCTGCTGGTCGGCTTGGTGCCGGTCGCGCGGCGTGCGCTGATGGCGGGACTGGCCGGCACGCCGTTCTCGATCGAGACGCTGATGGCCATCGCGGCGACAGGCGCCGTGATGATCGGCGCGACGGAAGAAGCGACCGCCGTGGTGGTGCTGTTCCTGATCGGCGAACTCCTGGAAGGTGTCGCCGCCGGCCGTGCGCGGGCGAGCATTCAGCGACTTGCCGATCTGGTGCCGAAGACAGCACTGGTCGAGCGCGCAGGCGGCACATCGGAGGTTCCCGCTGAAGACCTTTCGATCGGCGACGTCATCGTGGTGCGGCCGGGCGACCGAATTCCGGCCGATGGCGAGATCGTCGAGGGTTCGAGGTATGTCGACGAGGCGCCGGTGACCGGCGAGAGCACACCGAAGCGCAGGGGTGTCGCGGAAACCGTCTTCGCCGGCACGATCAGCACAGACGGCGTGCTCAAGGTGCGGGTGACGGCAGCCGCGTCGGACAACACCATCGCTCGCGTCGTGCGGCTGGTGGAAGAAGCGCAGGAGGCCAAG
Source organism: Mesorhizobium sp. M0051 (assembly GCF_040323235.1). Classification (NCBI taxonomy): domain Bacteria; kingdom Pseudomonadati; phylum Pseudomonadota; class Alphaproteobacteria; order Hyphomicrobiales; family Phyllobacteriaceae; genus Mesorhizobium; species Mesorhizobium sp. M0051. Next base: position 24,626 of record NZ_JAMYUT010000028.1, read on the forward strand.
GCGCCCACCGAGCGCTTCATCGATCGTTTCTCGCGTTATTATACGCCAGCGGTGCTGGCCGTCGGCGCGCTGGTGGCGCTGCTGCCGCCGCTGCTTGCCGACAGCGACTGGAACGAGTGGATATACAAGGGCCTGGCGATCCTGCTGATCGGCTGCCCCTGCGCGCTGGTCATCTCGACGCCGGCGGCGATCGCCGCAGGTCTTGCGACCGGCGCGCGGCGTGGCTTGTTGATGAAGGGCGGTGCCGTGCTGGAAGGGTTTCGAGGGATCACGGCGGTCGCCTTCGACAAGACCGGCACGCTGACGGCCGGCAGGCCCGTGGTGACCGACATCGTGGCGTATGGCCGCGATGAACGCACCGTGCTGGCGCTGGCGGCGGCCCTCGAGCAGGGCTCCGGCCATCCGCTGGCGACGGCAGTCCTGGACAGGGCCAAGGCAGACAAAGCTCCGGTGCCACCGGCGCTGGCGGCGAAGGCGATTTCCGGCAAGGGCGTCGAGGGCAGCGTCGGCGGCGTCGCTGTCTTCCTGGGCTCCGGCCAGGCGGCAGGAGAACGCGCTAACATGAACGAAGCGCAGCGCCTTGCCGTCGACAGCCTCAACGGCGAGGGCAAGACGGTGTCTGTGCTGGCGGCCGATGGCGTGGTGGCGGGGTTGATCGCCATGCGCGATGAGCCGAGGCCGGATGCGGCGGCGGGTATTGCGGCACTGAAGGCCGAGGGCATTCGGGCGGTGATGCTGACCGGCGACAACCGCCGCACCGCCGAAGCCATCGCCGCTTCGCTCGGCATCGAGGCGCGGGCGGAGCTGCTGCCGCAGGACAAGCAGCGCATCGTCGGCGAGTTGCGGCGCGAAGGGCTCAAGGTGGCCAAGGTCGGCGATGGCATTAACGACGCGCCGGCGCTCGCCGCCGCCAACATCGGCATCGCCATCGGTGGCGGCACCGATGTGGCGCTGGAAACCGCCGACGCTGCGATCCTGCATGGCCGGGTCATGGACGTCGTGCGCATGGTAAAACTGTCGCGGGCGGTGATGGCCAATATCGGCCAGAACATCGGGGTGGCACTCGGGCTGAAGGCGGTGTTCCTGATCACCACCATCGCCGGCATCACCGGCCTGTGGCCGGCGATCCTGGCCGATACCGGCGCCACCGTGCTGGTCACCGCCAACGCCATGCGCCTGCTGCGCTGGCGCGGGTGAGGTCGACAGTCTTACCGGAGGATCGCGGTGACGCCGGTGTTGATGTCGCCGTTGAGCAGCGTGCATTGGCGAACACGCACATCGGGCACATCACTGATCGCATTGTGCGATCCGACCACTAAGAGTGCACCACCAGCGGCACGAGGCCCTCGTGCCGCTCATCGAGATAGCAGACCATGTGGTCGCCGATGCGCTGAAACGTAAGGTCGACCTTCGCCTCACCGACCGCTAAGTGTCGGATCACGATGTTGTCGATGCCTATCGGCAACCGGGGCTGCTGGACATTGATCTCGTGTTTCCAACCGTCGACTCGAATCCCCAGGCAGGCCTGCAGCAACATAAAGGCGGATCCGGCCGACCATGCCTGTGGCAGACAGGCTACGGGGTAGGCTATCGGCGCGTCGCCGATCGCGCGGGTAAAGCCGCAGAATAGTTCCGGCAGCCGCATGTTGAAGCGGACCGCCGCCTCAAACATACTGCTCATCAGCTTTACAACGCTTGTCCGCTCCTGGTAGCGGGCGAGCCCAGCGGCGCAGATCGCCGTGTCATGTGGCCAGATCGAACCGTTGTGATAAGACATCGGGTTGAATGGAAGCTCGTCGTCGGCCAGGGTGCGAACGCCCCAACCGCTGTGGAGGTGAGCTGACAGCAGCTGCGCGGCAATCGACTGCGCCCGTTCCGCTGACGGCAGTCCGACATAAAGCAGGTGACCCGCGTTGGAGGCACGCACGGCGCATTGCTTGCCTTCTCCGTCTATTGCCAAGGCGTAGAAGTTGCTCTCCGGCATCCAAAACCGCGTCTCCACCGCGCTGCGGATCGTTTCTGCCATGGCGCTCCAGCGTGCGGCCTTGGCGTCGTCGCCGCGCTTTGCCGCCAGTGCAGCCATGCCTTGGTAGGCCGCAAAGACATAGCCTTGCACCTCTACCAATGCGATTGGTCCCTTGGGTATCGTGCCATCGGCATGGAAGATCGCGTCGGCGCTGTCCTTCCAGCCTTGGTTGAAAAGCCCCGTATCCGCCCCCCTGTTGTAGGTCACGAAGCCCTCTCCGTTGCGAGCTCCGACCTCCTCCATCCACGCGATCGCCGCACACAGGGAATCCCACATGCGATCGACGAATTCGTGATCGCCCGTGCGATCGGCGTAGGAGCAAGCCAGGTAGACATAGAGCGGAGTGGTGTCGACTCCACCATAGTAGCGGCCGAACGGCAGTTCGCGCAGTACAGCCATTTCCCCCTTGCGCGTTTCATGCATGATCTTGCCGGGCTCGGCATCGTCAAATATCGACGTTTCTGTCGACTGATAGCGGGCAAGGTACGCCAGGACGCCGCGAGCGAGCTCAGGGTTCAGCCACAACATCTGCAAGGCGGAAATGACGCCGTCGCGGCCAAAGGCGGTCGAGAACCAGGGAATCCCCGCGTACGGATATGGCCCAGTTTCCAGATCAGTGGTCAGCAACGCGATGTCGGCGCGCGTGCGCGTGAGCCAGTCATTAAACACGCGACCGGAACTGAACACCGTGGCGCCCTGTCGACGCTTTGAGCGCATGGCAAACCGGGCCCGTGCCGCGGCCGCTCGGAAACGATCACTGGATGGGGCTTCTTCGCTGTGACCGACCTCCAGATACAGCTCTCTTCTGTCGCGCCTTGCCACCAGAATGCGAAACTCGGCGTGATTGGGATGCACCTGATCGGGCCTCATCGAAAACGCGATGACAGATTGGCGCGATACACTGTCGAGGCCTTCGTATCGGAACGTGACGCTCGTCTCGCCGACCAACGCATCATGCGCGCGACCACGGCGGCTTCGGGTAGTGCCTCGCACCTCGAACATATCACGGAAATCGGCGTCAAAGTCGAAACGGACCGGCAGCAGCACCTCGCGCCTGGCGTAGTTCGAGAACGTGATCCGCTCGAACATGCGGTCCTGCCAGATGAACCGGGTCCGATTGATGTGGACGACGCCTGGCAGCGTTTCGCTGCCGTTTGGCCCGATGGTGGCCAGATTGGTGAGATTGGCGTTGAATAGAATGTTGTCCTGCGACAGCGAGGCGCCGAGCAGCGAGGGCATACGGCCGCCAATGAACAGACGGAAGCGCGACAGCACACGCGTATCGTCGCGGAAGAGCCCGTCGCCAGTGCCGCGTATGTCACCATAGCTGTCGGTGACGATGAAGCAGTCCTCATGCTTCAGGGCAAATTGCCTGTGCGGCTCGCGCGGCGCCGATTCGTCCAGTGCCGGGAGAGCCACGGCTGGATCAAGCTTTCGGTCTTCGACTTCGATGGTCATGTCAGCCCTCCTGTTCAGAAGAGACTTGGGCGGCAGAGGCGCGCACATGCTCCCACTCGCTTGCGCCGAACCTCCCTCATCAACAATATTCGCATCAGTCCCGTACTCGGGCGTGCGGTCGCGGATAGCGTGGTTCGAATTCTTGGCGAATGATTGGCAACTTTCGCTCTTTCGGCTCGATCAAACGCGGTTCGAACCATCGGTTCTAGGCGGCCGGCTTGGCCACGACCATCGCAGCCGCATCCGCAGCGCAGCCATTTTGGGGGCCAGGTGCAAGTCGCCTGGTGCCCGCGAGCAAGCGGTAGACCGCCATGTAGTCGCGGCACATGCGTCCAACCGTGAACCGCTTTTCGAAAATTTCCCGCACCCGTGCACGATCGAGATCGCCTACCCGCCGGACGGCCTCGACAGCTTCGCCAACACCTTCCACGATCAGTCCGGACACTCCATCGTCGATGACCTCTGGAACGGCGCCGCGGTTGAAGGCTATCACCGGGGTGCCGCAGGCCATTGCCTCGATGGTTACAAGGCCGAACGGTTCGGGCCAGTCGATCGGAAACAGCAGCGCTGTCGCTCCGCCCAAAAAATCTGCCTTCTGCCGTTCATCGATCTCGCCAACGAACTCGACGTTCGAATGTCGAAGCACCTTGGGTTCGACCTTCTCAGTCCAAAATGATTGGTCCACCGCGTCGATTTTGGCGGCGATCTTCAGCGGCATCCCGGCGCGCGCTGCGATTTCTATCGCGGCTTCCGGCCCCTTTTCCGGTGAGATTCGGCCAAGGAACGCCAGATAACCCGAGGCTTTCGGCCGGAAGGGGAGAATGTCGGGCGGCAGGCCGTGATAAACTGTTCCGAGCCAATCGACCGGTGGCATGGGCCGGCGCTGGTCATTGGAAATCGAGACCAGTGGAAGGTCGTCGAACATCGCGTAAAGTTGCGCCAGGTCCGGAAGGTCGAGCCGGCCATGTAGGGTGGTAACGGTTCGCCGCGCGAACTCACGGATCATTGGAAAGTGGAGAACATCGACGTGAAAATGCAGCACATCGAATTCATTCGCCCGTCTGCGAACCTTTTCAAGCATCATGACGTGATACGGAACATGGTTCTGGGCGCTAGGGTTCAGCCGTAGTGCAACATTGCAACACGCGACCAGTTCGGCCGAGGTGCTTGAATCGCCGCTGGCGAACAACGTCACTTCGTGGCCCTGTCGAACCAGCTCTTCCGTCAAATAGGAAACGATACGCTCAGTTCCTCCATAAAGCCTCGGCGGTACCGACTCGATCAGAGGTGCGATCTGGGCTATCTTCATCTGCGGAATACCTGAAAGCGGAAGTCAGCCTTCAAACCAACCGGCGATGGCACGACCCTCCTTCACCTATTCACATCACCGCCAACTTTCGGATTGCTGATTTGTTCCGGGGAACAATCGCTGCGCCGCGACGCCGCCCCGAACAACGACAAGGGATGCCCATCTCGGCGCGAACCGCCGTCGAAACGGCGGATGCGGCGATCCTGCATGGCCAGGGCATGGACCTCGTGTGCGTGGTAAGACTGTCGCGTGCGATGATGGCCGATATCGGACAGAACATCACCCTGACGCTGGGGCTGAAGGCGGTGTTCCTGGTCACCACCATCGTCGGCGGCCTGTGGGCGGCGATCCTGGCGCGGATCAGGGCTTTGTTCGAGCTCTACTCCGCTGGGGCCGTCAGCGGCGGCGTGGCTTTGCTGCGTCCTTCCCAGACATAAGAGGCGAGCGCCACCGCGACCGCGACCAGCATGGCGACGGCACCGAGCAGCGGCAGGCTGCGATAGCCAAATCCGGCATTGAGCGTGGCGGCGCCCAGCGACGCGGCAAGCGCGATGCCGACATTGAAGCCGGACGGAATGAGCGACGAAGCGAGGTTCGAGGCGTCCGCCGTCCAGGCCAGGATGCGGGTCTGGATCGGTGTGCCGATGGCGAAGTTGAGGCCGCCCCAGACGACGATCGCGACGACCATCGGCAGGGGAAAGGGGCTGACGACATAGATGACGGCTAGCGTCGCCGCCTGCAGGGCCAGCATCGAGATCAGCGACGGCATCAGCTTCCAGTCGGAGAGCTTGCCGCCGAGGAAAACGCCTAGCGTGGCGCCGACGCCATTGAGCAGCAGCACCCACGGCACCCAGCCCTCGTCGAGCCCGGTGACCTCCAGCAGTGTCGGAGTGATGTAGGTGAACAGGCCGAACTGGCCGATCATCAGCATCAACATCAGGATCAGCGAGGTCCAGACCTGCTGGCGGGCCAGCACGCGAACCTCGCGGGCAAAGCCGGCGGGCCTCGCCGACGATCCGGTGGTGCGCGGCAGCAGCGCTGCCATGGCAAGCGTTGCCGCCACGCCCAGCGCGCACATCACCCAGAAGGTGGCGCGCCAGCCCCAGATGTTGCCTATCGCGGTGCCGGCGGGCACGCCGATGACGTTGGAGACAGTAAGGCCGGACAGGATGACGGCAACCGCCATGCCGCGTTGATCCTCGCGCACAAGACCGACGGCGACGACCATGGCGACGCCGAAATAGGCGCCGTGCGCGACCGCGACGGCAATGCGCAACAGCAGCATCGAGGTGAAGTCGGGCGCCAGCGCGCAGGCGGCCTGGCCGATGGTGAAGGCGACGGCGAGGCCAAGCAGCAAGTTCTTGCGCGACAGCAACTTGGTGGCGAGCGCCAGCAGCGGGCCGCCGACGGCGATGCCACAGGCATAGCCGGAGACGAGATAACCGGCGGAGGGAACCGAAACGCCGAGCCCTTGCGCCACTTGCGGCAGCACTCCGGCAATCACGAATTCAGTGGTGCCGAAGGCAAAGGCGGCGATGAACAGGGCGATGAGCGGAAGCGACATGGCCGGAATTGGATCCTCGATTGCAGGCGTCAAACCACGGACGGGCGTCGCGGACAATTCAGAAATTGTTGGCGCCGGTTTAGGTTTTCTTGATCGAGACCCAACGCAACCTGCTGGCGTGACAGCCGGTGAGGGCGCGCCGGGTCGGTCGCGCGAACGCCGCTATGCTACGGTCTAGCGCCCGTAGGGAATTCTCAGCCAGGCGCGTTCATGGGCATAGTAGAGCAAGGATTTGGTGGCGACCTCGGTCAGGCCGATTGTCGCGGCGAGCTTGACGCTTCCCGTCACGACCAGCGAAATGATCATCGTGTCGATGGTGCCGGTCACGCGCCAGGAGAGCGCCTTGGCAAAACTGCGTGAGTGGGTATCCATCGATTTCCTCCGAAAGGCTGGGCTAATGAACCCTTATCCCGACTGGAGGAAACAGAGCAAAGGTATTTTGCCGCAGAAGGGCGCACGGCACCTGATGGTGTCGTGGATCAGCTCGCCTTCAGCCGCGACCCGGTGAGCAGGCCGCGCTCTTCGAGCACCGGATAGGCCATCGAGGCCAGCAGCGAGTTGATCTGCTTCAGGTCGCGGATGGTGTCGAGATGGATCGAACTGGTCTCGACGCTTTTGGCGGTGCCGTCGCGCAGTCGTACGAAATGACTGGCGCTGGTTTCCTTCTCGCGATCGCGCAGCCGGTCCTTTTCCAGCACCAGCTGGCGGGCTGTCTCGGGGTCGCGCGAAACCAGGACGTTGAAGGCCAGCCGTGCATTGGCGAGCACCGAGCTGTGGAAGGCGAACAACTCGCTCCAGCCTTCGTCGGTGAATTCCAGTCCGCGCTCGAACTTCTTCTTCACATGCACCAGCATGTTGCGCACGATGATATCGCCGACCTGCTCCAGCTTGACGCAGGCGCCGATCAGCTCCTGGCAGCGCAACGCCTCGTCCTCGGTCAGCGAATTCCTGGTAAGCTTGGCCAGATAGAGCTTGATCGCGGCGTGCTTTCTGTCGACGCGGTCGTCGAGTGCAGCCAGCGCCTTGATCTTGTCGGCGTCGGTACTTTCATAAAGTTCGATGATGCGCTTCAACATGATCTCGACTGTCTCGCAGACCCGCACCACTTCGCGCGTGGCATTGGCTAGCGCCTGGCTTGGCACGTCGAGAGCGCTCTCGTTAAGCGCGGATAGCTCGACGACATCGAGCGAGGCGGCCGGCACTGGCTTGATGCCAAGCGCGACAATCTTTTCGGAAGCGCGATAGACGAAGCCGGCCAGCGGCAGCCCGGCGAGCAGGATCAGCACATTGAACAGGATGTGGGCGTTGACGATCTGGTCCGCGGCCGTCGAACCAAGAAAGGCGAAGTGCGGCCTGAAGATCATGACCAGGATCAGCATGACCAGAGAGCCAAGCCCGCGCATCAGGAGATTGCCGACCGGCACGACGCGCACTTCGGGGCTCGACGAGCGGGTCAGCATCGGCGCGATGATCGAGGAGCCGAGATTGACGCCGAGGATGAGGACGACGCCGAGTTCCGGCGTGATCAGGCCGCGGCCGGCGAGCGTCGCCATCAACAGAACCGCCGCGATGCTCGACTGGAACAGCCAGGTGATCAGCGCCGCCAACAGGTAGGCGGTGATGGAATCAGTCGAGAAGTAGTTGATGATGACCGGCAGGAGCTGGCTGTTGCGCAACGGCTCCGATGCTTGGCCGATCATTTCCAGCGACAGGATCAGAAGACCGATGCCGACCAGGATGCGGCCGGACTGGCGCCAATCGCGGCGCTCGGTAGCCATGAACATCACCGTGCCGGTGATCAGGCAGAGCGGCACCAGCAGGGTGAGATCGAAGGTCAGCAGCTTGACCACCAGCGCCGAGCCGATCTCGGCGCCGCGCACGGCAAGCTGGCCCGCGGCGCCCGAGACGATGCCGGAGCCGGCGAAGGAGCCGACCAGAAGCGTGACGGCGGTGGAGCTCTGCAACGCGATGGCGAGGCCGGTGCCGGCCAGCACCGCCATGACCGGATTGCGCATGGTGGCGCGCAGACGATGGCGCAGCACGTCGCCATAGGCGCGCTCGACGCCGGTCTTGACCATGCGGGTGGCAAACAGCATCAGCGCCACGGCGCCGGCCAGATGCAGAAGAACGACGGAGCCGCTCATCTTGCCGCACGCATGCGAACAGGGCGCGCAACGCGGCCAGCGTGGCGGGCGGGATGAAAAGCGGGGTTACGAATCATGTTCATGGCAGTCGCCGATAATACTCGAATATTTTAGCCGGATAATAAAATATTGTCGATTTTAATGGCCGTTGCCGCGCGACAGGCCGCGACAGGCGGTGTCGGAAAATGGATTGAGGCGCAAATGGTTGCATTGCCAAGCCGCTGTGGGGCGGCGGATCGGCCAAGTTTGCCGCGCGTTTGGGCTCTTGATTTTGCGAGGATGTCCAACTCTCTCGGATAAATAGATGAATTCATTACACAATTGTAATGCAGGCGTTCAGTTTCGGTTCATCGATGTCCCGCCATTCCTCTGATGTCGAAAACCAAGGAGACTTCTCATGAAACGCATTATCCTTTCGGCCCTCGCTTTCTCGATGCTGGCCGCCACGTCATTCACCGGCCAGGCCGCGTCGCTGAATGCGCCGGTCGCGCCGCAGTCGAACTACAGCCAGGTCGACTGGCAGAAGCCCGGCAAGCATGTCGACGTGCGTAAGCGCGTCGTGGTGAAGAAGAAGGTCGTCGTGAAGCGCAGCCATTGGCGCAATGGCCAGAAATATTCCAGCTGGAAGCGTCACCAACCGATCCGCGATTATGGCCGGTACGGCCTGCATCGTCCCGGTCGCGGTCAGGAATGGATCCGCGTCGGCAACGACTACGTGCTGGTCGGCATCCTCTCCGGCGTCATCTTCGGCGCGCTTGCCGCGCAGTAACCGGCAGCTTACCGGGCATTGAAAGGGAGGCGACCCGCAACGGCCGCCTTTCTTTTTGCCCTGTGGAAACCGGGTACGGCCCGCATTAGGGGTCGTCGGATTTCGCGGGCATGATTATATGGTGGGGAAACGAGTTCCCCGATGCGCTTCCCACCCGCCTTCCTCGACGAGATACGCGACCGCGTGCCGATTTCCCAGCTTATCGGCCAGCGCGTTGCGTGGGACAGGAAGAAGACCAACGCGCCGCGCGGCGACTATTGGGCCTGCTGCCCGTTCCATGGCGAGAAAAGCCCGTCCTTCCACTGCGAGGACAAGAAGGGTCGCTACCATTGTTTCGGCTGCTCGGTGTCGGGCGATCATTTCAAGTTCCTCACCGAACTCGATGGAATGAGCTTTCCCGAAGCGGTCGAGAAGATCGCCGACATGGCTGGCGTGCCGATGCCGGTTCGCGATGCCCAGGAGGAGCGGCGCGAAAAGGAACGCGCCAGCCTGACCGATGTCATGGAGATGGCGACCACCTTCTTCCAGGAGCGGCTGCAGGGGCCGGAAGGCGCAAAAGCCCGTGCCTATCTGCGCGATCGCGGCCTGACACCGGCGACACAGCAATCGTTCCGGCTCGGTTTCGCACCCGACAGCCGCAATGCGCTGAAGGAGCATCTCGCCGCCAAGGGCATTCCCAAGGCCGATATCGAGGCCTGCGGATTGGTGCGCCACGGCGACGACATCCCGGTTTCCTATGACTGGTTCCGCGACCGCATCATGTTCCCGATCCCGGATTCGCGCGGCAAGATCATCGCTTTCGGCGGGCGCGCGCTGCAGCCGGATGCGCTGGCCAAATACATGAACTCGCCCGACACCGAGCTCTTCCACAAGGGCGATGTGCTCTACAATTTCGCCCGCGCCCGCCAAGCGATGGGAAAGGGGGCCCTGGCCAAGGGCGGCACGGTCATCGCCGTCGAAGGTTATATGGACGTCATCGCGCTGGCGCAGGCCGGCTTCGAGAATGTCGTGGCGCCGCTCGGCACCGCGCTCACCGAGAACCAGCTCGAGCTGCTTTGGCGCATGGCGCCGGAGCCGATGCTGTGTTTCGACGGCGACAAGGCCGGGCTCAAGGCAGCGTGGCGGGCCGCCGACATGGCGCTGCCGTCGGTGCAGGCCGGGCGCTCGGCGCGCTTCGCGCTGCTGCCGGAAGGCAAGGATCCCGACGATCTGGTCAAGGCCGACGGACCGGATGCGTTTCGCATCGTGCTGGCCGAGGCGCGACCGCTGGTCGATCTGTTGTGGATGCGTGAGACGGCGGGCGGCGTCTTCGACACGCCGGAGCGGCGGGCCGAACTCGAGAAGACGCTGCGCGAGCTGACCAGCCGCATCCGCGACGAAAGTCTGCGCTACCATTATCAGCAGGAGATGCGCGAACGCGTGCTGAGCTTTTTCGGCTCCCAGCGCAGCACCAGGCAAGGACGCCAGGATGGACGACCGGGCCAGGGCAAGGCCGCCGCGCCCGGCGGTCAGTTCGCCAAGAGCGGTGGCGGCCGCATCGCCATCACCGAAAGCCTTGGCCAGTCGGCACTGGTCAAGCGCGGCAGCGAGGGGATGTCGGTGCGCGAGGCGACGATCATCGTCGCATTGGTCAACCATCCGGCGCTGATCGACGAGAATTTCGCCCATATCGAGTTTCTCGATCTTGGCAACTCGGACCTGAGGCGGCTGCATGGCGCGATCCTCGATGCAATGGCGCATGACATGGCGAATGACCGTCAGGCCGTTATAGCGACGATCGAACGCGCCGGCTGCGCCGAGATCTGGGAGCGTGCCGTCGGCCTGATCCGGCGAATGCGGCAATGGCCGGCATTGGAGACCGCCGCCCTTGACGATGCCCGCGACGCTTTCAGCCAGGCACTGCACTTGCAGCGCAGCGCGCGCACCTTACATAAGGAGCTGAAACAGGCGGAAGCGGCGCTCGCTACTGATCCCACAGACGAAAATTACCGGCACCTGATCGAAATTCAGGCGCAATTTCAGGATGTACAGGCAACGGAAGCGCTGATCGAAGGATTCGGTGTGTCCTCGGGCAGGGCCGGGCGGGCTTAAGGCATGATCCCGAAAAGCGGGAACCGGTTTTCGGAGAAGATCATGCTTCCACCAAGAATGACAAGGCCTTTCCGATCCAAGGAGCGGAACGGGCCTCGCAAGAGAATGACAGTGAGGCGTTGCGCGTCCAAATGGTGCGCGGCGGGCTAAGTCGGGTAATTGATTCGCTTTTTTAAGGCGAATCATGCGAGAGGCGCTTGACCTTCTGGCAGAATGACGGAATCAGGACGATTCGAAACGTTAACCCGAACCCGCGTCGACGGGAAATAAGCGATGTGGGGGTACTGGTCACTGGACAGGCAGCCTGCCTGCCACAGATACCAGGGTTAATCTGGACTTAATGCGTGTCGCCCAAAAGGAAACCGGTTTTGGGGACAACGACATGCACCAAACGACGAGTTGATGCAGTTACTGGCCCGGTGAACCGCGTTCATAAGCGAGCGCATCCGATTTGACTGGTCCGACAGCTTACGCGGCTTTGATGTTCGGCCGCTAGGAGAAGAAAAAGACTATGGCGACAAAGGAAAAGGAAGAGGTCGAAACCGAACGCGAAGGCGCCACCGATGGCCCTCTGCTCGACCTTTCCGATGATGCTGTCAAGAAGATGATCAAGGCCGCCAAGAAGCGCGGCTATGTCACGATGGACGAGCTGAATTCGGTGCTGCCCTCCGAGGAAGTAACCTCCGAGCAGATCGAGGACACGATGGCGATGCTGTCCGACATGGGCATCAACGTGGTCGAGGACGACGAGCAGGGTGAGGAGCCCGAGGCCGCCGACACCGCGGCCGATGCCGAGGAAGACGCCAACGAGCTGGCCGAGCAGACCGGCACGGCCGTTGCCGCCACCACGACGAAGAAAGAACCGACCGACCGCACCGACGATCCGGTGCGCATGTATCTGCGCGAGATGGGCTCGGTCGAGTTGCTGTCGCGCGAGGGCGAAATCGCCATCGCCAAGCGCATCGAGGCCGGCCGCGAGACGATGATCGCGGGCCTGTGCGAAAGCCCGCTGACCTTCCAGGCCATCATCATCTGGCGTGACGAGCTCAACGAATCGAAGATCCTGCTGCGCGAGATCATCGATCTCGAAGCCACCTATGCCGGACCCGAAGCCAAGCAGGCGCCGGTGGTCGAGCGCATCGAGGAAGCCAAGGTCGAGGACAAGCCGCGCCGTTCGCGCGACGAGGAAGACGACGTCACCAATGTCGCCGCCGATACGCGCGGGCTGGTCGATGACGACGAGGAAGACGAGGACGAAGCGAGCCTTTCGCTGGCGGCCATGGAAGCGGAACTGCGCCCGCAGGTGATGGAGACGCTCGACGTCATCGCCGACACCTACAAGAAGCTGCGCAAGCTGCAGGACCAGCAGGTCGAGAACCGTCTGGCCGCCGCCGGCACTCTGTCGCCCAGCCAGGACCGCCGGCTGAAAGAGCTGAAGGACCAGCTGATCAAGGCGGTGAAGTCGCTGTCGCTCAACACGGCGCGCATCGAGGCGCTGGTCGAGCAGCTCTACGACATCAACAAGCGCCTGGTGCAGAACGAGGGCAAGCTGCTCAGGCTCGCCGAAAGCTACGGCGTGCGCCGCGAGGAGTTCCTGAAGGAATATCAGGGTTCCGAACTCGACCCGAACTGGACGCGCGCGATCGGCAACCTGACCTCGCGCGGCTGGAAGGAATTCACCAAGAACGAGAAGGACGCGATCAGGGACCTGCGCGCCGAGATCCAGAACCTCGCCACCGAAACGGCGATCTCGATCCTGGAATTCCGCAAGATCGTCAACCAGGTGCAGAAGGGCGAGCGCGAAGCCGCGATCGCCAAGAAGGAAATGGTCGAGGCCAATCTGCGCCTCGTCATCTCCATCGCCAAGAAATACACCAATCGCGGCCTGCAGTTCCTCGACCTGATCCAGGAAGGCAATATCGGCCTGATGAAGGCGGTCGACAAATTCGAATACCGCCGCGGCTACAAGTTCTCGACCTACGCGACATGGTGGATCAGGCAGGCGATCACCCGTTCGATCGCCGATCAGGCACGCACCATCCGCATCCCGGTGCACATGATCGAGACGATCAACAAGATCGTGCGCACCTCGCGCCAGATGCTGCACGAGATCGGTCGCGAGCCGACGCCGGAAGAGCTGGCCGAAAAGCTCGCCATGCCGCTCGAAAAAGTGCGCAAGGTGCTGAAGATCGCCAAGGAGCCGATCTCGCTCGAAACGCCGGTCGGCGACGAGGAGGATTCGCATCTGGGCGATTTCATCGAGGATAAGATGGCGATCCTGCCGATCGACGCGGCGATCCAGGCCAATCTGCGCGAGACCACCACGCGCGTGCTGGCCTCGCTGACGCCGCGCGAGGAACGTGTGCTCCGCATGCGCTTCGGCATCGGCATGAACACCGACCATACGCTGGAAGAAGTCGGCCAGCAGTTCTCGGTCACGCGCGAGCGCATCCGCCAGATCGAGGCCAAGGCACTGCGCAAGCTCAAGCACCCGAGCCGCAGCCGCAAGCTGCGCAGCTTCCTGGACAGCTAAAACCTGCCGAGATCAAAGAGTTCAAGGGCGCCACTGGCGCCCTTTTTCGTACAGGGGCGCGTGCTCTTGCGGCTCGCACCCTTCGGGAGGATAATTCGGCGTCGGATGCATTTTTTGGGCGACAACCCGGATGCCCGCCCCGGCCAAGCCGCCGTGCTCCGTGGCGCCGGAGGGAGGTGTGCCATGACAAGTTACATCGTGCTGATGAACTGGACCGAGCAGGGCGCCAGAAACGTTCGCGATTCGCCGAAGCGGCTCGACGCCGCCAGGAAGCAGCTGGGAGACATGGGCGGATCGTTCAAGGCTTTCTACCTGACCATGGGCGAATACGACATGGTGGCGGTGGTCGAAGCCCCCGACGACGCGGTCCTGGCGCGTTTCTCGTTGATGCTGGCGGCGGCCGGCAATGTCAGGACGCGGACGCTGAAGGCCTTTCCCGAATTAGCCTACCGCGAGATCATCACCTCGCTCGGATAGGCTCTGTGGTGAAAGGGCCGGAACCGACTGGTCCGAGGGTAGTCTCGTTCGCACGCAACCGATCGAGCGACGTCTTGACGGCGCCCGATCGTTTGTGGTCCTTCAGGTTGCGTTACCAAACAAATGCCGAGACTATGCTGACCGTCTGGTACAACACGCGCTGTCCGGTTTGCGATACAGGCATCAGCAGGCAGAAGCGGCGGCTGATCGAAGCGGTCAAGGCCGGACGGATCGAATTCCGCGACATCAACCTTGAACCGGCAGCGCTTGCCGCATACGGCGCGTCCCTCGAGGATATCCGCCGCCGGCTGCACGCCACCGACGCTGGTGGCCAACTGCTGGTCGGGGCCGATGTGGCGATCGCCGTGTGGAAGGTCACGCCGGGCGAGGGCTGGCTGGCGACTTTGTTCGGCAATCCCCTCGTTTTGCCGCTGACACGCTTTGCCTATGATCGGTTCGCCGACCTGCTCTATGCCTGGAACCGGCGCAAGGGTCGCTGGTAATCCTTGCTTCGCGGGCAGCATTGCGTTCGCAAAGACCACCGGCGGGGCAGCCAACAATTTCGCGCGTCGCCTCGTCGAGCACTCAACACCCCTGTTGCGTTTTGTTCCATCGACATCAAATCGCTGGCAACGCAGTCAGATACATCGTAAGATATATCTTGACTTCCCTGCAGCATGCGCCTAATTAAGATATATCGTAAGATACAACTCAAGGAGCAATCAATGCACAAGCACAATCATTTCGGCGAGCGCATGTTCATGCACATGGCCGGCAAATTTGGTGGCAGAGGGGGCGGCGGCTTCGGCCCGTTCGGGCACGGTGGTCGTGGCGGTGGACGCGGCGGCCCCGGCGACATATTCCGTGCCGGACGAATGCTGGCCGACGGCGACCTCAAACTGATCACGCTGTCGCTGCTGGCCGAGGCGCCGCGCCACGGCTACGACATCATCAAGGCGCTGGAGGAACGCACCAGCGGCATCTACAGCCCGAGCCCGGGCGTGGTCTACCCGACGCTGACCTTCCTGGAAGAGGCCGGCTACGCCGCCTCCGCCGCCGACGGCAACAAGAAGGTATTCTCGATCACCGAGGCGGGGCAGGCGCATCTTGCCGACAACCGCGAGATGATCGACAGCGTGCTCGACCATCTCGAGCGTTTCGGCCTCAAGATGGCCAAGGCGCGCGAGTGGTTCGGCTGGAACGACGAGAGCGACGAGGGCGGCCGTCGTGGCGGTCGTGGTGGCCGTTCGCAAGCACGCGACGAGTTCCGTGCCGTGCGCCACCGGCTGCGCGCGGCTCTCGGCGACTTCGTCGATGCCCCGGCCGACAAGCAGGCCGAGGCGATCGCCATCCTCGAAGCTGCAGCCGAGGCGCTGGAAGCGCTGTCGCACAAGTAAGGTCCGCCGGCACGGCCGGACGCAGCCCTTGCCCGCTGGGGCAAGGACCGATAGTGAAATTCATCCCGCGCCACGCTACATGGTGTGGGATGAATGCTGTTGGAGGAAGCCCGATGTCTTTTCTGAAGCGTCTTTTCGGCGGTGGTGGCGGCAATGAAGCGGCCGAACCAAAAAACGCGGCACCAGCCAAGCAGGTCGAGCACAAGGGTTTTCTGATCAGCGCCACGCCCTACAAGGCGGACGGCCAGTACCAGACCTGCGGCGTCGTCTCCAAGGAGGTCGACGGTGTGCTGAAGGAACACAAATTCATCCGCGCCGACCGCTTCGCCGGGCTCGACGATGCCGTCGACATCTCGATCAAGAAGGGCATTCAATTGGTCGACGAGCAGGGCGAGCGGATTTTCGGATAGGGACGGGATTGGTCGTGGCGACAAACGTCAGCCCCCGCAGGAGGCGGAAATCCGCCACCAGTTTCTCGAATGACGGCAGTAGGCGGCAAGCAGAGAGTCTCGACAATTGAGCGTAGCATTCGCCAAGGAGGAAAGTGCTGAGGCAGCATCGGAAACGATCCTGCCGGCTCGCCCTGTCTCCGATCGGATCAACCTCGTCACGGAGGCGGGCCTCAAGATGCTGCAGGATGAATTGGCTGGCGCTCAGCAGGCTCTCGAGGCCGCCAGCATGCTGGAGGATGTCAATGAGAGGCGACGGCAGTCGGCGGTTCCGGTTCGAGATATGCGCTATTATGCCGAGCGCGTCCGTACAGCTCAACTTATGTCGGTGCCCACGTCCAATGAAGTGATCGCCTTCGGGCACACGGTCACTTTCAAGCGTGATGATGGCCGCATCCAGACCTTCCGCATCGTCGGCGAGGATGAGGCAAACCCGTCTCAAGCTTCGATTTCGCATGGTTCTCCGGTTGGCATCGCGCTGACCGGCAAAACCGTTGGCGACTTTGTCCAACTGGGGCCGTGCGAACTTGAGATCCTGTCCATTTCCTAGTTGGGCATCGGGTATGGCGCACGACCAGTGCGAGTGCCTGGAACCAATGACGGGTGAGACTGTTCAATTGTAACTTCGACAAAACGCTGACGAGCCCAGCCGTTGGGCAAGCGGCCACCTTGAGGAGTTCCTATCATGATTTCGTCCAGAATTCGTTCACTCGCGGTTGCCGTCATCGCGGCAGGGGCAGTCAGCGTTTCCGGCGCCGCGCATGCCGACAGCGGCACGATCCGCTTTGCCGTCTACAAGGCGGCCTTCTTCGTGGGTGGATCCGGAGGCGAGGGCACGCTGACCTTCCATGGTCGTCGCTACCCCATCTCGGTCGCCGGCGTCTCGGGCGGCCTCGCCTTCGGGGTCTCCAAGACGTATTTCCAAGGCACCGTGCGCCATATCAGGCGCGCCCGGGATGTGACAGGCGTATACGGCGCGGCGGGCGGCGGCGGCACGCTCGGCAAAGGGGCTCAGGTGATCGTCATGACCAATGACAAGGGCGCCCAGCTCGAACTGTCAGGCAAGCAGGTAGGCCTGCAGGTCAACGCCGATCTCAGCGGTATGTCCATCACGGTGAAGTAAGAGGTTGGTCAAGGCCTTAAAATGGACCTGGCCGTGGCGGCGCCGCGTGCCCCGGCTCAAACGCCTGCAATCGCGCCGGACAGGCCAGGCTCATGGCGCGCCTGGCCTGTCCGGTCGGAACTCGATCCGGCCGAAGACTAAGCCGGCTGCAGCTCCCTGCGCGGCAGCGGCGGGAAGGCGATGGCGATGCCGACCGCACCAAGCCCGACGAGGGCCGAGCCGATGAACAGCCAGGAATAGTTGGCGTAGGCATCGAACACCATGCCGCCGGCCAGAGGTCCGAGCGCCATGCCGAGGCTGGACAGCATGGTGGCGGCGCCGAACACGGTGCCGAGGATGTGTTGGCCGAAATATTCGCGCGCCAGCACCGCGTAGAGCGGCATGACGCCGCCATAGGTGGCGCCGAAGATGACGGCCAGCATATAGAACTGCTCGAGCCGGCTGATCGAGAGATAGGCGGCGATGACGATCGCCTGGATCGCGAGGCCCGAGATCAGTACCGGCTTGACGCCCAGGCGATCGGCAAGCACGCCGTAGAAAAGCCGCCCGCCGAGGCCGGCAAGGCCCTCGACACTGTAGATCGAAACGGCCGCCATTGGGGCGACGCCGCATAGCACGGCATAGCTGACCATGTGGAAGATCGGCCCGGAATGCGCGGCGCAGCAGGCGAAGAAGGTCAGCCCCAGCACGATGAACTGCGGCGAGCGCAGCGCCTGGCCGACCGTCAGGCCGGCACCATCGGCAGCCGGCGCGGAACCAGTGTCAGCGACGGCTGGCTTCGGTGGCTGGCGGACCAGCAGCACGGCCGGCAACAGCAGCACCCAAGCCGTGATGCCGATGTCGAACATGGCAGTGCGCCAGTCATAGGCCGAGATCAGCCAGCGGGCGAAGGGCGAGATCGTCATCGGCGCCACGCCCATGCCGGCCGAGACCAGCGATACCGCAAGGCTGCGGTTGGTGTCGAACCAGCCGGTGGTCAATGCGATCATCGGCGCAAAGAAGGCGCTGGCGGCGAGGCCGACCAGCACGCCATAGGTGATCTGGAAGGTGAGGAGCGAGCCGGCGCGGCTGGCCAGCACCAGCGCCAGCCCGAGCAGTACCGCCCCGATCGTCACGACGATGCGGGCCCCAAAACGGTCCGACAGGGCGCCCCAGGCGAAGCCGCCAAGGCCCATCACCAGGAAGTTGAGCGTCATGGCGCTCGAAATGCCGGCGCGCGACCAGTTGGTGTCGATCGCCATCGGCTCAAGGAAGATCGCCAGCGAAAACATTGTTCCGATGGCGACACAGGACATCAGCGCGCCAGCGGCGACGATGACCCAACGATAGGAAAGGCTCATTCAAATCTCCCATGCCAGAGGGCAGCGCTGCACGCTGCTTGCATCCGAAGGACGCTGGCATCGAGGCCGATCCTACAATCCGGTTGCATTTTTTATCCAGTCTGAACGGCGCTGTTTTTCGGTGGTCCTTTTTTGGACGCACGTCATTATCCTGAAACCGCTTCGCACTTTTGGGCGGCATGCGTCAGATCGGCAGTTCCGACGTGTATTTGATCGTCTGGCTGGGAACGTCCGTCTTGACGTTCTGCACGCCCTTGATGCGGCTCAGATGCTCCGACTGGAAGCGGCGATAATCATCGATGCCGGCCGCCACCACGCGCACCATGGCATCGCAGTCGCCGAGCATCAGATAGCACTCCATCACCTGCGGCAGCTTGGCGACTTCGGTGGCGAAATGCTCGATCGTGTCCTCGTCCTGTGCCTTCAGCCAGATCCGGGTGAAGAAGGTCAGGCCCTTGCCGATGCTGGCCGGGTTGAGCACTGCCACATAGCGGTCGATGATGCCGGCTTCCTCCAGCAGCTTCACGCGCCGCAGGCAAGGTGAAGGCGAAAGCCCGACCTCATTGGCCAGATCGTTGTTGGCCATGCGGCCGTCGCGTTGCAGCGCCCGCAGGATCCGTCTGTCGATCTCGTCAAGTTTCATGGCGTTTGATTCCATTTATTCGGTGATTGGTGACACCAAATGCCAAAATTCCGTGAAACACAACGATCTTTGCAACCAAATTGCGGGCCGATATCGGTATGTTTGCCGCGACATCAGTTGATTTCAACCGCAGGGAAGAGGCGGCCGCGAGGCCAGCCGATGGATAACCATGAGCATTACACAGGAAGTCGAGACGGCGGGCGATGGCACCGGATCCGAATTCCGGCGCGGCGTGGCGTCATGCGCGCCGATCCTGTTCGGCACCATCCCCTACGCGCTGGTGCTTGGCGCCCAGGCCGCGCAGAGAGGCTTGAGCGTTGTCGAACTGTCGGCAATGACGGGACTGAATTTTGCCGGCGGTTCGGAATTCGCGGCGATCCAGTTGTGGACCTCGCCGCCGCACGTCGTGCTCATCGTCGCCATCACCTTCCTGGTCAACAGCCGTCATTTGCTGATGGGGGCGGCGCTGGCGCCGTTCCTGCGCTCCCTGCCGCGGCGCAAGGTCTTTCCGGCGCTGTTCTTGATGTGCGACGAAAGCTGGGCGCTGGGCTTGGCCGACTCCAGGCAGCGCAGGGCTGCCGGCATCACGCCGGCCTTCAGCCCGCGCTACTACATGGGCGCGGCATTGGCGATGTATCTCACCTGGGTGGCCTTCACCACGCTGGGTACCTTGCTCGGCCCGATGCTCGGCGACGTCGGGACCTACGGTTTCGAAATGGCGTTCCCGGCCGTCTTCCTGGTGCTGATGCGCGGCATGTGGACGGGCATGGCGGCGGCGCGGCCCTGGCTGGTCAGCCTCGTCGTCGCGGCACTGTTTTATCTCTTCATCCCGGGCGCCTGGTATGTCGCCGCCGGTGCGGTGTCGGGGCTGGTCGCGGCCTGGCTGATGGCAGGTGATGTATGATCGACGCAACGACCGTGCTTGCCATCGTGCTGATGGCCGGCGTTACCTACCTGACGCGGATCGGCGGCTATGTCTTGCTGCGCAACCGCACGCTCAGTGCGCGTGCCACGGCGGTGATGGAGGCAGCGCCCGGTTGCGTGCTGATCTCGGTGATCGCGCCTGCCTTCGTGTCGCGGAATCCGGCCGACCTTCTGGCGCTGGCGATCACTTTGATCGCGGCGACGCGGCTGTCCATGCTGCCGACCGTTCTGATCGGGGTCGCTTCGGCGGGGCTGTTGCGGCATCTGATTGGCTAGAACGAAAAAAGGCAGGCGCGGCGCGCCTGCCTTTTTCAATCCAGATGATCGGTGTGACTTACGCTGCCGCCGCGACATCCCGGGTGGCGGCCACTACGGCGTCGACCTTTGCGGTCGCCTTGGCGAGCGCCGATGCTACCGCGTCAGGCCCCATGCTGACGCCTTCGATGCGAATGACGTCGACATCGGTCATGCCGAGGAAGCCGAGCACGCCGCGCAGGTAGGGAATGGCGTGATCGAACTGCACGGCAGCACCTTCCGAATAGATGCCGCCGGAAGCCAGCACGATATAGACCTTCTTGCCGGTGACGAGGCCCTTGGGGCCGTTCTCGCCATAAGCAAAGCTCTTGCCGGAGCGGGCGATGTGATCGACCCAGGACTTCAGCGTCGAGGAGATGTTGAAATTGATGAAGCCGGTGGCGAGGATCACCGTATCCGCTGCGAACAACTCGTCCAGCACGACATCGGAAACGCCGACCACCTCGGCCTGACGCTCAGAGCGGGCTTCGGCCGGCGTATAGATGCCGGTCGCATAGTCGGCATCGATGTGCGGCAGGGGGTTGGCGACGAGATCACGCACCACGAGCGTGTTGGACGGATCGGCGGCAAGCAGTTTCTCGGCGAATTCGGTGGCGATGCGGGTCGAGTGCGAAGCAGCGCCACGCGGGCTTGAGGTGACAAGAAGAATGGACATGTTGGCTCTCCAGCGGGTTGTGATGAATTGTCCCGGCACATATGGGGCTACCAACCCATTCGATAAACGGATATAATTTCTATACGATCCATCCATAAAGTAGATATAGCGATGCAGCCCAACCCGACGCTCGACCAACTTCAGATACTGGTGACGGTCGCCGAAAGCGGCAGCTTCTCGGCGGCCGGCCGTAAGCTCAACCGATCGCAATCCGTCATCAGCTACGGCATTGCCAATCTTGAGGCGCAGCTCGGCCTGAAGCTGTTCGAGCGCGAGGGTACGCGCGAGCCGCAGCTGACCGATATCGGGCGGGCGATGCTGGAAGATGCGCGTCGTATGATCGGCGTGCTGCAGCGCATGCGCTCGCGCGTCGACAGCCATCACCAGGGGCTTGAGGCTGAAATTGCGCTGTCGGTCGACGCGGCGCTGCCCTCACCGGTGCTGGTTCGAGTGCTGAAGGCATTCGAGGCGCAGTTTCCGACGGTGATGTTACGCGTGCACATTGGTACGCTTGGCTTGATCCCCGATCACGTCGTCAGCGGCCAGGCCGACCTTGGCATTGGCGGCCTGCTGGGCGAGGTCGACGTGCATCTTGTGCGTATCGGCTTCATGTCGATCGTTCTGGCAGCCGCGCCCACCCACCCGCTGGCCTTGCTGCCAAAACCGGTGGCGATCGAGGATGCGCGCGAACACACCCAGCTGGTCGTCACCGACCAGTCGGAGCGCACCAAGGGACGTGACTTTGGCGTCTACGCCTACCGCACCTGGCGGCTGACGGACATGCGCACCAAGCATACGCTGATGCGCGAGGGGTTGGGCTGGGGCGGGCTGCCGCGCTGGCTGATCGCCGACGATCTGGCGAGCGGCCGGCTGGTCGAAATCGATCTCGAGTCCTTCAGGGAGGTGAGTTCTCCCTTGTTTGCCATGCACCGCAACGATCGCAGCCCGAAGCCGGCAGCGGCCTGGCTGATCGATCAGTTCAAGCGCCAACTCGGCTGCTTCAACGAGTTCGAGCCGGGCGAGGTGCCTGAAGACGGGCCGGAGACAGCCCATCGATCAGCGCTATGAGCACGGCGTGATAATCCTGCGCTGATTCGCCGGCTTCGATGGCGAGCGCGGCGCGGTCGAAGGCAGCGGCAAAGAGCGCCGTCAGTGCCTCCGCCGGCAATCTCGTCATCGTCTGCGCCCGCATTGCCGCAACCAGACCTTCGCGCAGCGAGCGGTTGCCGTGACGGTTGTCGATCTCGTCCATGGCGGCGCGGCCAAGCACGGCCGGCCCATCGAGCAACAGCAGCCGTGTGCGGCCGGGCGCACGCATGGCGGCGAGATAGGCACACGAACCGGCAATCAGCGCGTCGCGCGCATTGAGCGAGGGCGGCGAGGCGTGCTCGATCTCCTCGGCGACAGCTGCCGCCTCCTGCTCGACCACGGCGGCAAACAGCGCCTGCTTGTCGGCGAAATGGTGATAGAGCGCGCCGCGCGTGACGCCGGCGGCGGCGACAATCTCGGGCGTGCCGGTCTCTGCATAGGATTTTTCGGTGAACAACTTTCGCGCAGCGGCGATCAGATCGGCGCGCGTCGCCTCGGTGCGGTCGCGGTTGGAGCGACGTGCGGAGTCCTGTTGCATACATGCAGCCTGTATGTTAATTCAATCTACATGCAGACTGTATGTTAATAGACGGGAGAAGGAAAGATGAAGACCACGAGCTATTATCCGGTGCTGATGACCGGCGACGTCGCCGGCACAACGGCTTTTTATGTCGAGCATTTCGGCTTCCAGCCGCTGTTTGAAAGCGGCTGGTACGTGCATCTGCAATCGGTGGAGAGCAAACGTGTCAATCTCGGCATTGTCCAAGGCGACCACGAGACGATCCCTGAGGAGGGGCGGGGCCGCACATCGGGCCTGTTGATCAATTTCGAGGTCCGCGACCCGGACGCGGTCTATGAGCGGATCCTTGCCGCCGGCCTGCCGATCCTGCGCTCTCTGCGCGACGAACCCTTCGGCCAGCGCCACTTCATCACCAGGGATCCCAATGGCGTGCTGATCGACGTCATCAAGCCGATTGCGCCGAGCGAGGAATTTCTGGCGCAATATGCGGAAGGGGCGGCGGGAGCCTGAGCGTCAGCCCTAGCCAGCCCTTGCCACCGGCGTCACCGTCACCTGGCTGACGCCGGTGCGGCGCACGACGGTGCACAGCGTTTCGCGGCCGATGCGATCGGCGTCGAGCATACGCACCAAATCGTCGACCCCGGTGACCGGGCGGCCATCGATGGCGGCGATGATGTCGCCTTCCTTGAAACCCGCTATTGCCGCCGGGCCGTTCTTCTCGACGCTGCGCAGCCGGACCGCCGTCTTGCTCGACACTTGCGACAGAAGCGCGGCGCGGCGTGGCAGACTGGTGGTGTCGGCCGAGACGCCGATGAAGGCGCGGCGCACGCGGCCGAAGCGAATGATCTCCGAAATGACGAAGTTGGCGGTGTTGGAAGCGACGGCGAAGGCGATGCCTTGCGCGCCATGGATCATGGCGGTGTTGACGCCGATGACCTCGCCGGCCGACGAAACCAGCGGTCCGCCGGAATTGCCGGGGTTTAGCGCCGCATCGGTCTGGATGACATCGTCGATCAGCCGGCCGGTGGAGGCGCGCATCGAGCGCCCCAGCGCCGAGACAACGCCGGAGGTGACGGTCCACTCGAAGCCCAGGGGGTTGCCGATGGCAATGGCGATCTGGCCGCGCCGCAGCCGCTTGGAATCGCCCAGCGGCGCGATATCGGCAAAGCTGCCGTCGGCGCGCACCAGTGCTATGTCGGTGTCCGGGTCGCGGCCGAGCACGTGGCCTTCTCGCGAGGCGCCGTCCGGCATCGAGACGCGCACCGTTCTTGCGTCGCCCACGACGTGAAAATTGGTGACGACCAGCCCGTCCTGCGCGATGACGAAGCCCGAGCCATGGCCGCCCTGACCGCTGATGCGCTCGATGCGGCAGACGGCAGGGCCGATGCGGTCGACCGCGTCGGCAACCGTCGTCGAATAGGCGTCGAGCAGCGTGCCGTCGGCTAATCTGTCGTCAGTTTCGAATTTCGGGGCGAGGCGGGCCATCGGCGGGGTTCCATGTTGTCGGGCGCAAGGACGATTTTTTCCTGCGCGCCGTTGTCCCAAAACCGCTGAGCACTTTTGGGCGACACGCACTATATGTGCGGAGCGGCTGGACCGGCCGCGACCTGACCAGATGGCCAGTCAAACCGCCAACTAGCCGTCAGGCGAGTACCTTCGGGCGCGCTGTCGAGCGATATCTGGGGCATGAGAAAACCCAGGAGACCAACATGAGCGATTTCAATCTGAGTGCGTTTTCGGAAGCCATCGCCGATCTCGCCGCCAAGGCGGCACCGGCAACGGCAAGTTTCGCCACGCATCAGCATCGGACGGCAAGCGCCTTCCACTGGCGTGACGGCTACTTCGTCACCGCCGAAGAGGCTGTCGAGGCAGGCGAGGAGATCGAGCTGGTGTTGGCCTCGGGTGAGACGGTGAAGGCCGAGCTCGTCGGCCGCGATCCTTCGACCGGCGTTGCCCTGCTGAAGCCGGCTGCTGCCGTCAACGCAGCGCCGTTGGCCAAGGCCGGTGCGGTGCGGCCCGGCAATGTCGCCATCGCCATCGGCAACAGTGACGGTTCCGCTCTGGCCGTGTCGGGCTCGGTCGGCGAGGTCGGTCCGGCCTGGCGCTCGATGCGCGGCGGCAGCATCGACCGGCGCATCAATCTTGCGGTCGGTGCCGGCGGCCGCTTCGAGGGTGGCCCGGTGCTCGACGCCAAGGGCGCACTGATCGGCATGCTCTTGTTCGGACCGCGTCACCGTGCGCTGGTGATGCCTTACGAGACGATCGAGCGAGCGGTCGCGACGCTGCGCGAAAAGGGCCATGTCGCGCGTGGATATCTGGGCGCCGGCCTGCATCCGGTGCGCGACCGCGACGCGCATGGCGCGATGGTGATGAGCCTCGACGAGGATGGCCCGGCCAAGGCTGCCGGCCTCTCTCTTGGCGATATCATCGTAGCGTGGAACGGCGAGGCCGTGCATGGTCCGCGCGACCTGATCCGCAGGCTCGGGCCCGACAGCGCCGGCGCTTCGGTGACGCTCGGCGTCGTACGCGGCGGCGAACAGCGCGATGTCGCGCTGTCCGTCGGCGAAAAGCCGCTTTCCTGAGAGGAGTGATGGATACGCTCACCAGCGACCGGATCATGACTGACGGTGCCGTCTCGCGGCGGCTGGTGGTGCTGATTGCGCTTGGTGACGCGTCGCGCGCCGAGCGCCTGGCTGCCTCGCTTGCCGCGAGCGAAGACCTGCTGCCGGTCGTGGCCGGTGATGGCAAAGCCGATGTCGCCATCATCGACGACAGGAGCGTGGACGCCGTGCCGGTGTCCACGCCACGGGTGCTGCTGTCGGGACGCGCCAATGGCGGGCGACCCGCTGGCGAGGTATTGGCCGTCATGCCTGTGGACGCGGACGATTTGTTGATCGCTGCCGCGGCGCGACTGGCTGCGGCCGGCTATCGCGTATCGGGCGACGGCAGAAGCGGGCGCCTTGAGGACTTCCATCCGGGCGACGGCGAGCCGTTCGAGGATGAAGCCTCCGACGAGCATGCGATCCGCCCAACACTGTCGCCGCGCGAGGCGGAAGTATTGGCGCTGCTGGCCGAGGGAGCGCCCAACAAGGTTATCGCACGGCGGCTGAACATTTCCGTGCACACGGCGAAGTTTCATGTCGCCGCGATCCTGATCAAACTTGGCGCCGCCAACCGCACAGATGCCATCGCTATCGCGATGCGGCAGGGGCTGGTGCTGGTCTAATTGTACATCACACCGCTTCGATGTCGGTTAGCCGGAAATCATCACCCTTGAACAGCAGCGGCATGGCTTCGAGACGCGCCGTGGCGTAGGCGATGCAGTCGCCAAAATTCAGCGCGGCCGGATGCCGGCCCTTGCCGTAGCGCAGGAAGGCCTGGCGTGCGACCGCGGCATGGTCGGCGGTAAAGGCAACGGTCTCGATCGAGGCGGTGCGCAGGAAGTCGTCTAGGCGATCAAGGATTTCATCCTGCCTGCCGCCGGCGAGCACCATCGTCGTTTCAAGAAACGTTGGCGCCGCCAACAGCCGCCTTTTGGCCTGTGCGATCGCCAACACGAAACGATCGTAACCAGGCTCGGCGCGCAGGATAGCAACCAGGGCCGAGGAATCGATGATCATTTCGTCGGGATCCCGAACTCGTCGTAACCGAGGATTTCGTCCTCGGTCATCGCATTTTCGCGTTTGGGGATTTTTCCGGCACTGTCGGAGATAGCCATCAACCGCTGAAACAGGTCGCTGGTTTCATCGCGCGGCACCAATCGCTCGCGCGCAACTTCGCGCTCGAGACTCTGGCGGATGGCCTCGGTCACCGACACGCGGCGGCGGCGAGCGAGTTCGCGCGCCATTTGCTCGACTTCCATGTTCTTAATCGACAGTGCCATGCTATATTCTACCTATCTGTATAGAATATATACATCGAACGCTCAGCAATTCCAATAGGTTTGGACCGTAGGCCGCAGCGTCACCATGGCATCCCGCCGCAAGCTCTTGTATCCGTGACCGCCACAGGCAAGGATTGCGCAAGGAAAAATACGCAGGCGGAGGAAAAATGTCGCTCAAGGGAAGGACGCTGTTCATCTCCGGCGGGTCGCGTGGCATCGGGCTGGCGATCGCGCTGCGTGCCGCGCGTGACGGCGCCAATGTGACGATCGCCGCCAAGACCGCTGAGCCGCATCCCAAGCTGCCGGGCACGATCTACACGGCGGCTGAAGAGATCGAGCGGGCCGGAGGCAAGGCGCTACCTGTGCTGTGCGATATCCGTGAAGAGGCGCAGGTTGCCGACGCGGTCGCCAGAACCGTCGAAAAGTTCGGCGGCATCGACATCTGCGTCAACAATGCCAGCGCCATCCAGCTCACCGGCACGTTGGAAACCGACATGAAACGCTATGACCTGATGCATCAGATCAACACGCGCGGCACCTTCCTCGTTTCCAAAATGTGCATTCCACACCTGAAGTTAGCCAGCAATCCTCATATCCTGAATCTGGCGCCGCCGCTCGACATGAAGGCCAAATGGTTCAAGAACCACGTCGCCTACACGATGGCCAAGTTCGGCATGTCGATGTGCACGCTGGGGATGAGCGCCGAATTCGCCAGGGATGGCATTGCGATAAATTCGCTGTGGCCGATCTCGACCATCGACACGGCGGCGGTGCGCAATCTGCTCGGCGGCGCGACAGTGGCGGCGATGAGCCGTTTGCCCGACATCATGGCCGATGCCGCGCATGCCATCTTCATGCGGCCGGCGCGCGAGACCACGGGCAATTTCTACATCGACGAAGAGGTGCTGCGCGCCGAGGGCGTCAGCGATTTCTCGGTCTATTCACCTGACGCGAACGGGCCTCTGGCCGGCGACTTTTTTGTGCCGGACGAGGTGTTTGCTAATTCGAGCACGAAGATAAGAGGGATCTATTAGAGTAATTCCAGGAAAAGCGTGAAACGGTTTTCCCGGGAAAAGCGCATAGCGCTTTCCTTGGGAGTTGCGTCAAAAACAAAGAGTTAGAGCAGTTTTCAGAACTCAGAAGCGCGGAGCCACCAGCGCGTCGATTGACGAGCTGTCAGCTGATCCGTGATGGCGTGTCCGTGGGCTGAGCGAGCTCCGCCTGGTTCCGGTCGGCGCTGCGGGCTGCGGAGCTATTTCGGTCAGGTCGCTCCGGTTTGCAATTTGCAAGACAAAACCCCGCCGGAGAGGGTCCGGCGGGGCTCAATACGTCCCGCTGGAGTCGGGACGGGGCAGGGAACGCCCAATCCTGAATCTGGGGTAGGTGCGCCTTCTATTCAATGAGCCCGGTTGCATACCGGAACATTTCTTGAACTTGGGACGTCGATCCATCCCCGGTGAAGCCGGGGATGGATGCTTCTCGTGCCGATTCCACAAACCAGGTCATGGCATTGAAATCATGGCTTAATTGTTGCTGGCGACAGGCGCCACCAGCGGGGTGATACGGCGGATCGCAACGCGTCGGTTCTCGCGGTTGGGTCCCGCCGTGTTGACCTTCAGATACTCCTCGCCATAGCCCTGTGTCGTCAGGTTTTCCGGCGGGATGCCGAACGCGTTGGTCAGCGCCTGAGCCACCGCTTCCGCGCGGCGATCGGACAGAGCCAGGTTTGCCTCTGGCGTGCCCACCGCGTCGGTGTGGCCTTCGATCAGGAAGGTCTCGGCCGGGTTCTTCTTCAACAGCTTCTCCATGGCGGTGGCGACGCCCTCGAGCTTCTGCACCTCGGTGTCGGAGATCGAGGCCGAACCGAAATCGAAGTTGAGCGTATCGAGATCGACGCGCCGTGCGATGTCGCGCACACGGGCCGAGCGCTTGACCTCGTCGATTGAGTAGAGGCGTTGCACCCGTTCCACCGGCGGCTGTTCGAGGAAGGTGTAGTAGTCGTCGGGATCCTCTACATTCTCGGAGTCCAGAATGTACTCCTCGCGCGGAATGGTGAGCCGCATCGGCGGCAGGTCGTCGCCCGGATCGCGCCAGTCGCCCTCATCCTCATACTGGCTCTCGTCGACATAGCTCAGCACATACTCGTGCCCATCCGGAGCGATTCGCGAACGCTGGATGATGTCGCCGTAGCGGTTGCGGATGGTGATGATCCGGACACCGTTGTCACGCTCGACAATTTCCCGGGTGCGATCGCCCGACAGGTCCTCATAATACACGTTCCTGGCGCCGCGATGCATACGTGGAGCGTCACTGCTTTCCACGATCGTCTGGTTGTTGAACTGGAGGATGACGCGGTCGCCGAGTTCCCTGACGACGTCGACGCCTTGCGGACGCCGGCGGTCGCGGACGTTCTCATCGGGTGCGCGCTCGACGCGTTTGCCCTTTTCCTCCGTCACGGGAGCGATCTTTTCAGGCTGGATTGCCTGCTGGGCCGCCCTGTCGTCGGTGGGTGGTGGTCCCTGGTCGACCGGAGCAGGCTTTGGAGCCTGCGCCTGCTGACCATTCTGCTGGGTGGGCTGGTTGGCCTGCTCACTCGCATTCTCGCCTCCCTGCCGGCCATTCTTGCCCTTGCGCTTGCGCAGGACATCCTTCTGGCTGTCTAGGATGGGGGCTGCATTCTTGTCGGCCGGGGCCTCAGTCTGGGTCGCATTTTCACCTTGGGCCGGCTGTTCACCTGGGGCCGGCTGTTTGCCAGTCAACGGCTGCCGGCCATTGGCGGGTTGTTCGGCCGTCGACGGTTGTTCTCCGGTGGCCGGCTGCTCTGCCGTTGCCGGCTGTTCGCCGACAGGCTTCTTGCCGCGCTTCTTCTTTTCCTGAGGCTGTTTGCCCTCGGCCGGCGCCGCCTGTTGCTCGGGCTGAAGCGGCTCGGCCTGCGGAACCGGCTCGCCGGCGGGCGCTTGCTTCCTGGCCGGCGCTTGTTCGGCGGGTGCGGCTTCGATCTGCTGGTCCTGCTTGTGCTTCTTGCGCAGGGGCTGTGGATTGTTGTCGTTTGCCGGGGCGGCCTGCTGTGCAGGCTGTTCAGCCGGCGCCTGCTCCGTCTGCTGCTGCTGGTCGCGCTTCTTCCTGCGCGGCTGTGGTTGCTCGGCCGGAGCGGCCTGTTCGGCAGGCGCCTGCTGGGTCTGCTGCTGCTGATCGCGCTTCTTCCTACGCGGCTGCTGTTCTTCGGCCGGAGCGGCCTGTTCGGCCGGCGCCTGCTGGGTCTGCTGCTGCTGATCGCGCCTCTTCCTGCGCGGCTGCTGTTCTTCGGCCGGAGCGGCCTGTTCGGCCGGCGCCTGCTGGGTCTGCTGCTGCAGATCGCGCCTCTTTCTGCGCGGCTGCTGTTCCTCGGCCGGAGCGGCCTGTTCGGTCGGCGCCTGCTGGATCTGCTGCTGCTGATCGCGCTTCTTCCTGCGTGGCTGCTGCTCCTCGGCGGGCTGCTCGCGCTGGGCAGGCGCTGCCTGCTGTTCAGGCTCGGGCCTCTTGCGCTCGGGCTTTTGTTTCGGCTCGGCCTGCTGCTTCTTTGCGCAGGCTTCTGCTGATTCGCCCTCGGCGCATGCTGCTTGCGCCAAATTGAATGGGACCGACGTGCGCTGGGTAGGGCCGAACGCGGCACTTTCCTGAAGCGGGAACGCGCCCAAAGGCGTGGATGCTATCAGCAGGCCAAGTGCGGTGCCGGCCAGAATCCGTGGTTGGCGTTTCATCGAAAACTCTCCTTATGGGGTCCCATCCTTGCCGAAACCTATCTTGCGCCGATTGGTTCCGGTTTGGCGTGAATAGAGGCCGCGCAGGGCGATTGGCCGCCCTTTTTAAGGCAACTTCGTGTCTTTCACCCGCCGCCGGCGCATTCCTCCCGTTGCCATGCTTGACCTTGCCGGCGGCTGGGGCCACATGCCGGGGATGGAAACGCCATTCTGGAAAACCAAATCCCTGGAGGCGATGAGCCCGACCGAGTGGGAATCGCTCTGCGACGGCTGCGGCAAATGCTGCCTGTCGAAGCTTGAGGATGAGGATTCTGGTGAGATTTACTGGACCAGCGTCGGCTGCCGGCTGTTCGACGCCCAGACCTGTCGCTGTTCGGACTACGCCAACCGGCTGGCACGCGTCCCCGACTGCGTCGGGCTGACGCCACAGAATGTCCGCACCATCAGCTGGCTGCCCAGCACTTGCGCATACCGGCTGGTGGCCGAGGGCCGCGATCTCTACTGGTGGCACCGGCTGGTGTCGGGCAGCGCCGAGACCGTGCATGAAGCCGGCATGTCGATGCGCGGCCGGGTCAAGGCGAGCGAAACCGATCTCGCCGAGCCGGAAGACTATTTTGATTACATGCTCGACGAGGAGCCGTAAGGCTCGCGCTGGGCCGACGAGCCAGAGGCTCGCGCTGGGACGACGAACCACAGGGTTCGCGCCGGGGACGCCTGACCCTCAGCCAATCGGTTGGATCGGAAACAGGCGGCGTTCCTATCGTTCACCGGGATGGGGACGAATGGTCGGCAATTTCCTTTTTCCCGCCACATGAACCAGAGATGAA
The DNA here is from genome assembly GCF_040323235.1 of Mesorhizobium sp. M0051. Taxonomy (NCBI): domain Bacteria; kingdom Pseudomonadati; phylum Pseudomonadota; class Alphaproteobacteria; order Hyphomicrobiales; family Phyllobacteriaceae; genus Mesorhizobium; species Mesorhizobium sp. M0051. The sequence goes on from NZ_JAMYUT010000028.1 coordinate 55,902, forward strand.
CGTCAGGTTCGCAAAGAGTTCAGACAGGCCAGCGCATTCTCCCTCCATCGGTTCACGAGGACGGGCGAAAGCCCGCAATAAAGGAGAGAAGACAATGTTCACCACCATCAAGACGGCAGCCCTTTCGGCTCTGGTCGGTCTCGGCACGCTGACGGCTATTCCCGCTCATGCCGACAGCCTCTATCTTGGCTTCGGCAACAACAACGACCCGCGTTTCGGCGTCTATACCGGCGACGACGGCTATCGCTATCGCCGTGATGAACGCCGCGGCGACTGGCGTGATGAACGCCGCGGCGGCTGGCGTCGTGGCTGTTCGCCGGACCGCGCGCTCGACAAGGCCGAACGCATGGGCCTCTACCGTGCCCGCATCGTCGACGTCAGCCGTCGTACGGTGAAGGTGATGGGCCGCCAGGACGGCGACCGCGTCGTGGTCGTGTTCGCCAACGAGCGCGGTTGCCCGGTTATCTACCGCTAAGGCTGAGGCCGGACTCATCCGTACTCATAGAAGCATGATCTTCTGCGTGGATGGGCCTGCTGCGACAATCAACCCGAGAACATGATCTTCTGCGAAGATCAGTTCGGACGGCATGATCCTCTGCGAGGATCAGCAGGGGGACACGACCTTCTGCGAAGGTCAAGCGGCATGATCCTCTGCGAGTATCAGCCGGAGACACGACCTTCTGCGAAGGTCGGTCTGGACTAACCGGCCCCCTTTCCGCCGGAAGGCGAAAAACCCCGCGGGGGCGATCCCGCGGGGTTTTTCATGCGCGTTGGTGGCTGGTGGTCGGATCCGTGGTCGGACAAGCCTCAGCCATGGATCGTCAGAGCCCGCTTACTTCAGTTCGAAGGTGACCGTGACCTGCACATTGTAGGAATTCTCGCCGGCCTGCACCGGAGCCGCGGCACCCGCGGCGTCGAAGGCCTTGGCGTTGATCGGCATCGGCGTCGGCGCGATGTTCTGGTCGGTGATCTCGAGCACCTTGCCGAGGCTGACGCCGGCGGCCCCGGCCAGCGTCTTGGCCTTGGCCATCGCATTGGCGACCGCCTTCTTGCGCGCTTCGGCGACTGTGGCCGCCGGGTTGTCATTGGTGAAGGCGATGCCGCCGCCCTGGTTGACGCCCAGCGACACCGCCTTGTCGAGGATCTCGCCGGTCTTGTCGACATCGCGCACCCGCACCGAAAGCGTGTTGGTCACCTGATAGGCGACCAGTTCGGCCTCTTGGCTGCCGTCCGGCTTGTTGGTGTAGTTGTAGCGCGGGTTGATCTGGATGCCTGCGGTCTGCAGGTCGCGGTCGTTGATGCCGGCCGATTTCATCGCCGCGATCACGGCGGCCATGGCGTCATTGTTGGCGTCGAGCGCGGCGCGCGCGGTCTTGGCCTCTCGCATGACGCTCAGCGTCAGGACCGCCAGATCGGGGGCTACGGTTGCCTCGCCTTCGCCTGACACGATGATGCGAGGCGGCGTCGGCAAATCGGTGGCTCCAGCCATCGCCGGAAAAGCGATTGCAGCGGTGAGCGCGAGAGGCAAAAGGCGTCTGGTCATGAAAATCTCCTTGGTCTGCGATCTACTCGCAAAGGTTGCGTAGAGCGAGATTATGGGTTGATTTGGGCGATCTGCGGAAGCCCGTCGGGAAAGCCTTGTGCGGCGACAGGAAAAACATTATCCAGCCGGCGTGGGGCCTGTAGCTCAATGGTTAGAGCCGGCGGCTCATAACCGCTTGGTTGGGGGTTCGAGTCCCTCCGGGCCCACCATTATCGTTATTTATCAATGGCTTATTGACCGGCTCGCTACGAAGTTCGCCAACAGGTTCGCCAAGCAGTGGTTTGCGCGTTACCAGCCGTACGACTCGGTCCATGCCTTGTACAGCCAAACGCACCTGCGACGCTTGCCGCGAATAGAGCTCTGCATGGTCGATGTCGTCGTGGCCGAGAACGTCCATCATCTGCCTCGTGGATGCCTCCGCTTCGGCGAGATAGACCCCCAGCGACTTCCTCAAACCGTGCAGCGTAAGGCCCTTCGGCAATCCGGCGAGAGCGCACCAGCGTGCCATGGCACCGGTCAGAGATTTGGGCGAGAAAGGATGGCCATAGCCCGTGACCAGGACTGTTTCGCCGCGCCGGTCCGCGGCGTCCAGGATCTTAGCCAGCATGGGAGTTACTGGAACGAAAAGCCGCTTGCCGCCGGTCCTTCCCGGGTTCTTGGCCTGAACAATATCAAATCCATCGAATTGGCGCTCGACACCATCGATCAGAACGCGGTGGGTTACGCGCTGGTCCCATCGCAAGCCTGCGACATCGCCTCGACGATTGCCAAGCCAAAGAGCAAGCCCGTAGCAAGTGCGCGCGGAAGTGCCGACTGGCAGCGCGCCTGGGAGACCGGTGAGGAAGCACAAGCGATGCCGTTCCCTGAAGCGCTTCACAGTCTTCAACGCCGCGCAGTGCGAAAATCTGCCGGATGGGGTCGCGATCGACGCGCCGCGCCCGGCTCTCCACCTGATCGAGCCGAGGGTCGAGGCCCTGATACGCGCGGCCAGAATCGACTTCCGCATCGGTGGCAACAGCGCTTTCTACATGCCGGCGCTCGATTATGTGCAGGTCCCGTCACCAGAGGATTTTTTCGAGCCTATCAACTGGCACCGCACGGCGCTGCATGAGCTTGGCCACGCTACCGGCCATATGTCTCGGCTGACCATGTCGAGCACGCGTTCCGAACGCATGGCCAAGTGGAACGATTCTCCGGATAGAGGAGCTGATGTTTCCGCAGCGTTCGCCGCCAATCCAGCGTGGACAGAGCAGGCGGCGTCTTTGCCTGCCGATCCAGTGGTGGCAGGAGGTGGAGTGCCGCGAACTGGAGGGCGCACCCCGTCATCTGGCGGGAAGCGGAGCGGCCGTTCAGGCCTCTACTACTATTGTCGGCGCGCCGGGCCTGGCATGGCCGATGATGCGAGCCGAAGGATAGCCGTCCGCGACGATCCACTCAACGAGCGCCGCTGCGCGGTCGGCCTCGCAAGCAACCAGCAACCCGCCCGAAGTCTGTGGATCCGTGAGAAGATGGCGTCGCCAGTCGGGCATGCCGGGAGGTAAGCTTATCGCGTCGCCATAACTCGCCCAGTTGCGCCGCGATGCGCCGGTAACGTGGCCGTCGACCGTGAGCGAGGCAGCTTCGGAAAAGAGCGGCACGTCGTGGCTGCAAATTATGAGCGTGCACCCGGAACCGCGTGCCATCTCGAGGGCATGTCCGAGCAAGCCAAATCCGGTCACGTCGGTTACGGCGTGGACGCTCGCATCCTGCGCCAGTTCCGATCCGATCCGGTTGAGAAGGGTGGTGGAGGCGATCATTTCGCGATAGCCGCTCTCGGAAAGCGCCTGCTTCTTGATGGCGGCGGAATAGATGCCGACGCCGAGCCCTTTCGTCAGGATCAAGGCGTCGCCCGGTCTGGCGTCAGAATTGCGTCGGATGTCCTCGGGTCGGCAGGTGCCGATGACTGCAAGGCCGTAAATCGGCTCCGGCGAGTCGATTGAGTGGCCGCCGGCAACTGGGATTCCGGCGTCGGCGCAGACAGCTTCGCCACCTCTGAGGATTTCGCGGACCATGACCGTCGGGATCTTGTCGAGAGGCATGCCGAGAATAGCCAACGCCATGATCGGCCGGCCACCCATCGCATAGATATCGGACAGGGCGTTGGTCGCGGCAATCCGACCAAAATCGTAGGGGTCATCTACCATAGGCATGAAGAAGTCGGTGGTCGCAATGACGCAAGTCGCGCTGTCGAGTTGCCAAACTGCCGCATCGTCGCCGGTCTCCGTGCCGACGAGAAGTTGATGATAGGGACTGGCAGCCGCCGGATCGGCGAGAAGCTGCTGCAGCACTGACGGCGCCAGCTTGCAGCCGCAACCGCCGCCATGGGCGAGGCTGGTCAGGCGCACAACGGGCGCTTTGGTGATTTCAGGCGAGAGGGCGATTGCCATGATCGTCTAGCCTCCTCTGCTAGCACGCTTTAGTGGGGATCAAAGTCAACCGGCATGGAAAATAAGATCGCCCAACGCATGGCACGTTTGGAGCACGCTTGCTTTCAGCGGATTTCGTTGAGTTAGAAAAGCCAAGGGCCCTATCCGGCGTGCGAGGCATCGCCGTCATTGGGTATCGATCGAAAGGCGCCCCGACCCGCGGGAGCTGTTTCATCGCCACGCCTTACTCTATGGCAATGCGTTCATTTTCGTCAATCGCAGTCGCGGTCACAATTCCGATTTGCGGGCCACAAACCTGTTGCAGGAAGGCGGTTCGGAGGGGCACTTTTGCTGCACCGTACGCGCCTTGTTCCTTGGCATTGATTTTATTTGGTCCGACACTAGTTAGTCGGATTGACCGTTGGTTCGAGTTGCCTTGTGGGGCATCGGCTTCGGGAGGAACCCATGAACATCAATCTTTCTCGACGCGCGTTCCTGCAAACAGCAGGCGCGGGCGTCGCCGGTACTTCGCTTGGAGCCCTCGGCTTCGGCGATAGCGAGGCCGCACACGCGGCGGCTATACGGCCGTTCAAGCTCGCGAACACCACCGAAACACGCAACACCTGTCCATACTGCTCGGTGGCTTGCGGCATAATCTTGTATTCGAAGGGCGATCTCAGAAAGGGCGAGCCGGCCGACATCACCCATATCGAGGGTGACACTGATCATCCGACCAATCGCGGCACCTTGTGCCCCAAAGGGTCGGCCCTGCTCGGATTTGTCAAGTCGCCGACCCGTCTGCAACATCCGATGATCCGCAGACCGGGCTCGGACAAGTTCGAGCCGATAAGCTGGGAAGATGCGCTCGGCCGCATCGCCCGCCTGATGAAGGACGATCGCGACAAGAACTTCGTCGCGATGAACAATGACGGCGTGACGGTCAACCGGTGGATCACCACCGGCTTCCTCGCCGCCTCGGCTTCGACCAATGAAACCGCGTTCGCGACCTACAAGGTGGTCCGCAGCGCGGGCATGCTGGTGTTCGACAACCAGGCACGTGTCTGACACGGCCCGACGGTGGCGAGTCTCGCCCCAACATTCGGCCGCGGCGCAATGACCAATTCCTGGACCGACATCAAGAACACGGATCTCGTCGTCATCATGGGCGGCAATGCCGCGGAAGCGCATCCTTGCGGCTTCAAATGGGTCACAGAGGCGAAGGCCAACCGCGGCGCCAAGCTCATCGTCGTCGACCCGCGCTTTACGCGCTCGGCTTCGGTGTCGGATGTTTACGCGCCGATCCGCCAGGGAACGGATATCGCCTTCCTGCTCGGGCTGATCAACTACTGCATCCAGAACGATAAGGTGCAATGGGACTATCTGAAGGCCTTCACTAACGCGACGTATGTCGTCAAGGAGGGCTTCACCTATCAGGACGGCCTCTTCTCTGGCTATAACGAGGCGAAGCGAGACTATGACAAGTCCAGTTGGGACTATGACATAGGCCCGGACGGCTTTGCCGTTGTCGACGCGACATTGGCCAATCCCCGCTGCGTCTGGAATCTGCTCAAGAAGCATGTCGCGGTCTACACGCCGAAGATGGTCGAGCGCATCTGCGGCACCCCGAAGGACCGGTTCCTGAAGGTGGCTGCGATGGTCGCCGAGACGTCGTCTCCGACCAAGGCGATGACCTCGATGTACGCGCTCGGCTGGACCCAGCACTCGAAGGGCTCGCAGAACATCCGCGCCATGGCGATGCTGCAGCTTGTTCTCGGCAACATTGGTATACGCGGCGGCGGCATGAACGCGCTTCGCGGTCACTCCAATATCCAGGGGCTGACCGACCTCGGGCTGATGTCGAACCTGCTGCCCGGTTATCTGACGCTGCCGACCGAGAAGGAGGTCGATCTGGCAGCCTACATGTCGACCCGAGGCTTCAAGCCGCTCCGGCCGAACCAGATGAGCTACTGGCAGAACTACAGGAAGTTCTTCGTAAGCTTCCAAAAGTCAATGTGGGGCAACGCGGCAACTCCGGAGAACGGCTTCGCCTATGACTACCTGCCGAAGCTCGACCTGCCGGGCTACGATCTGCTGCGGGCTTTCGAGCTGATGCACCAGGGCAAGATGAACGGCTATTTCTGCCAGGGCTTCAACCCGCTACAGGCAGCTCCGAACAAGAAGAAGGTGATCGAGTCCCTCTCGAAGCTCAAATACCTCGTCATCATGGATCCGTTGGACACCGAGACGGGCCGGTTCTGGGAGAACCACGGGCCGTACAACGATGTCGATCCGTCGCAGATTCAGACGGAAGTCTACCAGCTTCCCTCCACCTGCTTCGCCGAGGACGACGGCTCGCTGGTCAATTCGGGGCGCTGGCTGCAGTGGCATTGGGCCGGCGGCACGCCGCCCGGCGAGGCCAAACGCGATACCTGGATTATGGCGCAGCTCTATCTGCGCCTGAAGGAGCTCTACACCAAGGAAGGCGGCGCCTTCGCGGATCCGATCGTTAAGCTCAACTGGCCTTATGCCGATCCCGGCGATCCGAAGGCCGAGGAGCTTGCCCAGGAGATCAATGGCAGGGCGCTCGCCAGGGTAACCGACACGGCCGACCCGACAAAGGTGCTGGCCGAGGCCGGAAAGCTCTTGCCGGGCTTCGCCGCGCTGCGCGACGACGGCTCCACCTCCTGCGGCTGCTGGATCTATTCCGGCTGCTTCAACGAAAACGGCAACAACATGGCCAGGCGGGACACCACCGATCCTGACGAAACCGGCGCCTATTCCAAATGGGCGTTCTCATGGCCCGCCAACCGCCGCATTCTCTACAACAGGGCGTCGGCTGACCTCACCGGAAAGGCTTGGGATCCAAGCCGCAAGGTGATCGAATGGGACGGCACGAAATGGTCGGGCTACGATGTCCCCGACATCTTGCCAACGGCAAAGCCCGATCAAGTAGGCCCGTTCATCATGAATCCGGAAGGCGTCTCGCGCCTCTTTACCCGGGGCATGATGCGCGACGGACCATTCCCGGCGCACTACGAGCCATTCGAGTCGCCCATCGCGAACCCGATAGCTCCCAAAGTCCGCGGCAACCCCGCAGCGCGGGTGTTCGAAGGCGATATGGCCCAGTTCGCCGAATCGGCTTCGCAGGAGTTTCCCTACGCGGCGACCTCCTACCGACTGACCGAGCATTTCCACTTCTGGACCAAGCACGTCATCACCAATGCGGTGATGCAGCCGGAATTTTTCGTGGAAATTTCGGAACAGCTTGCGGCCGAGAAAGGCATCACCAAAGGCGGCTGGGTGCGCGTCTGGTCGAAGCGCGGTTCCGTTGTGGCGAAGGCCATGGTGACCAAACGGATCAGGCCGCTCACCTGCGATGGCAAGACCGTCCACATAGTCGGAATACCGCTGCACTGGGGCTTCACGGGAGCGGCGAAGAAAGGCTTTGGCCCCAACATGCTCACCCCCTTTGTCGGCGACGCCAACATCGAGACGCCGGAATACAAGGCGTTCCTTGTCAACATCGAGCCCGTCGCCGGGCCGGTAGCGTAGGAGGAGTAAGCGATGTTTCCTCCACTTCCAAATCCTTCGACGACGGATACCGCACCGCGTTTTTCCGACAAGGACCTCATCCGCCGCTCTGCCTCGACGGTTCCCGCGCCCGAGCAGCAATTGACGGAAGTCGCCAAGCTCATCGATGTTTCGAAGTGCATTGGCTGCAAGGCATGCCAGACGGCCTGCATCGGGTGGAACGACACGCATCCGGAGATCGGCCTCAATGCCGGCGTCTATGAGAATCCTGCCGATCTCACGCCGGACATGTTCACGCTGATGCGCTACAGCGAATGGGACAATCCCGAGACCAACGAACTCGAATGGCTGATCCGCAAGGATGGCTGTATGCATTGCGCTGATCCGGGCTGCCTCAAGGCTTGTCCGGCACCAGGCGCCATAGTGCAGTATTCGAACGGCATCGTCGATTTCGTCCATGAGAACTGCATCGGCTGCGGCTATTGCATCAAGGGTTGCCCGTTCAACATTCCGCGCATCTCCAAAGTCGATCACACGGCCTACAAATGCACGCTCTGCTCCGACCGCGTGGCTGTCGGCCAGGGACCAGCCTGCGCCAAGGCGTGCCCGACCCAGGCGATCGTGTTCGGCACGAAAGACGAGATGAAACAGCACGCCGACGGCCGCATCAAGGACCTGAAATCGCGCGGCTATTCGAATGCCGGCCTCTACGATCCGCCCGGCGTCGGAGGGACGCATGTGATGTATGTGCTGCACCATGCCGACCAGCCGGAGCTCTATTCGGGTCTGCCGAAGGAGCCGAAGATCAGTCCGCTGGTGGAGGCGTGGAAGGGCGTGACCAAATATGCCGGCCTCACCATTCTCGGCGTGGCGGCCGGCGTCGGCCTGCTTCACCATCTGGTCATGGGACCGAACCGGGTCTCCGAGACGGATGAGGAGCATGCCGAAGAGCTGACGGAAGGCAAAAACGATGGCCGCGTATGATGTGAAGCCTAACGAGCAGGTACATCCCGGCAAGCCAGTCATCGTGGACCGCTACACGGTGGGCGCGCGGATCAACCATTGGATCACGGCGGCCAGCCTGATCCTGCTCGCCTTGTCCGGCCTTGCCATGTTTCACCCGAGCCTGTTCTTCCTGTCGCGGCTGTTTGGCGGCGGCCAGTTCACGCGCTTCATTCACCCATGGATCGGCGTCTTGCTCTTCGTTAGCTTCCTTGGGCTTTTCCTTCGGTTCTGGAAGGCCAATTTGTGGAGGCCCGAGGACGGAACGTGGCTCGCCCGTTTCCGTGACGTGTTGTCCAATCACGAGGACAACGTCCCCGAAGTCGGCAAGTACAATGCCGGCCAGAAGCTCGTCTTCTGGTCAATGTCGATCCTCATCATCATCCTGATTTCGAGCGGCGTCGTCATCTGGCAACAATATTTCGCCGCTTACACCACGATCGGCCACCAGCGGATAGCGCTGCTTGTTCATTCGATCGCTGCCGTGGCGATCATCGGCGTCTGGATTATTCATTTCTACTCGGCCATCTGGGTACGCGGCACCATTCCCGCCATGACGCGCGGACGGGTGACCGGCGGCTGGGCGTGGCGGCATCATCGCAAATGGCTGCGGGAACTGATCGCAGGCAAGCCGAACGGACGTTCGGGATCGAATCCCGCCGAATGAGCGGGTATTTGTTTTTACGCAATTCCGGACGGAAAACCGTTATACACTTTTGGTGGAATTGCTCTGGAGCAGTGTCAAGCCGACCACGTGGCCCGTGAGGTTCGTGAGGTTGAAATGCCAAGGCAACAAGATCCGTCACGCCCTGACCCGACAGTAATCGGCGAAGTCTCGGCCCCACCCTTTGCGCGCGTGCCTGATCCGCGGACCTTGTTCATTCGCCGCTCCGAGCGATTGATTGTGTTGGCGGATGACCACCAGCTCGGCCCCTATCTCCGCTTCCTGGCTGCACTGACGGATGCGCAGCACCGCATCCAGGACGGCTTGCCGGAGATCGAATTGCCGACCGCGGAGGCGCGCGAGCGCGCACGAATCTTCGGTATGCCGCCGCTCGATCGCAACCAATTCACTTCGGATGCCGCCCTTGGAATGACGCTCGGCCGCCTGTTGGAAGTGGCAGCTACGATCGAAAAACCCGAGGCTGCCGCAGCCGCCTTGGGCAGGCTCACAAACATCGGTGCATCCAGAGTCGATTCCATGGTGCGCAATGTACTCACCGATGCAATCCCAATCAAAGCGCTTGCCGAGCATGTCTATGTCGCGGCCGCGCTGCAGGTTCACTTCGCCCGCCTCGCGGCATGTCTCGACAGCTCGAAGCTCGTTGCGGTTGCCGACGGCGCCTGTCCGGCCTGCGGTGGGCCGCCCGTGTCCTCGATCATCGTAGGTTGGCACGGCGCACACGGGGCGCGGTTCTGCGCCTGCGCGCTGTGTGGAACATTGTGGAACCACGTCCGCATCAAATGTACGCTGTGCGGCTCGACCAAGGGGATAGGCTATCAGGAAATCGAGGGAGGTCCTGGCACGGTCAAGGCCGAGACCTGCGATGCATGCGGCTGCTATGTAAAGATCCTGTACCAATACAAGGATCCGGCTCTCGATCCGGTCGCCGACGACGTGGCGACGCTCGGCCTCGACCTGCTCGTCCGCGAGGGCGGCCATCGCCGCGGATCGTTCAATCCGTTCCTTGTTGGCTATTGAGGATGCGATGACCACTTCATCCGCAAACCCTTTGCGCAATCTTCCGTCGGTCGACCAAGTGCTGAGGACCACGCTGGCGGCGGCCGCAATCGAGCGCTTCGGGCGTCAGGCCGCGACGGAGGCCATTCGCCGGGCCCTCGCCGATGCACGAATGGCCTCCCGCAATGCCGGAGCCGTCGTGCCGGAGGCGAACGATGTTGCCGGCGACGCGCTCATGCAGCTCAGGGACGGCGAACGCTCTTCCCTGCGTCCCGTTTTCAATCTGACCGGAACGCTGCTGCATACCAATCTCGGAAGAGCTCTCCTCGCGAAAGAGGCAGTCGAGGCTGTTCGGCTGGCGATGCGCGAAGCGGTGGCTCTCGAATTCGATGTCGAGAAAGGCGAGCGCGGCGAACGGGACGATCATCTTCGATCGCTCGTTTGCGAGCTGACCGGAGCCGAGGATGCAACCGTCGTCAACAACAATGCGGCTGCCGTCCTTCTCGTCCTCAACACGCTGGCGCTCGGTCGCGAAGCGATCGTTTCGCGAGGCGAGTTGATCGAGATCGGCGGCTCTTTCCGGATGCCCGAGATCATGACGCGCGCCGGCGCCAGGCTTGTCGAGGTCGGCACCACCAACCGCACGCATCGCAAAGACTATGTCGCGGCGATCGGCCCGGAGACCGGGCTTATCCTCAAGGTGCACACATCGAACTATCGGGTCGAAGGGTTCACGGCCGAGATCCGGGCACCCGAGCTCGCTTCAATCGCCAAGGAGCATGGGATACCGCTGGTCCATGATCTCGGTTCGGGCACGCTGGTCGATCTAGCCCGCTACGGCCTTGGGCGCGAGACGACCGTGCGCGAGGCGGTCGCCGACGGCGCCGATCTCGTCACATTCTCCGGCGACAAGCTGCTTGGCGGTCCTCAGGCGGGTTTCATCGTCGGCAGCAGGGACCTGCTCGCAGCGATCAGCCGCAACCCGATGAAGCGGGCGCTCAGGGTCGACAAGCTTCGTTTGGCCGCGCTCGAGGCGACGTTGAAGCTCTACCGCGACCCCGACCGCCTGGCCGAGCGCCTGCCGACGCTAAGGCTGCTGGCGCGCCCGGTGAGGGAGATTGCAGCGCAGGCAAAGCGCCTTGCTCCCCTGGTTGCTGACGCCGTGGGCGAAGCCTTTGCGGTCGACAAGGTGGAGTGCCGGAGCCAAGTCGGATCCGGCGCGCTGCCGCTCGAAACTGTGCCAAGCGCTGGGCTTGCTCTCAAGCCGCGCTCAGGGAGCAGCCGGGCGCTCGAAGCGCTTGCGGCTGCGCTGCGCGGGCTGGGTGTCCCCGTCATCGGGCGCATCGAAAGCCAGGCGCTCGTGCTCGATTTGCGCTGCCTGGAAGACGAGGCGAACTTCATCGCCAATCTAGCCGGCTTAAATCCGGGAGGAACCGATGCGCTGGCTTGACCGCCTTGCGCGCCGCCCAGCCGAGACGCCTATGGCCGCACGCATGACCGAGGCCCTCGAAGCCGCTCGGCGAGGCGATCATGCCGTGGCTCTGTCCATATGGGAGCCGCTGGCTCACCAGGGCGTTGCCCGCGCTCAGAACAATATCGGCGCCTGCTTCGCCGAAGGGCTCGGCGTCGAGCGTGACGCGGATATGGCCTTTCGCTGGCTGGCGCTCGCCGCCGAGGCAGGAGATCCTGTCGGGCAAAGGAACCTGGCGTCGCTGTATTTCCGCGGCGAAGGCGTTCAGCAGGACTTTCGCCGGGCGGCCGAACTCTATCGGGCCGCAGCGGAAACTGGCGACGGACCGGCGCAGGATATGCTGAGCTGGATGCTGCTGGAGGGCGAAGTGATGGCTCCCGATGCCGGCGAGGCGCGACGCTGGGCGCTTGCCGCGGCCGATCGGGGCATCGCATCCGCGATGACCCGGATTGGGATGCTTTATCACAATGCGCTCGGCGTGCGGCGCGATCCGCACGAGGCTGTACGCTGGTGGCGCCGTGCTGCCATGCGAGGAGACGCCGAGGGGCAGGCAATGCTCGGCGCCGCCTGCCATCTTGGTACGGGCGTGCCGACCGACGCGGTCGAGGCGCTGGCTTGGCTCCTGCGTGCCGAGGCAGGCGGCAGCGCCCTTGCCCACCGCTATCTGGCTGCGGTGCGGGCCGAATTGAGCGCGGGCGATGCCGCTGAAGCCGAGCGTCGCGCCGCCGCGCCGTTGCCGGAGACCGCATCATGATCGTCGGCACGGCGGGACATGTTGATCATGGCAAAACCGCGCTGGTGCATGCGCTGACCGGTATAAACACCGATCGTTTGCAGGACGAAAAGACACGCGGCATGACCATCGATCTCGGCTTCGCCTATTTGCCGGTGCCGGGTGGGGATAGCATCGGTTTCGTCGATGTTCCCGGGCACGAACGTTTCGTACACACGATGCTCGCCGGCGCCAGCGGCATCGACTTCGTGTTGCTCGTGGTGGCTGCCGATGACGGCGTCATGCCGCAAACCCGGGAGCACCTCGCCATCATCGATCTGCTCGGTGTCAAGCGCGGCGCCGTCCTGCTTACGAAATGCGATCTGGCCGGTCCCGAGCATCGCAATGCGGTGGCGAGTGATATCCGCTCGGTGCTTGCCAGGACGATGCTTGCCGAGGCCCACCTGATTCCCGTCTCGGTCGTTACAGGCGAAGGTATCGATGAACTCAGGTATCTCTTGTTCGAGGAGGCGTCGCATCTTGCCCGGCGTGCAGTTTCGGGCCGTTTTCGATTAGCAGTGGACCGCTCGTTCACGCTGCGCGGCGTGGGCACCGTCGTGACCGGCACCGTGCTTTCGGGTTCTCTCGGTGTTGGAGACAACGTGGTCGTAAGCCCGTCGGGATTGCTTGCGCGGGTTCGATCGATCCACGCCCAGAACCGGCCGGCTGAACGTGGTCGGGCCGGAGACCGCTGCGCGCTCAATCTGACCGGCGAAAGGGTTTTCAAGGAGGCGATCCGGCGCGGCGACGTGATCGTCGATCCGAAGCTTCACGCGCCGACGGACCGGATTGATGCACGCCTTCGCGTTCTGCCGGATGAACGCAAGCCGATCGGCCAATGGTTTCCGGTCCGGCTCCACCATGCCGCGACGGACGTTGGGGCACGCATCGTACTCCTCGCAGACGAACCGATCGGGCCTGGCGGCACGGCCAAAGTTCAATTGGTGCTGGACAGTCCGATCGCGGCCGCTGCCGGCGACGTTTACGTGGTGCGCGACACCTCCGCGCAGCGAACCATCGGCGGCGGACATTTTCTCGATCTGCGGGCGCCCAGCCGCAAACGCCGCGCACCGGAACGGCTGATCCAACTCGATGCCCATGCGCTGTTGGCGCCCGAACTGGCCGCCGCCGCACTCCTTGATGCGCCGCCCCACTATTTCGACCTGAAGGGTTTCGCGCGCGACAGGGCGCTTAGTGACCGCGAGACGGAAGGCCTGATCGATCAACTCGGGCTTGTTCGTTTTGCCGTGGGAGAGATGCTTCTCGTGCTGTCGCCGGAGCGCTGGTTGCGATTCAAGCGCGACTTGGCCGCGACCCTGGAGGCCTTCCATGCCGACAATCCGGATTTGCCGGGCGTAGGAATGGAGAGACTGCGTATTGGGCTTGATCCACGTCTGCAGGCGCCCGCTTTCACGGCAGTTCTGCGGAGCCTTTCGCATGCTGGAGAAGTTGCCTTGGATGGCGCCTGGGTGCGGCTGCCCGGTCATGAGGCGCACCTGACGGCAAAGGATGAAACTTTCTGGCTGCAAATCCAGCCTCTCATCGGCGGACCCGAACGGTTCCATCCGCCGAGAGTGTGGGATATTGCCGAGGTGCTGGGCGCGCCGGAGACGGAAATCCGGCGGCTTCTGAAGCTTGCCGGCCGCATGGGGAAGGTCCATGAGGTCGCTCATGACCACTTCTTCCAGCGCGAGGCGTTGGCGCAGATCGTGGAGATCGCGCGCGACCTCGCTGCGTCGATGCCCACAGACGAGTTCACCGCTGCTCAATTTCGCGATCGCGTGGGCAGCGGACGCAAGGTCGCCATCCTTATCCTCGAATTTCTCGATCGGCACGGCGTGACGCTGCGGCGGGGAGACTTGCGCCGCCTGAACAGGCGCAAGCTGGACCTGTTCCGCCTGACAGGCGAGGGTGAGCCGCCGACGGTGCAAATTTCTGGAGGAGCATCGCCCCCGGTGGGGCGTCCGGACTTCAAATCCGGGAGGGGCCGCGAGTCGGTCTCTGGTGGGTTCGACTCCCACTCTCTTCCGCCATCCTGGTGAGCCAAGATGAACCCGACGGCTTCCTATCTGAATGACCTGAAAACGACGGCTGAGACCGCCAGGACAACCGAGGCAAGCTTCAGGCGACAAGCGGCCAATCAGATCGCGGTTCTGGAACAGGAGCGCGCTTTCGCCTTCAGGCGGCTCAACCTCATGCAGGCGATCTCGGACGCCGTGGCCTCGGCCGAAAGTGAGGAGATCGCCGTTGCCAGCGCTTTGGCCGTCCTGCGCTTGCGGCTCGGCTGGAGTGCGGACAGCGAGGCGCGCACGGAAGCGATCACGCATTTTGGCCCAGTTGCGCTTGCGCTGTTCCAGGCCGCGAAGCCGCCCGAGGACGAACCCGCCACCAATATCGGCGTGGCCCTTGCGATTTTTGAGCATTGGTACTCCGAATCCCGGGGATCGCCGTTCTGGCTGCTGTTCGAGCACCAGATCGTGGACACGCCGCTGGTCGATTTTTGACCGCCGGACTTGTCGGCGTACCGGACGTGAAAGCAAAGAGCGGAACGTCGCTTTTTTGCCGACGACACGATGCGGGAACCGGCGCCTCGCTCACCGCCGCAAGCAACTGCTTTGGGCGCGGACGCCGCAAGACGTTCACTCCCATGACATAGGAGCCATATTACGAACTTATGTCGTCGATGTTCACAAATTGACGGGCTACCTGTTGAGGCTCCACACCTACAGCAGGTCGCGATCAACGATGCAGCCCTAGCCACTGTCGTGCGTTCGCCACGGAGACTGGCACTATTGTCGGGACAGCCCTTATGCTCCGCGCTGTTTGCCAGGGGAGATCTTCTGCACGACAGAAGAACCGGCTTTACTCTCAGCGACAAGAAACTTGCACCACATTCGCCAATCGGCCTGTGACATGTGGATTTAGTCGTCGGCGTCGAAGAACTCGATGTCCGCGCCGAGAATCTCGGCGGCGGCACTGGCCTCTGCGGAGCGTCAGCCTTCCTGCTTCCAGGCCCGGGCCCGCCACTTCGAGCGCACACCGAGGATCGCCTTTCGATTCGCGACAGTGGTAGACTGTACCTGGCAGCAGACTGGTTGGAGAAAGCCCCACCGTCATGAAACCGATGACCGAAGAGCACCTTGCGATTTTACGCAGGCACATGGTCGAGATGATTGCGATCCATGCCGACCTTGCAAGCGAAGAACTCGGCAAGGCAACGCTCGATGAGCGGGTGATGGCATCGATGCGGCGGGTCCCGCGGCATCTCTTCGTGCCAGCCCCGGTCGCGCCTTATGCCTACCAGGACATGCCGCTGCCGATCGGCTTCGATAAGACCGTCTCGCAGCCCTTCATTGTCGCTCTGATGACCGATCTCCTTGCTCCCCAACCGCACCAGGCTGTGCTCGAGATCGGTACCGGACTGGGCTATCAAACCGCAATCCTCGCGGAACTCGCCGGACAAGTCTGGAGCGTCGAAATCATCGAGGAATTCGCAAGCCATGCCGAGGCCCTGCTGCAGGGCCTTGGCTTCTCGAATGTCGCCATTCGTGTCGGAGACGGGTCTCGCGGCTGGCCCGAGCACGCCCCATTCGACAAGATCCTGGTTAGCGTGGCGGCTGAGCGGACGCCGCCGGCTTTGCTGAACCAGCTCAAGCCAGGGGGACGTCTGGTTCTGCCTTTGGCGTCTGAAGACGCACAGTTTCTGACTGTCATCGACAAGGACGTGGCAGGGCAACTCAAGACTCGGAAACTCATCCCCGTTCGATTCAGCCGGCTCGAAACCGTCTAATGAGGACCGCGCAACTGACGCGACCGCGCTTTCCGACCGTCAACCGGATGCCAGCCTTCCGCATTTCTTCGCCCGTGGTGAACGCCAAGAAACGATCCGTCTCGGCCAGCGGCGACAGGCAGCTGATTGGGCGCCAGGATGTGACATGGCGGATCGATTGCAAACTTTCTGGTTACCGGCCCAGTGGCAAAGAACGCTCGACCATTTTCGGAGGGGTGCTTTGCCATTTGCCGGTGACTGTGATTGCTGCGCGGCGGAAGCCGAACGCGCTAAAGCGAAATGGTCTACTGACACCGAGTAGGCGTTGAGGACAAACTCAGACGAGTTGCGCTAACTCGGTTGGTCCGAGCTTGCAGAATCCCATGTCCGAAATGACGGGCAGGATGCGAATGCTCCACCTCGCGAAGGAAGTTCATCCCGCCATTTGATAGCTTCCATCTCGACGCGGACCGCGTCCTGAACGTCGATGACCTGATGCACTTCGAATTGGAACGCCGGGCAGATCGAACACATTTTGTGCATTAGCAGCGGGTCATCTGCCTCGGCATGCTGCCACCCCATTCGCCAACCCGCACCACGAAGGCATGTACCTTGATTTCGCTGGGTATTTCCCAGTGCTGAAAGATCTTCAGGATGCGCTTTTGGACGTTCTCGTATTCAATCGCCGATCCCTGTGGCCGCTCGTTCCAATTTACGAGGTATTTCATAATCTCCTCCCTCAATCTCGTGTGACATCATCGGCTTTGTTCGGTTTCTTGTCTGTTGGAGCCGTCGGTCCTCGTCTGTTGCCGCTCCACGTGCGCGAAGGAACAATCGGGTCGGGTCAAGTGCCGGTTTTGACGCCGCAAAATCGAACGCCGTAGACATCACCGCTCCCGCAGGGTGTCGCCGCTGATAGGTCTCGATCTGTTGCAGACCGCCCGCGCGGCCGACAAGACCGGGACAAGCCCCGCTTGAGAGGAATGCCACTTCTCTCGCTAGCTTGTATGTGATTGCCTGCCGAAATTCTGCGGCGTTGTTGGCGGTAACCATGAAGGAGCCCGGTCCTCCGATAACGTGCCGCTCGTAATATTCCGGAATAGTTTCGCCAAGTTCAACGTCGTAACCAATTGGCAGGCCGTTGATCACGATCGCTTTCTGAAGCGCTCTCCGGCGGCTATCCTCTATTGGAGGTCCGTCATTGTTCGTTCCGTCACCGGAGATGTCGATGACCCTGCGCGACGCCCTGAGGGGTAGTTTGTCGAAGGCGTCGGCCGATACGTCGATGGCGTATGAGATCGAAGTTTTCGAACCGTGCGGACCGGCGCGTTGCCGTTCGGACTTCTTTCGAATGGCGTGCGCGATGAAAGACGCGTCATGCGCATCGGACAGGATCGCCCAATCCAATCGTGTCTCCGAAGTGCCCGCGCTCGACCATTCGAGGTAGGTGACGGCGACCTTGCCTTGTGGACCCTCCTTGATCACCTCCAGCACGTCGGCCGATTCCAAAGCGGATGCATAGCCCTCGCGCTCCAAAGCTGCCTCGCTCTGGCTGATGGATCCCGACATATCGGCCGCGAGGACGATAGCGACGTCGACTTCATCGGCTGATGGCATGAGAAGCCACTTCTCGTGAGTCTCGCAGGGGCAAGGCTTCTCGACATGAGAAACATCAGGCGCGGGCTGGCCCACGATCAGTGGAACTGTGCTCAACAGTCCCATGCCAAGAACTGCAGACAAGGATTGCATCTCAATTATCCTTGGGCAGACCGTCCGGTCTTCCGAGACCGTTGACTCCCACGAGCGCGTCGATTCGAGGCACTGTTCCTAGAAAGCCTTTGCCAATTGGTCTGTGAGCGGCTTCGCCTTCCCGAGGGCGCAACGCCCTTCAGCTTCTCGCTCAAAGGATAGCCCTTCGTAGGGACTGCTCATGACCCATTTGGGTCATGAGCAGAAAAAAGGCGCGCCGGAGAATTCGGACCTCACAGTGCAGGACGAATCCAAGAGCGGCGCACGGAAAACTCAGGCGCCGGTCTATGCCGCTAGGATTTCGCTCGAGAGGACTGATGCGGGCGCTGGGTTACTGTTGACGCAATTGGCGCCGCCTTCACGGAGACGGCGTTTCCGATGGAATGCCGCGATGGAGGCGGTGACTGAACTTACAGGGAGCGCCGGCACAGGCCACCTGCGGGGCCTACCGCACAGCGTTTCTATGCCGGGAGCCCGGTTGGATCGGTGATCAGCGGAAAGCTTTCCAACTCGATCGGCTCCGCGAGCGCCGCTCTGAACCTCGACGCTGTCGTGCTCCTGATTTGCCCTATGTTTCTTCCGCGGTATCGTTGCTGGCCAGAATCGGCTGGCTGTTTCATCGATATAGCGCGAGAACACCGAGCCAAGGATAAGCGTGCCACCCCAACTATGGGCCGGACGGACTGCGCCCCGAGTTCGGTTGTTCAAGTCGATATCGGCCGGGCTTCATTGTTGACGCTCTTGCTGCCATTTCCCGGTGTCAGGTCGGCCTATCCCGCGCCCCGCCAGCGGCCGCAGGCCACACAGTCGGGACCCAGCCCAGTCAGGCCGAAATGATCGCCCACAGCTGCGTCACCCCCATCGCGAGAACGAGGATGACGGTTACTCCGATGAACAGCGCCGTAGGTATCTGCTTCAGGTGAGCGCCGAAGCGGCTGCCCGAGAAGTCGTCGACCGCATCGTCCAGCATCGCCTTTAAGTCATCCATGGCGGCCTTGGCTGCCAAGACCCCATAAACCGTGATTGCGACCACAATCGTCGCGAGCGCGAACCTGGCGGCTAATCCCGCTGATGGTGCGTACGCCAGTATCGCGAATATAGTCGCGATACTGGCGAAAAAAACGATAGCATAGGTCTGCGTCAGATGGGCAAGCCGCGCCGCCGCCGCCGCCAGGTATTGATCAACGGTGAGTTTCGCCATGTGCTCCTCCGGCAGGTGACTCGGTACCGAGCTGCAAATGTACCCCACGAAATTGGCGAGGGTCTCTGATTGGCCATGAGGCGCCCGCCATCCAAGGCTACCTTCATTTCCCGGGATCGAAGTTCCATATGTCCCGGTAGAGTTTCCAGCCGCCGTCCGGTCCTTTCTTCCAGACCACCACATACTTGCCGGCGGCATCCACCAGCTTCGAATCCTTGCCCGGTGCCTTGAGGGAGAAAGTCCCGGACTCGTATGCAAGATCTCGGCATTCCTGGACTTCAAGCGTGGTGAGCGCGAGCTCCGATATGCCCATATCGATCGCGCCCTGCCATAGCTTCTGGATATTCTGGCGGCCGTCGACCCGCGCCATATCTGGCGGGAATGCGGCCGCATCATCCGCGTACTTCGACGCGACCCCGGCTGCATCCTTACTGTTGTATGCCTTCACGAACTCGGCACAATCATTTCATCCTCCCGTGTTCCAGTCTCTAGTTACTCGCTGTTTGTATGTTATCACGTTCATACCGATCTCGATGACCAGCTTGCGGCGAAGGGCAGCTGCGTAATCGCGCGGCCCCGTCAGCGATATGGCGAAAGCTTGGGAGCCGCCGATGACGGACCGGGCGAAGTAGGTTGCCAGTGGTTGCTTGGGATCCTCCTCGTCCGGCGGAATCGCTATCGCGTTGATCGTGTATCCCTTGTCAATGGCGTTCTGCCTGCTCGGCTGAACGGGAAGCCCGTCGTTGTTCTCGCCGTTGGAGGAGATGTCGATCACCTTCCTCATCGCGTTTCCCGGAAACCGATCAAGCAGAAGGCTTCCAACGTCGATGGCCGCCGAAACCGATGTTCCGCCCCGGCCGCGACGGATATAGCCGGTGTCGCCGCTCGTTCTGATCACCGCCGCGGCTGCCTTGGCATCTTCCAATCCGCAGATACGGGTCCAGGGCAGCACGGTGCGAGCGTGGCCGACGCTTGACCATTCAAAATATGCCACGCCGATGCAGCCAAGGTAGTTGTCGGAGATGGCGCCGATGATCTCGGGCGAGGTGAGTGCTGCGGCATGGCCCTCGCGTTGCAGGTCGGCGGTCCTGGGGTCGATCGACGACGAGAAATCCACGGCGAACACGACCGCGACGTCTACATTCAGCATCGCCCCATCGACGTTGGCACTATGTGCCGTCGGACACCAAAACGCCGCGGCTGTGAGGGTTGCCAGTCTCAGCAATGAATTGGCCCGCTGTCCCGGGTCTGAGTGAGACCTGGACCTCGAATCCTGATGATGGCGCCCGACCATGTTACCCAGCTCCAAGACAGACCGTTTTCGACGCGCCCGACCACGGCTGGCAGGATTAGTGAGGGCGTTACCGGGAAGGGTCATGGAATGCCTCCTCGTGACCTGGATTGGCGGTGGCAGGAGTGCCCCAGCCCCCCGGGGCGGCTCCAAAGGCGTCGAGAGCGCTGGGGTCAGTTCGCAAGGGCAGGCGTGCCATCGGCATGCGGTTCGACATCGCGACCGAAAGGATCGAGCCGAGAATGATCGCGGCGCCCAACGCGCCGACGGCAGAAGACCGCTCGCCGAGGAAGATCGCCGCAGCCATGGCGCCGAAGACGCTTTCGGCGCTGACGATCACTGCGGCATGGCTGGCGGAGGTGAAGCGCAGGGCGGCAATCAGTATGCCGAAGGCGAGCGCGGTGGAGAAAACCCCGAGCACCAAGAGTTCGGGGGCAGCTTCGGAAGCCGCTGTGAATGAGAGGTTGCCGTGCACCGCCCCGAGCGGAAGGGCGAAGGCTGCTACGCCGAGGAACTGTGCGGCCGCGGCCGTGAGCGGACGCGCATGGGCCTGCATGTGTCGGCCAAGCTCGACCGTCCAGAGCGCATAGCAGCCGGCCGACAGGATGGCGGTGAGATCGCCGCCGCTGAAACCGGCGATCCCGCCTGACAGAAGCAGGCAGCCGATCACGGTCGATCCGGCGGCGAGTATGAGACCCGCCGTTGGACGTTCGCCGGTGAGCAGCCAGGCGGCCAGCGGCGTGATCACCGTTGCCGTGCTGATCAGGAAGCTTGCATTCGTGACTGTGGCGCCGAGATAGCAGAGCTGCTGGAGCACGATGGAGACGGCAAACAGCGCGACCACCCGGACCAGACTGGAAAAAAGGCCGGCGCCGGCAGGCACTCGCCGTTCGGTCAGGACGAAGGGTAGCACAAGCAGTCCGCCAATCAGGCAGCGCAGGCCAACGGCGCTCAGCGCATCGAGGTGATCGAGCACGGTCTTTTGCGCCACATTCCCGAAGCCCCACAGAGCGGCGGCGAACAGGAGAAGCAAGTTGGCCGTGAGCTTCGACATTCGCCGCCCCCCGGAGCCCAACCTGGGCTAGGTTCAGTAGTCTCGGCAAAGCTTCTGTTGTTGGGCCGGATGTCGTCAGAGCAGCCAACATGACGCTCAGCTTCTCGTCCCGGCCGACTAATAGAGGAGGATACTCCCCCGACAGAATGGCTCATGACCCAAACGGGTCATGAGTGGAAAAAGACCCGGCGCTGAAGTTAACTTCAGTAAGTCGCCCGCCGGAAATGGAGCGGCCTAAACCGAATAAAGGCATGTAAAAGCTGGACAGAAAAATAAAAAAGGCGCAACCTTCAAATACTTAATGGGGGTTGAGGGGACAACCCCTGAGTAGTATTGGCCAAATTATCAACTGAAAGTGGCTACCCGTTCTGGATAGTGGCTACCGATTCTGGATACGAATTGGGGATTTTCGGTGGATTATTTGCCGTAGCGCCATAGGCAACAGTCTGTGGGGGAGGTGTTTTGTGTCTCCAGCGTTCGATTTTGCTGTCATCCAAGACTGTCAGGTCGAAGCAGCGCTTGATCCGACTCGGCGGGATAAAGCGATGGAGCGGGCAGCGAAGGCCACCGCAGGCCTCGGCGCGTTGCCTTTCGGTGTCCACGATCTTTTGCCGATCCTGCCGCGCGCACGCTCGGCGTCTCGCGCAATTGAGACTCATGCCAATGGCTGGCGGATTGAAACCGATGGGCGTTCCCGCGAGTCCCGGTCCCGAAACGCCGATTTGAGCCTATCCGCAAAGATACGGACCCGGGCAATCGGTCACCTCACGATGATCGCAAGGAAATTCGCGAAGGTGTGGCCATGAAACAGGAGCGGGTAAACAAGGCCGTCGACGCCTGCTACGAGGCGATCCTGACTCCCGAGACCTGGCCTGACGCCCTTCACGGACTGGCGCGCTCGCTCGACGCCGCGTGCGTTATGTTCTATCCGCGCAACCCCGACAGCAGCAGCAATGATCCTCGGAGTCCCAATCGGTCGCTGCTCGAAATGCCGGCCTCGCACGACTACCGAGACCTCTTGCAGGAGTATATTAAGAACAACTGGTTCCTCAACCACTACCGGGCCGAACGAGGACTGCCCCTGCTTGACGCGGGCAGAACCGTGGTCATCGAAGACGACCTGTCCACGAAAGAGGACCGAAGGCGCCTTCGGCAATACAACGAACTCTACCTGCCTTTCGGATTTCCCGGCTTCGCGATGATTGGCTGCAATGTCGAGGGCGCGCCATGGGCCGTGCCGATGCTGAAAGGCCAGGGTCAGGGCCAGTTCACGCGGGATGACGCGCGATATCTGGAGACGCTGGTTTCCCATTTTCGGCGGCTGATCGCACTGTCCGAGCGCCTGGTCTCCTCGCGGGGCAAGGTCAGCCTCAACGTCCTCGACATCTCGAGCGCCGCGTTCCTCCTGGACTGGCGCGGCCGGGTGGCGCAGCTCAATTCAAGGGCAAGCCAGCTGCTGCACGCGGGGCTCTCGATCACCAACGGGCACCTCCACGCCATGCATCACGAGAGCGACATCGCCCTCCAGCGCGTCGTCGGAATCGCCACGCGGACGCGTTCGTCTACGGCGTTGAAGGATATTGGACCGGTCGCCCTCGCCAGGCCTGGCAGCCGCCCGCTGCTCGTCGACGTGCTGCCCAGCATCGGGATCATAGCCGATGCGTTCCAGTATGCGAGCGCCATACTCATCGTGTCGGACCTCGACGAAAGACCTCTGCATTCCACGGACCGGCTGCGAAACGCCTTCCGATTAACGGCAGCAGAAGGGCGCGTCGCAAGCCTCTTGAGCGCCGGGCACGATATTGGGACGATCGCGGACACGCTGAAGCTTGCGCGCGAGACGGTTCGCAATCAACTGAAGAGCATATTTTCCAAGACCGAGACCAGCCGACAGGCGGAACTGATGTCTGTGATGTCCAGGATCTATCCCAACCACCCGGGGTGACGGTCCGACCGAACGGAGACCCTAGATCTGCCGATGGCACTCTTTGAGGAAGGAAGTCCGTGGGTACTCCCCGACTTAGGTGCAACGCTAGAATGAGCCGATTGGGGATCGAGGACGGTATCATCGACCGTATCTATGAGGCGGCGATCATTTCGGAGCTGTGGCCGGAAGTACTCGACAATCTAAGCCATGCAATCAGTTCTGCAGGAGGCATTCTGTTTACCGCCAGTGCCGGTGAGATCCGCTGGACCAGTTCTCCCGGCACCGCGGAGTTCATGCGCGCATTTGTTGACGGCGGTTGGGACAAGCGCAATTCGCGGGCGACGCGCTTAGCCCCCATGAAATACCCTGGGTTCGTGCACGACCTCGACATCTTCACCAGAGAAGAGGTCGACCGCGACCCGTTCTACACTGAACTCTGTCGCCCTAAGTGTGAGCTTTCAGAGGGTTGTCCATTCGGACCGGACCGAGGAGACTGGAGTTACCAAGCTGCAGCACTCGCCGGAGGGTCCGAATGAACATCCACAAGAATGCCCGTCTCACGCCGCTGCGTCGAGAGGAGATGGCGCTGTCGGTCATTGAGGGGCGTCTTTCCCAAGCCGATGCGGCGCGCACCTAC
Source organism: Mesorhizobium sp. M0051 (assembly GCF_040323235.1). Lineage (NCBI taxonomy): Bacteria > Pseudomonadati > Pseudomonadota > Alphaproteobacteria > Hyphomicrobiales > Phyllobacteriaceae > Mesorhizobium > Mesorhizobium sp. M0051. Next base: position 79,935 of record NZ_JAMYUT010000028.1, read on the forward strand.
GGCGTGTCGGCCCAGATCGTGGCGCGCTGGGTCGAGCGCTACAAGGCCGAGGGCAGCAAAGGCATGATCGATCGTTCCTCGCGACCTGCCCGTATGCCACAGGCCACCGCCACGTCGATCGCCGAGCGTATCGTGGCGCTGCGGCGGCAGCGTTGGACCGGCAGTCACATCGCCATGGAGGTCGGCGTCTCGCCCGCCACCGTCAGCCGGGTTCTCAAGCGCGCCGGGCTGTCGCGGCTCAAGGATATCGAGCCGGCCGAACCGGTCCGGCGCTACGAGCGCGAGCACCCCGGCGAGATGATCCACATCGACATCAAGAAGCTCGGCCGCTTCAGCCAGGTCGGCCATCGCATCACCGGCGATCCGCAAAAGGGCAAGTCGCGTGGCGCCGGCTGGGAGTTCGTCCATGCTGCATCGACGACGCTTCGCGCATCGCCTTCTCGCAAATCCTGCCCGACGAGAAAAAAGAAAGCGCCATCGCCTTCCTCAAGGCGGCGGTTGCCTACTACGCCAGCCTCGGCGTCGCGATCGCCCGCGTCATGACCGACAACGGCGCCTGCTACAGGTCGAAGGCCTTCGCCAAGGCCTGCCGCGATCTCGGCCTCAAGCACGTCACGACAAGGCCCTATACGCCCAAGACCAACGGCAAGGCCGAGCGCTTCATCCAGACCGCGCTCCGGGAGTGGGCCTACGCCATTGCCTATCCGACATCCGACCACCGCGCCGCCGAACTGCCGGTCTGGCTGCACAGATATAATTGGCATCGCCCCCACGGCAGCCTAAAGTCAAAACCGCCCATCAGTCGCCTCGCCTTAACCGAGGACAACCTGTTGAGGCTCCACACCTAAGGGAGTAGGCTGGGCGGCGGGGACCATCATCGATGTCCCCAACGGTGACATGATGGTCTACAGTTTCGACCGTGCCGTCGAGGCCGGACCGTATGACCGCTCCGCTATTGATTTCCTGGACAGCTTGAGGCCGCATCTGGCGCGTGCGGGCATTATGGCGGCCAGGCTTCACTTGGAACGTGCGAAATCAGCCGTCGATACACTTGCCGCAGTCGGATTGCCGGCGGCGGTGCTCCGCGCGGACGGGCGCGTGGTCGCTGCAAACGGGTTGCTTGAGGATCTGACCCAGCACGTGATCATTAGCGCATTCGACCGCGTACATCTTGTCAGCAAAAGAGCAAACGCGTTGTTGGCCGATGGCTTAAGTCACATTGACGAACTGCCTTCGATCGGCGTCTTGTCTTTCGCATCGCTCGGGCTTAACGAGGAAAAAGCGGTGATGCACCTGCTCCCCCTCCGTCGCGCCGCCCATGATATTTTCAACGGTGCAGCCTGCATCGCCCTCGTTACACCGGTCGGCAAGCTCAATCCGCCGGCGGAGGCGCTCCTTTGGTGACAAGCAGCCCCTACGACTCGTCCCTCTCATCGCGCAAATTAGACACAACGCGGCGGTTCTGCGACCTGCAGGCGGCGTCGCGGCAGTCGCGGACGAGCCTGTCCTTGCCGTAGCCCTTGGCCCACATGCGGTTGCGGTCTATGCCGCCGGCGGCGAGGTAGTCCATCACCGCATCGGCGCGCTGCTTCGACAGCGCCGTTTCACTTGCGCCTGGATCGTCGGCGAAACCCTGCAGCTTGAGCAGCCAGCGCGGATGCTTTGCTAACCAGGCGATCTGGGTGTCAAGGGTGGCCTTGGCGACAGAATCGAGCGCGGCCGAACCTTGCGTGAAATAGGTGCGGCGGCCGACATTGAGGATAAAATCCTCCTCGCTGCCCGGCTGCACGTTCTGGAAACCGGCAATCTCGGTGTTGGTGACGTCGGGGGTAGGAGGGGCCAGCGTGTTGCTGGTCGAGCAGGATGCGGCCAGCACCAGCAGGCCGGCGGCGAGCAGCCGGCGTGTGGTTTCAATCATGCTGTTCATGATGCGCCAATCATTCGACAGTGGTGGAAGCGGGCGCCTGGTCGGCGATGTGCGGTAGGACCTCCACTGCGGTGCCGATCGGGCACCGCTGGTAGAGGTCGATGATGTCTTCCGGGAACATGCGGATGCAGCCGCTGGAAGCGTCGGTGCCGATGCTCCATGGCTCCAGCGTGCCATGCAGGCGGTAGCCGATGTCGGCGCCGTCGCGGTACAGATAGAGCGCGCGCGGCCCGAGCGGATTGTTGGACGCGCCGCCTGCGACCATGGGCGGCAGGTCCGGCTTGCGCTTACGCATTTCGGGGGGCGGGACCCATTGCGGCCACAGCGCACGGCGGTCGATCGTCGCGCGGCCGTACCATTTGAAGCCGTCCTTGCCGACGCCGACGCCGTAGCGGATGGCGGTCTTGTTTTCCATGATGAGGTAGAGGAAGTGGTGGCGGGTATCGACCACGACGGTGCCGACCGGCTCGCTGCTGAAATACTTGACGATCTGGCGATGCCATCTCTTGTCGATCTTGGCGAAATTGGTCTTGCGATAGACAAAATTGTTGTCGCTGGCGGCACCGGCGAAAAAGGATTTTGCCGTCGCGGCTTGAACAATATTGCCAGTTGCACCGACCGCGACCAGCGCCAGGCCGCCGAGCACGACACCCCTGCGTGATAAAACCATCGGCAATCCCCCATGCCGTAAGCCTGACGGACCATAGTCGAGAATTATTTCGCCTCAAAGTGGAAAATGCTGCAGTTGGGGCCGGAAGCGGACTGTCAGCTTTCAGGATGACTGGGCAAGAAAGCCGACCCTTGCGTGCGTAGTGCGGACCGCTTTGCGCCAGAAGCGACCTTTCCGACCAACTGGGGCTAATGGACGACTTCCTGGCTATAGCAGGGCGGGCCTCTCGTCAGGGCGCTGGGTTAGGTGTACCATTTTAGCTATGTTGGGTCCGGGGGCCGGATGATGATCGTCCCTCCATTGAACCGGAAACTGTTGGCGATCCTGGCGGCCGATATGGTCGGCTACTCAAGCGCGATGGAAGCCGACGAGGCGGGCACCATCGCGCGGCTGAGGGCCATTCGCGCCGAACTGACCGATCCCGTGATTGCCCGGCATCAGGGCCGCATCGTCAAGCTGATAGGCGACGGCGCGCTCGTCGCCTTCGACAGCGTGGTTGACGCGGTAATATGTGCCGCGGAGATCCAGCAGGCAGCTGCGAAGCGTAATGCCGGCCTGCTGGCGGCAGAGCGGATCGTGTTTCGCCTCGGGATCAATCTGGGCGATGTGGCACTGGTGGATGGCGATGTCTATGGCGACGGCGTCAACGTGGCAGCTCGCCTGGAGCAGCTGGCCGAGCCGGGCGGCGTGATGGTGTCGGGCACGGCATACGATCATCTCCAGGGCAAACTCGACTGGCCGCTCGATTTCGCCGGCGAGCAGCAGGTCAAAAACATCAGCCGCCCAGTGCGGATGTACCGGCTGAGACTCGACGGCAAACGGGCGCGCCGCCCGCTTGCCGGAATGATGCCGCGCTGGACCAGGACGGCTGCGGCGGCCATCGTGGTGCTGGCTCTGGCGAGTGGAGGGACCTGGTGGTTCTTTCAGCCTGCACCACTGGGGGCCAAGCCGTCGGTCGCGGTGCTGCCCTTCAACAACTTTGGCGGCGACGAGGCCACCGGGCGCTTGGCCGATGGCCTCACCGAGGACATCATCACCGATCTCGCGCAGTTTCCCGAACTCGACGTCGTGGCACGCAATTCGACGCAAGCGTACAAAGGCAAGTCGGTGGATGTCCGCCAGGTCGCGAGTGCGCTCGACGTCGGCTATGTGCTGGAAGGCTCGATCCAGCGCCAGGGCGGTCGGCTGCGGATCACCGCGCAGTTGATCGATGCAAAAACCGGCAACCATCTGTGGTCGGAGCGATGGGACCGGCCTGCTGAAGACGTATTCGCCGTGCAAACCGAGATCGCCGAGCAGGTCACCAACCGTCTCGGCAACGGCGTGGGGCTAATACAGGGAGCGGGGCGGGCTGCAGCGAAGCGTAAACGGCCGGACAACTTGACTGTCTATGACTACTATCTGCTCGGAACCGAAAGGATTGAAAAGATTACCGCAGCGGATGAGGAGGAGGCCATCAGGCTGCTCAATCTTGCTGTCAAACTGGACCCGGAGTTCGCCCGCGCCTGGGTGGAACTTTATCATGCTCATAACATATTGGCTGGCTTCGGTATCAATCCCGAGAGCGAGATCAAGGCGGCTGCCGATGTAGCCGAACGCGCGGTGCGGCTCGATCCGAGCGACGCCGAGGCGCACGCCGTTTTTGGCATGAGCCTCAAAGACAAGGGCGACAACGCCCGCGCCAAGGTCGAGTTGGACACGGCCCTCCGCCTCGCTCCCGGTTCGGCCGAAATCCTGACATTCTATTCCGGCTTTGCGTCAGGCTTCGACGAACCCGAACGCGGCGCTCAGTTGGTCGACCAAGTTATACGGCTCGACCCGAATTACCCGATGTGGGCAACTGCTTTCTACTCCACTGCCTATTTTATGGCTGGCCGCTATGAGGACGCCTTGAAGATGCTGGAACGCAAGACGCCCGATAACTACGGCAAATGGGAATGGGTGATGCGTAGCAGCTCCCTCGCGGCACTGGGTCGAACCGATGAGGCGAATGCTTCGGTCAGGGAAACTCTCAAGCACTACTCGGATTTGACCGTCGAGGGCATGGTCAATGAATTCAGCTTGAGCAAGACGGAGCGCGGTCGTTTCATCGAGACAATGCCGCTCGCCGGCTTCCCGCTTTGCGCCAAGCCCGGAGCGCTGGCAAAACTCGCCAAACCTGTGCGGCTGCCGGAATGCGAGGCGGGGGAGGCGCAGCCTCTTGGGCAGCCATAGAACCAGCTCGGCGCAAAGGGGAGACGTGAGTCGCTGATCGCGCCGGTATTGGCGGCCCGCTGTCGCCGTGATGACGCATATGGTTGTGACGCCGGGCGAAGCTCCCGCTAGCGAACGAAGAAACTTAGTATGTCCGGAATTGGGCCGACCGCGGACCGGCAGCTTCTAGGCTGCAGACGTTAGCAAGCCGACATTCCGGGCTCCGCGAAATGCTCGGCCTGCGACCTCCCAACTGTAGGTCTAGTCGGCACTCCGGGCCGGCGCGAGACAACCACATCAGCAAAGCGTCCGAGCGTGGCGAGCATGTAGCGAACGCCGAAATCCCCCGTGGCCTAGCCCTTGGTCTTCCCGATGCTGCGTTGGATCGCCAAACGACTGCATGACTTAGAAAAAGTCCATATTACCCTTAGGAGCGCCTTCCGCGGGCGCCATAGGATGCGTCCGATGCCTCGCAAATCAAAATCCGTCGGGAGGAGCAAAGAAGCAGTTTGCGTGATCTTCGGTTGGGTGCAAGCAAATGTGAAAATGGCTGTCTCCGGACGGAATGGTGTCGCCATACGGAATTCGGAAAAAGTGTTGCCTTGTGACGAGGTGATGGTCGCCCGGATTGAGCAGCACTCTGAAACCATCAGGGCCGGTGCTCACACTGGTATTCGGAATTTCTTGGCAATCGCCTCTCTCTTGGTCGCCTCCGCAGCAAGCAGGTGGATAGGTCCATCCCGATTCGGTGTCGTGGGCGCCAGCGCCATTCCAGCAAGACAGCATCGCTAGGGTAGCTGAGAAACACCAAGCGCGATTCATCTGTCGTGTTCCGGCGGACAGCAGGTGGCAAATCCGCCGGCAAGTGTGAGCGAAGTCCTGCCGGATGTAACGAAAGGACTCCGATCAAAGGGCGATATTTTCCCGATCGGCGTCTTCGTCTGGCCCGTTTCGGTAGAAGAGCGTTTGCTACCAACCATATCGTCTCCAAGGAAGACCTGATGCGCGCGGTTTGGGGAGGAGGCGTCGTCACCGAGGAGAGCCTCGTTCAAATGCGTGACCGACATTCGCCAAGCATCGGGAGACAACGACCACCCGCTGTTAAAGACAGTGCCGAAACGCGGCTATGTCTTAGTGCGTCGGGCGACCTGCGCGCGGTTCGGTCAGCGCTGGCTGGCTCATTCAGGAAGCCCTGCCGTTCGCAAGGCTGTTGCCAGTGCGTCCATCAAGTACGGCCGGAACAGGTTAGTTCGCACGTAGCCGCCGACCGAGAAATTCGGCGCCACCTCGATCAGTCGTGTTGCCGCAGAGTGCGCGGCTTCGACATTGCCAAGGCCGACGTGGCTGGCCGCCAAATAGGCGTACGGGATGCTGAAGCCGGGATTGGCCCGGACCGCCAGAGCGGCGTATCTGGCCGCGTCGGCAAAGGCGCCGGCAAAAAGGTGGGTCAGGGCTAGTGCGCAGTAGGGATGGTAGCTCAGTGGATCGTCGAGCGGGCTCAGCCGCAGCGCCTTGTGCGCATGTTCCACCGACCGCTGGTGTCGCTCACTGTGGGCACTGACCAAAGCGCTGAAGCCAAAGGCTAAGGCCGAATTGTGGTTCAATGCGAGGGCCCGGTCGAGCACCTCAACGGCGGCGTCGTAGTCCCGGGTGAGGTTGGCGCGGACGAACGCGCCGATGCTCATCGCCTGCGGGTCGTCGCTGTTGATGCCTAACGCAATGTCGGCGTGGTTGAGTGCGGCCGCCTTGTCTGCGGGATCCAAACCGTTGCGGAGGTAGCGCTGCTCGTGACACCATGCGGCGTAGCCATGCGCAGCGACATAGTCCGGCTGAAGCTCGATCGCGCGCGCCAGCAGTTGCAGGGCCTTGTCGGTCTCGACGGGCGTGTTCGCATGCGCGTGCGGCAGGGCCCGAAGGTAGAGATCGTACGCGTCCAGACTTTCGGGCCGCTTGCGGCGCGCGCGGTCGATCTCCGCACGACGGACACTCGGTTCGATCGAGCCCACGATCTGCTCGGTCAACTGATCCTGGAGATCGAACACGTCCGTTGCCGCGCCCTCGAACCTGTCGGCCCAGATATGAGTGGCCGATGCGCCGTCGACAAGCTGGGCATTCAACCTCAGTCTCCCCCCGGACTGCCGCAAGCTGCCCTGCAGCAGGTAGCGAACGCGCAGTTCAGCGGCGATTGTGCGTGGATCGGCTTTCTCGCCCCTGAAGTCGAAGGAGGAATTGCGTGCGATGACGAACAGGCCCGGGATCTTCGAGAGGTTGGTGATGATGTCCTCGACCAGGCCATCGGCGAAGTAGTGAGGCTCGTCGCCGCTCATGGTGGCGAACGGCAGCACGGCGATCGAAGGGCCGCCGAGCGCACTCTCGTCGCCACGCTCCAGCGACAGGCGGTAGCCCCGTCGCGAGACGGTGGCCAAGACCGCATGCCGTTGGTCGCCGAGCGCTCGCCGGATCTCGTGGATGCATTGAACGAGACTGTCGTCGGTAACGGCGGCGCTTCCCCAGACGGCTTCAAGCAGCTCGGCCTTGCTGACCAGCCTGTTCGCGTTCTGGACGAGGTGGCGAAGGACCGCATAGGCCTGCGGCCTGAGGGCGATTGCGTCGCCATCAACAAGACGGAGCGTCTCGCCTTCCAGGTCAACGACAACCTTGTCGTTGAGGACAAGGGCGGCAGTTGCTGGCGAACCGACCATGACGATCCCCACGTGTGACGGATTCCGTCGCCTAGCATACACGAGGACTTCGCCGACGGCTCTCCATCCTTTCAGGGCTCTGGCCGGCGCAATTTCGGCAAACGATCGGAACTCGCCCGTTACTCGGACGAGGGTCGTCGCAACGAAGCACGACCGCGCAGGAGGGAATAAACGATGTCTCCCACCCGATCTTGTCCGGTCGCTCCGCGATCGCGCGTGACGCTCCTGGTAGCCGCCATTTGCGGTTCGGTGCTTCCCAAGGTCGACCGCGGCGGGTGAGTGTGATTTTTTATGGAATGAGGGCCCCGTTTTGGAGTGCGCCCCTGAAACCCTTGATAAGACCCCTCTCGCCCCAGTCGCTAGCAAGAATCATTTGGCACGGCAGCTTTGGAGAAGTTTCATTGGTGCCTGGATGACCGATAATGCGGCGCATCGCCGCCAGGCAGCATTTGGGGCCGAAAGCCGAAGGGCCGCTTCCGGGACGTGGGGAGAGAGCCGACCTTCGCGTCCAACAATAGCGCGGGCTGCTTCGCGCCAGCTCTACCCCTTCGCCGACCTGCCTCGAACCCGGACCGACGGCGATCGCGCTTTGGGCGGGGCGGAGCGGCTTCATGCCGACTACGCGCTAGATCAGCCCGATGCCGCCTTGGCGCGCTCTGCATCGCACGATTTCATGTGGATCATGTTGGGGTTGCCTTTGAGCTCCGCCGCGGTCGCGCAGGCCCGGAGTCCGGCCTTCCGTGCGCCTTCTGCAACCAGCTCTGAATTGTGCCCGGGGGCGATTGACCACTTGGTCACAAACTTCTCTGCGGTCCACCCGGGGTCTTGTTTGAGCACCTCCTCAGCTACTTTCTTCGCCTCGTTCGGCTGGTTCAGGTAACCATACAGCATCGCAGTAAATGATATCTCATTGAGCGAAGGGTTTTGGTAAAGCGTTACATACTTAAGCGATTTATCAAACTGTTCGCTAAAAAAGTACGACCAGTAAAGACTAATATTATACCAGTTTGGGTAGTAAGGATTTAGCAAAATAGCTCGTTCCGAGAGGCGAACGGCCCGTGCGGTATCTTCTTGATTAATATTCATGGCAATCAGCGCAAGAGTGTCGGCGTCGTTTGGCGCGAGGGATTCCGCCTTGTCAAACTCGACAAGGGCTTGCGCCCCCTCACCATTCCAGGCGAGGGCCTGGCCGAGTGCGCCATGGGCCTTGTTGCTGTTGGGATCGAGCTCCACGGCTTTTCGGGCAGCCTCCAACTGCTTTGACAGTGCCTGTTCAGGAGAAACAGCAAACCCATAGCCAAACATGTAGCTATAGACGTAGGCTAAACCGACGTAGGCCCGTGCCATCTGCGGATCGAGGTCTATGGCCTTGTGGAACAGCTTCTCTGCTTCGATCAACCCATCCTTGGTGATACCTCCCACCGGGGTGAAGGCCATCTGGTCGGCCATCAAAAGGGTGTCATAAGCCGTCAGACTATTGGGTGGCTTGTGCTGGGCGAGTTTCAATTGCGATTTGCGAATGACACCGACTTGTGACCCCAAGGTATTTGCGATCTTCGCAGTGACGTCGCTCTGCACCGCGAAGATATCCTCGCCGGATCGGTCGTAGCGCTCGGACCAAAGGTCGGCGCCTGTGGCAGCGTCGACAAGCTGCGCCGTGATGCGAACGCGATCGCCGTTCGCCTGCAAGCCACCCGTGAGAACATACCTCACGCCCAGATCGGCGCCGACCTGGCGGACGTCCACGGCCTTGCCCTTGTAAACGTCGGTCGAGTGGCGTGCGATGACGAGAACATGGTCCGATTGGGACAGGTCGGTGATGGTGTCTTCCGTAATCCCGTCAGCGATCCGATCCCATTTGGGGTCCTTGCCGAGGTTGTCGAACGGCAGGACGGCAATCGACGCGTAATCGACAGCCACACCCGATGATTTCCACCAGCCCTGGATGCCAAGAACTGCACCGAGGGCTACCGCCACAACTGCAGCCAACCTCGCCAGTATTAGCCATCTGTCGCGCAAGCGCCGAGCCTTGAGCAGGCGGCGCCGAGGCTGCCCATGCAGATTCACCCGGTAGACCGGCACAGGTTCGGCGATGTTCTTCACGCGCTGCTCGCCCATGGCCTCGAAGGCGAAGGCAAGCTTCTTCTCCACTTCCTTGGCCACCTTGCCGGACACGTAGATGCCGCCAGGCTCCGCGATCTGCTCCAGGCGCGCAGCTATGTTGACTCCTTCGCCGAAGCGGTCGTCGCCCTCGACGATCACCTCGCCCAGATTGACGCCGATACGCACCTGGAAGCGCTGATCCTCGGGAACGGCCGCATTGCGCTCTGCGAGGCCTCCTTGAAGCGCCACGGCGCATTCGACGGCGTCCATGACGCTAGAGAACTCTGCCAGCAGACCGTCGCCCATGAGCTTGAAGATATGGCCATGGTGGCGGGCGATCTCGGGTTCGAACAGTCCCTTACGGCCCGCCTTGACACGCTCGAACGTGCCCTGTTCGTCCTGCTCCATCAGTGCGGAGTAGCCAACGACGTCCGCGGCGAGAATTGCAGCAAGCTTACGGTCCATGACCGTCCTCCCATGCTCGGGCGCATCACACTGCACGACTGATCAGTACCACAAGCTTGGGAAAAGCGCATTGGGGACGCCGACTTCACCCACCCATCAGCCGGTGAGCACGCGAGATCGATCAAAATCGCGGCAAGCCGACATCGAGTGGATTTCTCCGCCATGTCGAGCATGCGGTTCGTTAGCCTCACCCTGCGGTGACGAGGATGCCGCGTGGGTGGTCCAGTCCGGCCAGCGCGCTCTGGGGGGCCGAATGCGGACTGGCGGCTTTCAGTGCGCAACAATGGCAATGGCTTTCAAGAAAGCTGGACGATTCCCTCAAGCGCCGCATATACCGAAGTTCGCAGCCAACGATCCATGCCGCGGGCAAGGCCGGGGTCGCCGCTCAGGAAAAGGCCACCCCTTTCTTTCTCACGCTCGATGCTGGAGCGGCCCTCCAGGATGGCCCCCAGCGAAACAACGCTGGTCTCGACGTAAAGATCGACGTCCCGGCGGGGGTCGAGCGAGCATAGCTCGGGCAAGTCCGCGCCTGGCTCGACCACAAACCAGTAATGGGGAGACTTCGGGGGGGGGTCGTCGCGGAAATGGAAGCGGATGACGGCGCGCCGCCGCGGCAGTTCAGCGAGGTCGATCTTTCGCCGCACGGCCCACATGAGGGTCGAAACATCCACGTCGCCGAGAGCGATTTCCGCCTCGATGTTGCATTGCGCCCATTCCGCCAGCGCATTCATCGCCGGCTCGAGCTTGATTGACTTCTCTGTGCGGAAATAGCCGATGGTGCCCGTCGCCCCGTCCTCGACGCGCTCGACCAGGCCCAACGCTTCCATCTCCTTGAGCCGCCTAGACAAGAGGGCGGACGAGACGTTGCCCACCCCCTTGCGAATGTCATTGAAGCGGGTCGAGCCGTTCCAGAGCTCGGTCAGGATTTGGATCGTCCAGCGCGGCTCCAGGAACTCGCAGGCGCGCGAGATCGGGCAGACCAATCCGTAAGGCCGTCGCGTCATGGCTGAGCGCTCCCTGCCGCAGGTTAGGCCTTGCGGAGGTCTAAGGCCAGTTCACAATCGGAAGCGGTACGCTTCCGAAGCTGCCCTGGCGCCTTCCCGCCTTCTGCCGTCATGGTGGTTGTCATTCGAGCATCCCCGATCAACGGAGGTTACCATGACCTGGCGTAAGATGACGCAAACGAGACTAGGCCGGACCGTACTGCGCGTGTCGGGCACTTTCCTGATCGTTCGCTCGGACGCAACAAGGGACGCATGGCGGGTCGCTTGTGGCCGCGCAACGTCAACTACTGAGGGAGGAAAGACATGTCGGCTAAAATCCTGCAAATCAACTACAAGCTCAACGGGCCGAGGGCCGAGTACGAGAGAGAAAACCTGCCCTATGCTCAACCCATCGCGGACATACCTGGCCTGCGCTGGAAGGTCTGGATCATAAACGAGGCCCAAAGCGAAGCTGGCGGGGTCTACCTATTCGACGATGATGCCGCAGTGAAAGCCTTCTTGGACGGGCCAATTATTGCGGAGATGAAAGGGGACCCGACGTTGAGCATCAAGGCGTTTGACGTGATCGCAGAACTCACGACCATTACACGTGGTCCGGTGAAGTAGTATTCTCGGAGGTTGGAAGGGCGCATGTTGCGGAGATGCCGACGTCGGATGCTTCCTGACCGCGCGGTGCAGTTGCCGCGACGAGACAGGCGCGATGCAATTACGCCCCGGGAACACCCAGCCATGGGGAGCATCACCCCGCGCCGCTTGCCTTCGCGCCACCACAGCCGCAGCTGTTCCAGCAGTTGCGGCGAGAGCATGGCGATGCGGTCCCTGCGTCCCTTGCCCTGTTCAACGCGGATCAGCATGCGTGTGGAGTCGATGTCGTCGACCTTGAGGTGCGCGACCTCGGACACGCGCAGACCAGCGCCATAGGCGACACCGAGCGCGGCCTTGTATTTGATGCCTGGCGCCGCTTCGAGCAGCCGCGCCGCTTCCTCAACGCGATGGTCGCCGGGCCCAGGCCGTTCTCATGCTGATGCAACTGGAAGCGCCGGATGTCCTCGATCGTCGCCGTGTCGGGAGCGCAGACAAGGAACGCGGCGAAGCGCCGGACATGACGAATGTAGTCCTGCTGCGTATGCGGTCCCAGACCCCGCATCAGCATGTCCTGCTGCTGCATGCGCTGGCGAAGCGGCGTGGTCGGAGCATCGGTCGACAAGGTAGCCATGGCCAGTTCCTCTCGCTGAAGGGAACTCCATGGTCGGATCGCGGGCTCTACCTGCTCAAGACCAATGCCTGTCGCACCATCTCAGAACGAGGCGCCCCTCCCGCGAAGCGGGTTCGTGCATGAGGCGCAAAGCTGACGTTAGCGGCGAATTTGAACCGAATACCCCGTCATCCCATATTCATGACTTGTGCTTCGAAAGTCGCAAAAAAGGCGGTGTGGAACGCAAGATGCGAGAACACGAAGGCGATTGACTCATTGGGTGATGACGCCGTTGTCCGCAGCACAACGAGCAATTCGATTGAGCCCGGTGCGGTTTCGAGCTAGTGCGAGGCCATCAACTGGTCACGTGCCAAAATGACGCCGCTCCTACATTGGAATGCGAGCTCGCCGTCCGATATTGGGGGGATGAGAAGCCTGTTCAGAATCTAATTTGGGCAGGGTCGCCCGCCGTCCCCAGTCCTCCGGACGAACGCTGATGACCGCAGCAAACAAATTAAACTGACGATCCTCTGACTTACCGATAACCAATCGTTGCGCGGCGGGCATATTCCTCCTCGAAGCGCTCACGCTCGAAGAACCAGATTCGCATTGTCCAACCGGTCGCGCAGCATGCTCCAGCCGAGCAAAATATTGGGCGCATGCCGCAGTATCGCATGGAACGGGATCGGCGCTGGCGCCACAACGGGCAGCGGCAAGTCAGGGGCGTCGGTTCCAGCGGCCCAATCGGCCAGCACCTTGCCCATCGCCGTGGTCATGGCAATGCCGCGGCCGTTGCAGGCGCGCCCGGCGATCAGGCCGGGACCGAGGTCGATCAGATGCGGCAGGAAATCCGGTTCGACCGCTGCTATTCCCGACCAGCTGTAGGCAAGCGGCGGCAAGTCGGGCAGGTCGAGATTCTGGCCAAGCCGCCGCCAGATTGCCTGCGGTACACGCGTATCGGCGCCGGCGCCAAGAATATGCATACCGCCGCTGATCAGCCGGTTTTCGGCGTCGAAGCGGAAGGTGAACAGATTGCGCCTGGTGTCGCCGACACCTTGCCCGCCGGGCAGCAGCCGCGTGCGCATTTCGCGCGGCAGTGGCGCTGTCGCGATCTGGAAGACTTTCAGCGGGAAATAGGTTCGCTGCAATGACGGATTGAGGGACCAGCCATAGGCGTTGGTGGCGATCAACACCTTGGCAGCGCGTACCGATCCCGAAGGCGTTTTCAGCATCCAATCATCGGCTATGCGATCAACCGAGGTGACGCGCGTCCGCTCGAAGATCTTCGCGCCAGCTTTCTCCGCCGCATCGGCGAGCCCGCGCGCGTATTCGACCGGGTTGAGTACGCCGCCAGAACGATCCATCCAGCCGCCGACATAGCCTGGCAGGCCCGTCAGCGCCTCGACCTCCTGCCGATCCAATGTGACTGCCGGCCGGCCACGCTGCGCCCATTGCCCGGCACGTGACTTGACCTTCTCGAAGGCGGCAAGCGAATGCGCCGGCTGGATCCATCCGCTCTGCACCGCGCCGCAGTCGATGCCGTGCTGCCGGATCAAGCGGAACACCAGATCGGCACTGCCGGCGGCGAAATCGATCAGCCTTTCGCCACGTGACGGCCCGAGATGGGCCAGTATGTCGGTCGGGTCCATCTTGGCGAAGTTCGGCACGACGAAGCCTGCATTCCTGCCGGTCGCGCCCCAGGCGATGAATTCGGCTTCGAGAACGGCGACGGAAAGCCCTTTCCCGGCCGCGTGCAGCGCGGTCGATAGACCGGAAAAACCGCCGCCGACAATGGCGAGGTCGACATCGCGCCCACCTTGCAGCGCGGGCCGCTCGCGGCGATAGCGGCTGACCGCATGCCAGAGCGAAGCGCTATGCGTTTCCTGCCGGGGCACGGCATTCATGACCCGGAACTGCTCTTGGCCTGAGCGATCTTCGTCCGCCTGCCGAACCATGGCCGCCGCGGCCTGTCGCCGAACAGGCCGTTCGGCCGGATCAGCAGGATGACGCAGAGCATGACGCCGATGGCGGCGATCTGCAGCGCGGCGGCGCGCGCCTGCTGTTCCGGCGGGAACAGGATGCTGGTCAGCGTGCCTGACCCCGCCCATATCGCCCACACCAGGATGCTGCCGATGACGGCGCCGAGATTGCTGCCCGAGCCGCCGACGATCAGCATCACCCAGATCTGGAAGGTCAGGATCGGCAGGTAATTGTCCGGCGCGATGAAGCCGGTGAAGTGCGCCTGCAGCGCGCCGGCCAGCGCCATGATGGCGCCGCCGGTGGCAAAGGCCTGGACGCGGTAGAAACGCGCGCTCTTGCCCAACGAAATCGCTGCCCGTTCGTCCTCGCGCAGCGCCTTCAGCACGCGCCCCCAAGGGCTGCGCGACAGATGCTCCAGAGCGAGGTAGGCGATCAGTGTCACCACCGAAACGACGGCAAGGTTCGACAGGTTGAACAGCAGCGGCGTCTCGGCCAGGCTGCCGAAGGGGCGCGGGATGAAGCCGATGCCGAACGGTCCGCCGGTCAGCTTCTGCGCGTTGAGCGCGACCAGTTGCACGACGACGGCGACGCCGAAGGTGGTGATCGCCAGATAGTCGGATCTGAGCCGCAGCGTCGCCATGCCGGTAAGGGCCGCGGCGATGCCGCCGACGACCATGGCGCCGAGCCAGCCAACAAGGATCGGCAGGCCGAAGCCGCCCAGCCGCGCGGCATCGTCCGGTGTGGTCAGCATCGCCGATGTATAGGCGCCGATGGCGACGAAGCCGGCGAGGCCGACATTGAACAGGCCGGTCAGCCCCCACTGCAAATTGAGCCCCAGCGTGACCAGCGAGAAGATCAGCGCGGTGGTCAGGAAGAAGGCGCCGTAGCCGAGCAGGTCCATCAGCGTTCCCTCACACCAAACAGGCCGATCGGCCGCACGAACAGCACCGCAATCAAGATGATGAAGGAGACCGCGGCGCGCCATTCGGCGCCGATCAGTTGCACCGCGCCGGCTTCGGCCAGCCCGATGATCAAGCCGCCGAGTACGGCGCCCGGGATGCTGCCGATGCCGCCGAGAATGGCGGCGGCAAACATCGGCAGCAGCATGTCGAAGCCCATGAATGGGCGGATCTGCACCAGAATGCCGATCATCACGCCGGCCACGCAGGCGAGCGCCCCGCCGATGACCCAGGTGACGCGCACCACGCTGGCGACGTCGATGCCGACGATGCGGGCCAATGCCGCATTCTGGCTCAGGGCCTGCATCGAGCGGCCGGTCTGCGTGCGCGTCATCAACAGATGCACGCCGAGCACCAGCACGGCGGTCAGCATCAGCAAGGCGATCTGGTCGGGGGTGATGCGGATGCCGAAGCCGATCGGCATGGCGATCTGAATCGCCCGGCTGAAATAGGTCGGCCGCGAGCTGAAGGTGAATTCAAGCAGGCTTCTCAGCGCCATCGAGGCACCGAAGCTCGCCATCACCACGATGATCGCCTGGCCTTGTGAGCGCAGCCGCGCGAATAGCACCTTGTCGAGCAGCAGCGCCAGCAGGGCGGTGAAGGCCATGCCCACGACCAATGCGACAATCAGCGGCCAGCCGAAGGAGAGGGGAGCAATGGGTGCCACCTTGCCGACCATCGCGCCGATGGCGCTGACGACGGCCAATGTCGCATAGGTGCCCCAGGCCATGAAGTCGCCATGGGCAAAGTTCGAGAAGCGCAGGATCGAATAGGTGAGCGTCACGCCGATGGCACCGAGGCCGATCATCGAACCGGTCAGCAGCCCGTCGACGACAAATTGCAGGTTCATGCCGCACCTCCTTTCTCGACATGCAGCGGGCGCTGGCCGAGATAGAGTTCGGCGATCATCGGATCGTTCCACAGTTCGGAAGCGACACCCTCGTGCCGGTCCTTGCCTTCGACCAGTACATAGGCGCGGTCGCCGATGGCGAGCGCTGCCTTGGCGTTCTGTTCCACCAGGAGGATGGTGACGCTGGATTTGCGGATGCCGGCCAGCATCTCGAACACCATCGAGACGAATTTCGGCGACAGGCCGGCCGACGGCTCGTCGAGCACCAGCACCTTGGGGTGGACGATCAGCGCCCGTGCGACGGCCAGCATCTGCCGTTGCCCGCCCGAAAGGTTGCCGGCGGCGGTTCGCCGCTGGCGGACGAGGTCGGGAAACGCCACATACATCTCCTCGATGCGCGCAGGAATCTCGCGCCGTTCGAGGATGCCGCATGCGACTTTCAGATTGTCCTCGACCGACATGAGAGGAAAAATGTTTTCGGTCTGCGGCACGAAGGCCAGGCCTAGCCGCACCATGGTGTGCGCGGGCGCGGCAGTGATGTCATTGCCGTCCAGAAGCACCGTGCCGCGGCTGATCGGGACGAGGCCGGCGATAGCCTTGATGAAGCTCGACTTGCCGGCGCCGTTGGGGCCGAGCACGACGACGATCTCGCCCCTGCCGACGGTGATCGAGGCGCCACGCACGATCGGCACGCCGGGTTCATAGCCGGCTTCGAGATCACGGACATCGAGGACGGTCTCGCTCATGCCGCGCCTCCGAGATAGGCCTCGATGACGCGCGGGTCGCGTGCGACCTGTTCGGCCGTGCCTTCGCTGAGCAACTGGCCGCTCGCCATGACGAGGACGCGATGGCAGAGCCGCGTCACCATGTCGATGTTGTGCTCGATCAAAAGGAAAGTGATGCCTCGCGCATTGATGTCGCGGATGCGGTCGATGATGACTTCGAGCAGCGTTGCGTTGACGCCGGCCGCCGGTTCGTCGAGCAGGATGATCGCCGGGTCTGCCATCATGACGCGGGCGAGTTCGAGCAGTTTGCGCTGGCCGCCGGAAAGCACGCGCGCCGGCTCATGCGCGAGATGGGTGAGGGTGACCAGTTCCAGCAGTTCGAGCGCCTTTGTCCTGGCGGCCCTTTCCTGCGCCGCCACGCGCCACGGGGTGACGAAGTTGGCGAGCAGCCTTTCGCCGGCCTGGCCCTGTGCCGCCAGCATGATGTTTTCGATCAGTGTCAGATTGGGCAGCGGGCGCGGGATCTGGAAGGTGCGGCCAAGGCCACGACCGATGCGCAGATGTGCGGCTTCGCCCGAGACAGGCGTGCCATTGAGAAGGATCTCGCCGCTGGTCGGCAATATGCTGCCGGCGAGCAGATCGAACATCGTCGTCTTGCCGGCGCCGTTGGGGCCGATCAGGCCGAGGATTTCTCCAGCCCTGACATCGAACGAGACATCGTTCACGGCGACAAGGCCGCCGAACCGCCTGACGACATTCCTTGCCGTCAGAACCGGCGCGCGGGTTTCCCCTTGCCGTTTGGTTGCCTCGCTCATCAAACCCTCTGGCCGAAGACGATCATTGCCGTCTCCTGATTATGATTTGTGATCACACTTGCTTTGATCACGCTATTCGGGTTTAATTTCATCCGCAAGCCGAAAACCGGCCAAGAACGGAATTCCATGC
Source organism: Mesorhizobium sp. M0051 (assembly GCF_040323235.1). Lineage (NCBI taxonomy): Bacteria > Pseudomonadati > Pseudomonadota > Alphaproteobacteria > Hyphomicrobiales > Phyllobacteriaceae > Mesorhizobium > Mesorhizobium sp. M0051. The sequence continues at coordinate 97,653 of NZ_JAMYUT010000028.1, forward strand.
AGAAGGCTGCCATCGAAAAGAACAACGAGGCGATCGCGGCCCAGCTTGCGCCGGTCGGCCGCGAAACCGTGCAGGACCGTGTCTATTCCGAACTGCGCCGTGCCTTGATCGGCGGCCTGTTCGAGCCGAGCCAGGTGCTGACCATCCGTGGCTTGGCTGACGCCTTGGTCACCTCGACTATGCCGGTGCGCGAGGCGCTCGGCCGGCTGATCACGGAAAAGGCGCTGGAGGCGCTGCCCAACCGTTCGGTGCGCGTGCCGCCGATCACACTGGAACGCCTCGATGATCTCCTGCGGGCCCGCATCCTGATCGAGGGCGAGGCGATCGCGCTGGCCGCGCCCCGCATGGGCCCGCGCCAGATCGCCACCATCGAGACCATTCTCGGTGAATGGGACGAGATGCGGGCATTGAAACACAAGAAGGACGTCGATCGCGAAGTGACGCTCAACCAGAGCTTTCATTTCGAGATCTACCGCTCCTGCGGCTCGGCCGTGCTGATCCCGATGATCGAGAGCCTGTGGCTGCAATCCGGCCCCTGCATCCGTGTCGCAATCTACGCCTTCTCGGAGGCCGGCGAGGTCGACACCGCCCAGTATCACCGCCGCATCGTCACGGCGCTGTCCACGCAGGACGCGCAGGCGGCGCGCGAGTCGCTGGTCGCCGACATCAGTCGACCCTTCACCTTCCTGCGCAGCAAGCTGCAAGCTGCCGCCGCGAAAGACCAGACATGACCGCCATCAGAATCACCGAGCCGCGCTCGCAGCTTTCCGTCACGGCGCTGTTGCTGCCCGAGAAGGCACCGGAAAACGCCGCCTTCCTATCGGAATATCTCGGCATGCCACGCGTCGTTCCGGGCATCCATGCGATGTGGACGGGGCCGGAAATCTCCTGTCCGGTTCCCGCAGCCGATCTCGAGGGCCAGGCCTATGCCAGGCCGTTGCCGGCCGAGAACGCGACGCTGAACCCGCAGCCGGGCGATATCGTGCTGTCCTATGTGCCGCCACGCATGTGGGGCGGCAACCCCAACGCGATCTTCGATATCGGCCTGTATTACGGGCAGGGGGCGCGGCTGCTGTTTCCGATCGGCTGGCTGGCCGGCAGCGTGGTGGCGCAGGTGCCGCCTAAGGAGCGCGAACAGTTCGCCGCCGCATGCGGTGTTATCCGCCGCAATGGCGCCTGTGACATCACTTTCAGCCTGGTGGAGGCCTGAAATGGCTGACGACAGTTTCGAGCTGTTCGATCTTCGCGTCGAGGCGGTCATCCCCGAGGGAAAACCGATCTACTGCGGTGCCAAGGCTGGCGACTATTTCGAGCTCAAGGGCGAGATGCTGTCGATGCCGGCAGGGCAAGGTTTCTCGATTTATTCGCTCGCCGCCGTGCTGCCGCTGCTGGCGGCGAAGCAGCGCCCGACGGACAGGAACGACTGGATGACCTCGGACGCCGAGATCGCTTGTCCCGATCCCAATTGCGCCAGCCGATTGCGGATCGTCAGGATGGGCAAGCGGCGGTTCAACCATGCCGAAACCACGGCCGTGCCGCTGCCGAAAGAGAATGACCTGACATGACCACCAAAACCTTCGAACTCGGCCCCGGCTACATGATATCGCGCGTCATTCGTGGCGGCTGGCAGCTGGCCGGCGGCCACGGCGCTGTCGACCGCAGCCAAGCGGTGGCCGATCTGATCGCAACCTTCGACGCCGGCATCTGGACCTATGATTGCGCTGACATCTACACCGGCGTCGAAGAGCTGATCGGTGCCGCGCGCCTGCGGCTGGCCAGCGAGCGCGGTCTCGATGTTGCCGCCAGGATGAAGGTGCACACCAAGCTGGTGCCCGACCTTGAACGACTGGCCAGCATAAGCCGCGACTATATCAGGGGCATCGTCGACCAGTCGCTGCGGCGGCTGAAGACCGAGCGGCTCGACCTCGTGCAGTTCCACTGGTGGGACTATGCGCAACCTCGCTATGTCGATGCGATGGGCTGGCTCGATGAACTCCGGTTGGAAGGCAAGGTGCGCAATCTCGGCACCACCAATTTCGACACGCCGCGGCTGGCCGAAATCCTCGCCGCCGGCATCCCGCTGGTCAGCCAGCAACTGCAATACTCGGTGCTCGACCAGCGGCCGAGCAAGAGCCTGGCGGCAGTCGCTTCGAAGAACGGCGTCAGCTTCCTCTGCTATGGCTCAGTCGCTGGTGGTTTCCTCAGCGACAAATGGCTTGGCGTGGCCGAGCCCGCCACGCCGCTCGAAAACCGTTCCCTGGTCAAATACAAACTCATCATCGATGATTTCGGCGGCTGGGACCTGTTACAGGAGCTGCTTCAGGCGCTGAAGGCCGTTGGCGATCGCCGCGGCGTCGACATCGCCACCATCGCCAGCGCCTGGGTGCTCGAACAGCCGCAAGTCGCCGCTGTCATCGTCGGCGCTCGTAACCAGGCGCATGCGCTCGCCAACGCCAAAATCATGGATATCGCGCTCGATGCCGAGGATCGGGCGCGGATTGCAGCCGTCATCGCGCAAGGCACTGGCCTTGAGGGTGATGTCTACACGCTGGAGCGCGACCGTCACGGCCGTCACGGCTCGATCATGCACTACAACCTCAATGCGGGGAAGAAATGAGCGGCGAGCGCTCCCTGTTTTCACGCGCCAGCGCCGAGGTTATCGACCTGCATCGCTTCTTCGTCGACTGGTTCGTTGCCGCGCGAGCCAACACGGCAGACTTCGGCCGCTTCGAACGCGCCATGGGCGAAGACTTCAGCATGGTGGCGCCGGACGGCCAGGTCCTGGATCGGGACGCGGTCGTCGATCATGTCCGTACAAGCCGCGCCTCTTGCGACGACGGTTTTGCCATTTCGATCGACGACATCCGGCCCGGCTGGCAGGACGCCGATACCATCGTCGTCCTTTACGTCGAGGCCCAGCTGCGCGGCGGCAAGCGCAGCCGCCGCCAGTCGAGCGCCGTCTTCACCACCAGTTCATCGGCGCCCAACGGCGTCGAATGGCGGCATCTGCATGAAACCTGGCTGCAGGTGCCGGAACGCTGAACAGGCTCCAGAGATCAAATACAGTTGAGTAACGAAAGGGGAACAACAATGACAAAGACGATACTCCAACTCACCACAGCACTTGCTCTCGTGACGATGGCGGGTGCGGCACAGGCCGCCGATTGCAAGATCACCGTCGGCCTCGTCATGGAGTTGACAGGCCCGGCCGGCGAATACGGTCAGGCCGGCGCCAAGTCGGTCGAGATGGCCTTCCGCGACATCAATGAAGCCGGCGGCGTGCGCGGCTGCGACCTGGCGACCGACACGCGTGACAGCCAGAGCCAGGGCAACATCGCGGTCGACGCCGCCACCCAGCTGGTTCAGGTCAAGAAGGTGCCGGTCATCATCGGCGGCATCATCTCCTCGGTGTCGATCCCGATCCTGACGTCGGTCACAGCGCCGGCCAAGATCGTCCAGGTCTCGCCGGCGTCGTCCTCGCCGACGCTGACCGCGCTCGGCCGCGACGGCAAGACCAATGGTATCTTTTTCCGCACCATCACCTCGGATGCGCTGCAGGGCGTCGCCGCGGCCAAATATGCCGTCGACAAGGGCTTCAAGAAATTGTCGATCATCCATGTCAACAACGACTTCGGCGTCAACATGGTGGCCGAATTCTCGCGCGCCTACAAAGCGCTCGGCGGCACCATCGTCTCCGACACGCCTTACAATGAGAAGCAGTCGAGCTATGCCTCGGAAGTCACGGCGGCGATGGCCGGCGAGCCGGACGGCCTCTATCTCGTCAGCACGCCGGTCGACGGCGCAACGGTCGCCCGGACCTGGATTTCGCAAGGCGGGGTGCAGAAATTCCTGCTCAATGACGGCATGAACAGCCCGGACTTCATCGAGTCCGTCGGCGCCGATTACCTGAAGGAAGCTTACGGCACATCCTCCGGCACCAGCCCGACCGCCTCGACGGAGTATTTCACCAAGAACTACAAGGAATTTTCCGGCATCGAACCGTCCAACCCGGCGGCCGACCGCTCCTACGATGCCGGCGCCATCGTTGGCCTCGCAATCGCCATTGCCGGTTCGGAGGATCCGGCCAAGATCAAGGACGCGATGTACAAGGCGGTCGATCCGGCAGGCACGCCGATCTTTGCCGGCAAGGAAGGGTTCGCCAAGGCGCTCGGCCTGATCAAGGACGGCAAGCCGATCCGCTATGAGGGTGTCATCGGCCCGGTCACCTTTGACAAATTTGGCGACATCACCGGCCCGTTCCGGCTGTGGAAGATCGTCGACGGCAAGGTGACCACCGATGGCGAAATGACCACCGACGACGTCAACGCCCTGCGGGCGAAACTTCAGTAAGAACTTGTCGCGCGGGCAGGCGCGAAAAAGCGGAGGATACGGGGGGCCCGCCCCCCCCCCCCGGGGGGGTTTTAAAAAAGAGAACGGGCGGCGCAAGATTAGGTGGTTTTTAGGGTGGGTGAGGGGTGTTTTAT
>NZ_JAMYUT010000029.1:0-99431 GCF_040323235.1 Mesorhizobium sp. M0051
CATGCCGTTCAACGGCTTCACTGGACGAGGTTAAGTGCTTGCAAAAGCTGCAAAATAGGCGCGTTTATGGACGGAAACTAGCTAGGATATTTTCCAGCAGGCATCCGCCATCGGGCGGGTGCCTATATCGCCCGGCCTTACCGGCTTGCAGCGACCGCCTTCCTGGCTTCCTTCATATTCGGAAGGAACACGGTCAGCAGCCCAAGCAGCGGCAGGTACGAGCAGACCTGGAAGACATAATCGATGCCCTTCATGTCGGCGACCACGCCGAGCACGGCAGCCGCGATGCCGCCCATGCCAAAGGCGAAGCCGAAGAAGATGCCGGCGATCATGCCGACACGTCCCGGCACCAGTTCCTGGGCGAAAACGACGATGTTGGAGAAGGCCGATGACAGGATCAGGCCGATCACCACCGTCAGCACCATCGTCCATTCCAGGTTGGCGTAGGGCAGGGCGAGCGTGAAGGGCAGCACGCCGACGATGGAGAACCAGATCATGGCCTTTTGTCCATAGCGGTCGCCGAACGGGCCGCCAAGCAGGATGCCTAGCGCCGAGGCGCCGAGGAACAGGAACAGCATGACTTGCGACATCTGCACCGAAACGCCGAACTTATGGATCGAATAGAAGGTGTAGTAGCTGGCGAGGCTGGCGATGTAGGCGTTCTTGGTCAGCACCAGCAGCGTCAGCACCGCCAGTGCCCACATCACCTTGCGGCGCGGGAAGGGCGAGACGAAGCTTGCCGTCTTGCGATTGCCCTGTGCTGCGCGCAGCCGGCTGTACCAGCCGCCGACCCGCCACAAAACGATGATGCCGATCAGCGAGCCGCCTGCGAACCAGGAGATGCTGGTCTGGCCGAAGGGCACGACGATGAAGGCAGCCAACAGCGGCCCCATGGATTGGCCGAAATTGCCGCCGACCTGGAATAGTGACTGCGCCAGACCGAAGCGGCCGCCAGAGGCGAAGCGGGTGATGCGAGAGGATTCCGGATGGAAGATCGCCGAGCCGATGCCGATCAGCGAGGCGCCGACCAGGAGCAGCGAATAGTGCCCGGCATAGGCGAGCACGACCAGACCGATCAGCGAAGACGCCATGCCGTAGGGCAGCGAATAGGGCATCGGCCGCTTGTCGGTGATCATGCCGATCACCGGCTGCAGCAGCGATGCGGTCACCTGGAAGGTGAAGGTCAGAAGGCCGATTTGCCAGAAATCGAGGCCGTAATTCTCTTTCAGCAAGGGATAGATGGCCGATAGCAGCGACTGCATGATGTCGTTGATGCAATGGCAGAAGCTCACCGCCAGGATGACGGTGAAGGCCGTCGCCTGGGCTGAAGCGTGACTGGCGGTCGGTGGGGCGACGCTGGCGGCTGTCGTATCGGTCAAGGTAGACTCCGTGATCTTTTTGGCGGCACGCCCGCAGGGCAAACTGGCGGACGCTGCTGAAGGCCGCCTAAGGAACGGGTTGCCTTATAAGCTGCTTGCAGGGTGACTTCTTTCGTGGTTTGGTCCAATAGTTTCGCAAGTGGGCCATACAAGATGCCGCACGGCAAAGAAGTCTTCCACGCCGGCAGTGCCGATCTCGAGCAGTTGCACGAGCGCCGCTGGCAGTGGTTGGAGCAAGTGGCCGGGCCGGCGGTGGCGCTGCCGACCGAATATCCTGACGGCTATCGTGTGCCGCTGCACCGCCACAGCCGTAGCCAGCTGCTGCATGCGCTGGTAGGCGTCGTGCTGGTGACCACGCGATACGGTCGCTGGATGGTGCCGCCCGACCATGCGATGTGGATTCCAGCCGGCACCGAGCATTCCGTCGAGATGCTGGGCGATGTTTCGATGCGTTCGGTCTATGTCATGCCGCAGGCGATACCCGGGCTGCCGGAAGGGTTGCGCGTCGTCGGCGTCACCGACCTGATGCACAGCCTGATCGTGGAATCGGAAAAGCTGCCACAGGGCGGCGAGTTGGAAGGGCGCGGCGGGCTGATCATGAATCTGCTGCTGCACGAAATCCCGACCCTGCCGGAACGGCCGCTCGGTCTGCCGTTCCCGTCCGATCCCAGGCTCTCGGCACTCTGTCGGCGCTTCGTCGCCGCACCTTCGCCGCACGCGACGATCGACGAGTGGGCCGATGCCGCCGGCATGAGCCGCCGCTCCTTCACCCGCGCCTTCCAGCGCCAGACCGGCCTGTCGCTGTCGACATGGCGCCAGCAAGCCTGCCTGTTCGCGGCGCTGCCGCGGCTGGCCGATGGCGAACCGATCACCAGGGTGGCGCTCGATCTTGGCTATGACAGCGTCCCGGCCTTCATCACCATGTTCAAACGCATGCTGGGCGCGTCGCCGCGCGGCTATATGCGCGGCGCACGCGAAAGCTCGAAGTCGCTCGTCGCCTGATTGGCCCGGTTCGACTGGAGAGTCCTGCGCCGTAAGGTCAGGTATCGGTCTTAGTCGAAGAGGCTGGACACCGATTCCTCGGTCGCCGTGCGCGAAATGGCTTCGCCCATCAGGTCGGCGATAGAGATGACGCGGATGTTGGGAGCATCGAGCACGCCTTGGGTCGGCTGGATGGAATCGGTGATCACCAGTTCCTGCAGTTTCGAGCCGCTGATGCGGGCAACCGCGCCGCCCGACAGCACGCCGTGGGTGATATAGGCGGTGACGCTGGTGGCGCCGTTGGCCAGCAGCGCATCGGCGGCGTTGCACAGCGTGCCGCCAGAATCGACGATGTCGTCGATCAGCAGGCAATCCTTGCCGGCAACCGCGCCGATGATGTTCATCACTTCCGATTCACCGGGTCGCTCGCGGCGCTTGTCGACGATGGCGAGTTGCGCGTCGAAGCGCTTGGCCAGCGCGCGCGCCCGCACGACGCCGCCGATGTCGGGCGACACCACCACGACGTTGCCGAGCTGCTTGTATTTGGCCTTCACGTCGCGGGCCATCACTGGCACCGAGAACAGATTGTCGGTCGGGATGTCGAAGAAGCCCTGGATCTGGCCGGCGTGCAGGTCGAGCGTCAGAACACGGTCGACGCCGGCGCGGGTGATCATGTTGGCGACCAGCTTGGCCGAGATCGGCGTGCGGCCGGAGGCGCGGCGATCCTGCCTGGCGTAGCCGAAATAGGGGATGACCGCCGTGATGCGCTTGGCCGATGAGCGCATGAAGGCATCGATCATGATGAGCAGTTCCATCAGGTGATCGTTGGTCGGGAACGAGGTTGACTGCAGGATGAAGACATCCTCGCCGCGCACATTTTCCTGGATTTCGACGAAGATTTCCTGGTCGGCGAAGCGCCTGACAGTGGCCTTGCCCAGCGGGACGTTGAGGTACCGGGCGACCGCTTCGGCCAGCACCCTGTTGGAATTGCCCGCGAAGAGTTTCATGCACCGTTCCTGGTGGAGGATGGAAAGCCCTGACGGACTCGCCTGCGCCCTTTAACCGGGCTTTTAGCGGCCCGCGCCGGTATTGCAAGCACCGAGATCGGGAATCCGTCGGATAATCCTAGGAAAGCCTTGCACCATCGCCGGTAGAAATCATTTCAGCCCGCCTTGCCGCCAAGCCAGGCCGCGAACTGGTCGATGGTCTGGTCGGCGATCGCCTGCATGGTGGCTGGCGAGACCCCCTTCCAGCTGTCACCGGCCCCGCTGGCGCCGCCACTAACCGAAGGCGCCTTCTGCTGGCCGTTGATGCGGTGCAGGCGGTTGCCTGCCGGGTCATAGACGTCCCAGACATAGATAACGGTGGTATCGGTGCCTTCAGACATCGTCGAGAAATAGCCTTTGAGCACATGCGTCGCGGTCTGGTCGGCGCTGCCGGCGAGCGTGATGCCGCGCTGCCGGGCGCGCGTCTGCAGTTCCGCCGTCAGTGGTGTCGCGGCCTCGACCGACGCGCCGACAATCGGCGCGATCTGCAGCCGGGTCCTCGCCAGGGCGGCGGCGCTTTGGGCTGATGTGACCGGTGTGGTGGTGGTTGCAGGAGCGCCCGCCACGGTGGAGGCAGGGCCGCCCGGGGCCGGAACAGCGGCTGCCGTGTTGCCTGATGTGGCGGGCAGTGTCTGGGTCGACGTTGCCGGCGGGGTGATGGCAGAGGGTTCGAGCACGTCCTTTGCGTTGGTGCAGGCGCCAAGAGCCAATGCCACAAGCAATGACACGGTCGTCACATGCGATCGTCTCATTTGCCTTCTAACTCCTTGGCGAAGAACGCCTCCCATTATGGATTCACTGTACGATCAAGTCGAGATCATGGCGGGACAGCGGCTTCGGCTGGGATTCGGTGGTCAGGTAGGTGCGGCCAAGCGTCATTGCCGTCTCGGTGTCGGAATCCATGATGATCATGTGGGCGAACAGCGTCATGTTGGGCGCGATCGGCTCGGGATTGCCTTGGTAGAACATCGGCATGTCCATCCAGGATGGCGTGAAGCGGGCTCCGACCGAATAGCCGCAGGCGTTCAACCGGTGCTTGGTCAGGCCGTGCGCCTCCATGGTGCGGGCGTGGGCGTCGAACACGTCGCCGAAGCTGTTGCCCGGCGTCATCGCCTTCTCGACGGCCAGAAGGGCGGCGCGGGCGGCGTCGAAGAGCTCCTGATGGCGCTTGGAGACCTTGCCGGTCAGCACCGTGCGCATCATCGGCGCATGGTAGTGGTTGAAGACGCCAGCCCATTCAAGCGTCAGCTGGTCGTTCTTTGTGAGCTTGCGGCGGCCGGCCTTGTAGCGGCACAACAGGGCGTCGACACCGGAGCCGATGATGAATTCGTTGGCTGGATAGTCGCCGCCGCCGGCGAAGATCGCACCTTGCATGGCGGCCAGGATCAAGGCTTCGTCGCCACCCTGCTTGATCAGCGGCAAGGCCGCGTCGAGCGCGTCGTCTGAGAGATTGGCGGCCTTCTCGGCCTTCGCGATTTCGGCTGGGCTCTTGAACAGGCGCAGCCGGCCGACGATGCCGGATGCATCGGCGATCTGGCCGAAGGTCTGCAACTGTTCGTCGAGCCGGCGGCCGTTGAAGGCGGTCAGGCCGTGAGTGTCGTATTCGACGCCAATGCGAGCGCCGAGCAGGTCGAGTTCGTTGAGAAGATTGCGCAGGTCGACCGCCGGATTGGCGCCATCGCGGTCGGTCCACAGAACGATGTTGTCGATGATCGAGGTCTGGCGCGCCTGACGCAGATCGGCCGAGCGGGTCAGAAGCACCATCGAACCGTCGGCCTTCACCACCAGGCACTGGAAGAAGCAGAAACCGAACGTATCGTAGCCGGTCAGCCAGTACATGCTCTCTTGCGCGAACAGGAGGATGGCGTCGAGCTTCTTCTCGGCCATCTCGATCATCAGCCGGTCGCGCCGCGCGTCGAATTCGGATCGTTCAAAATGCAGCGCCATTATTCCCTCTCCAAAACGATTGCCGAAACCTGCCGGCCGTAATCGGGCTCCTTGCGGTGCGTGGCGCGCCGGTAGGAGTAGAACAGATCTTCCTCGGCATAGGTGCAGCGTCCGAGGCCGTCGGCTATTACACCGGCCTTGGCCAGCCGGTCGACCGTGTAGCGGTTGAGGTCGAACATCGCATGGCCGGCGTTGGCGGAAGGCGCGAAATAGCCGATGTTCTCGGCGTCGGCCTCAACGAAGCGGGCAAGGAATTCCGGTCCGACTTCATAATTTTGCGGGCCGATCGAAGGGCCGAGCACGGCGATGATGTTTTGGCGATGGGCACCGAGGCTTTCCATGGCGATGACGGTGTTTTCAAGCACGCCTGTGAAAGCGCCTTTCCATCCGGCGTGTGCGGCGCCGATGATGCGCGCCTGCGGATCGGCGAAGAGCACCGGACCGCAATCTGCGGTCGAGGCGCCGATGGCGACGCCCGGCCGGTCGGTGACGATGGCGTCTGCCTTGGGGCGCTCGCCGGCAAAGGGTTCCCGGGCGATGACGACATCAGGTGAGTGGATCTGCCAGGCGGTCAACAGATGGCGTGCCGGCACGCCCATCCACGCAGCGACCCGGGCGCGGTTCTCGGCCACCAGGGCCTGATCGTCGTTCGATCCGGTGCCGATGTTGAGGCCGTGATAGATGCCGCTGGAGACACCGCCAATGCGGGTAAAATAGCCGTGGCGGATGCCTTGTGCCTGCGCCTTGTCCAGCAGCGGCGACCGAACGGGATCCGGTTTGGTCTGATTCAGCATGCGGGCGTTGTTGTCCGTGTGGGCGGTTTCGTCAAGAAGAAGGTGCTTCGTCGATAAGGAGGCGGGGCTGGGCGGTGTGACCGTCTCTTTTCGCCGGACGGGAGATTGGGAGGGGCGGCGGTGAAAAGTCAATCCGCCGCGAAGGTCGTTGTTGCAGAGAGTGGGACGGCCACGCCGCGCGGCAGCACCGCAAGCACCTTGAACAGTGCGCCCATGTTTTGCGGAGCGGCGAGGCGCTCGACGGCCTCAGTTATGTTGTCGCGTGTCGCCTGGTCGGCATCGGCGCCGAGGCGGCCGGCGCGTTCGAGAATTCCCATGCCGAGCAGGAAATCGCCCTGCGTCGACAGATGGGCGTCGAGGCCGTGCGCTCGAACGGCTGCGGCAAGGGCGGCGAAATCGACATGGGTGGTGAGGTCGGCCTCGCCGGGATTTGCCAGCACATCTTCGCGATTGTGGCCGCGCAATGCCTGCAGCGTGTCGCCGACGCCCGGCTGGAGATGTCCATAGTCGAGGAACAGGCCGGCACCGCCATGCCTTGATATGCGCTCTGCGATGGCCGCCATCAGTGCCGTGCGGGCAGGCGCCACTTCGACGATAGCGCCTTGCGGTGCGCCATCGGCATCGGCGGGCAGCAGCGTCGGGTCGACCGAGCCGGCACCGGCGAAGAAGCGCAGTTCGTTGGTGTCATCCAGACCAATCATGCGCTCGCGCCAGCCGGCGCCGGCGCGGACGAACTGGCGGACGGGCACGGCGTCGAACAGTTCGTTGCCGACGATGAACAGCGGCTGCTGCGGCAGCGTCTCAATGGTTTCGTGCCAACGAACCGCGAAAGGTGTGACGCCAATCGTCCGTTGCTGGACTTCTGTCAGGCGTGGGCTGGTCTCGATCATGGGGAAGGTGGCGCCGTTGGCGAGTTCAGGATCTAGCCGCGACAGCGTCCGCAGCATGTCCTTCATCAGCGTACCGCGGCCGGGGCCGATCTCGGCGATGGTGGCCGGCAGCGGCCGGCCGCTCGCCAGCCAGGCCTGGTACACCCACACAGCGACCAGTTCGCCGAACATCTGGCTGATCTCGGGCGCGGTGATGAAGTCGCCGGCCGCACCGAAGGGCTCGCGCGTCATGTAATAACCGTCCTGCGGGTCGAAGAGGCACAGCGCCATGTATTCGTTGATGGGAAGTGGCCCCAATGCCTCGATCAGGTCGACGATGCGGGTCTTCAGCCGGGTCATATCGGCTGCGGCTGTGCCACCGGCTTGGCGGTCAGCATCGCCCAGATGCCGGCCAGCACCATCGGAGTCGACAGGATCATGCCCATGGTCAGCCAGTTGGTGCCGAGGAGATAGCCGAGCTGCTGGTCGGGCTCGCGGAAGAACTCGACGAAGATGCGCGACAGGCCGTAGCCGCAGATGAAGGCGCCGCCGACGAAGCGCGGCGTCTTCAGCTTGAGGCGCCAATGGGTGAGGATGCGCAGCGCGAGGAACAGCACCACACCCTCGAGCAGCGCCTCGTAGAGTTGGCTGGGGTGACGGGCAAACGGCCCGCCATTGGGGAATTCGAACGCCCAGGGCACCTCCGTCGGCCGGCCCCACAGCTCGGAATTGATGAAGTTGGCGACGCGCACCAGGCCAAGGCCAACCGGCACGCCGGCCGCCACGACATCGAACAGCGACCATGTGCGGATGCCGCGCTTGATCGAAAACAGCGTCATGGCGAGGATAACGCCAAGCAGGCCGCCATGGAACGACATGCCGCCTTGCCAGACCGCGAAGATATCGAGCGGGTGCGCAATGTAGCGCGGCAGATCATAGAACAGCACATAGCCCGTGCGGCCGCCCAGCACGACGCCGATGGCCGCCCAGACGATGAAATCGTCGAGGTCCACCGGCTTCATCGGCAGGACGCCGTTCGGCCACAGCTTGGCACTGGCGGCAAGCCGCTTGGCATACCACCAGGCAAACAGGATGCCGACGATGTAACCGACGCCGTACCAATGCACCGCCAGCGGCCCGATCTGGATGAGGATCGGGTTGATGTTGGGGAAGGGCAGGGAGGCCAGCGGCTGCAGGAAATATTCGTTCAACGGGGAACTCTCGGTTGCAAAACGCGTTTTCGCGCGGACCATGCGGCAGGCTTTTGGCACGGTCAAGGCAAGGTGGGCGCTCTCGACTTGATGCCGCAACGCAGCGCAACATGCTTGCATTCGACGCGCAGCGCCACTACGTCAATTTGTGCAAGCGCGAGGATTTGCCATGTCTACCGGACCGAACCGCATTCTCGATGAATTCGCCAAGCTGATGACCGATGCCGCCGGCGCCGCCCAGGGCGTGCGCCGTGAGGTGGAGACCGCCTTCAAGGGCCAGGCCGAGCGCATTCTCAACACAATGGACGTGGTGCAGCGCGAAGAGTTCGAAGCCGTGCGCGAGATGGCCGCCAAGGCCCGGGAAGAAAACACCCGGCTTTCCGCCCGCATCGAGGCGCTCGAGACCAAGCTTGCCGAACTGGCCGGTGACGCCTCACCGGCGGCGGCGGCCAAGCCCCGCGCAAAAAAATAATCGTTAAACTTTTCCACATAGCCCGATCCTGAAAAGCGCTTTGCCGTGAATCGCTTAACGGCATTGCATGAATCTTTGTGACAGCGGCTTTCCACATGCGAATGACGCAGTGCGAAAAATTGGGCTGTTCACGCGACTCCCGATCAATAGACTGAATTTGTTGCATGATTCGGAGCAGGGTCATGTGGCCGGGCGGTGGGGTCCGGTCCGGGGTCTTTGTGTCGAGAAGTGGTCTTTGCGCGAAGAAAGTCCTGGCCGTCCGAGTTCTAGACAAGATTGTTCGTTGTGTGTGCCCTCCCGCTGAGCGTGTGGCGGCGCTCGTACAGAACGACAGGAAGCATTCCATGGAACTTCTCGAACTCGAATTCTCCCGCGAAATCCATCCGGTGGATGTTATCGAGCAGGTGGCCCACAACAACGACTGGTCCTTTGAGCGGGCCGGCGACGACGAAATTTCGATTTCGGTTGCCGGAAGCTGGACCGACTATCACGTTTCCTTCTCATGGATGGAGGATTTCGAGGCGCTGCACCTGGCCTGCGCCTTCGACATCAAGGTGCCGGAGACCCGCGCGCTGGAAGTGATGCGGCTCTTGTCGCTCATCAACGAACAGATGCTGTTTGGCCATTTCGACCTCTGGGAGCAGGAGGGCGCGATCATGTTCCGCCAGTCGCTGCTGTTGGCCGGCGGGGTCGAGCCGTCGAGCCAGCAGGTCGAGGTCTTGCTGTCGTCCGCGCTGGAAGCCTGCGAGTGCTATTTCCAGGCGTTCCAGTTCGTCGTCTGGTCGGGAACCTCGGCCAAGGACGCGCTGGCTGGCGTGCTGTTCGAGACCTACGGCAACGCCTGAACCAGCAGAAACGGAAGATGAGTTCGAGCAGCGCGCTTAAGCCCGAGATCAGTTTTGCCGATTTCGATCGTGTCGACATCCGCGCCGGCACCATCGTCGAGGTCGAACCGTTCCCCGAGGCGCGCAAGCCGGCATTCAAGCTGAAGATCGATTTCGGCCCCGGCATTGGCGTCAAGAAGTCGTCGGCGCAGATCACCAAATACTATACGCCGGAGACATTGGTCGGCCGGCAGGTGTTCGCGGTGGTCAATTTCCCGCCGCGCCAGATCGGGCCGTTCATGTCGGAAGTGCTGACGCTCGGCTTTCCCGACGAGGAGGGCGCGGTGGTGCTCGGCGCCATCGAGCGCAAGGTGCCGGATGGCGGCAGATTGTTTTAGACCGTTGCGTTCCTTCGCGCCGGTTCCGAGCATTCATTGCGGTTGCGCCTCCGTCAGGCCGCCAGCTTCCGCATCGCGCCGAGCGCCTCTTCGACCGTGTCGAGAAACATTTCGGCACAGGCTTTCCAGCTGTAGCGCATGGCGCGTTCGCGTGCTTCCGCACGATCTACGCTGAGGGCGGCAAGCGCTGCCTCGCGCAGATCGTTCGACACCGCGCCGCCAAAACCGTCGCCGACGATATCGATCGGCCCGGTCACCGGGTAGGCGGCGACCGGGGTGCCGCTGGCCAGTGCCTCGATGATGACGTTGCCGAACGTGTCGGTGCGGCTTGGGAAGACGAAGACATCGGCCGAGGCATAGATCTCGGCCAGTTCGTCATTGGGGCGGTGGCCCAGGAAATGCGCTTGTGGGAATTTCGCCTTCAGCCTGGCAAGCTCCGGACCCTCGCCGACGACCACCTTGCTGCCGGGCAGATCGAGTTTGAGGAACGCACCCAGGTTCTTTTCGATGGCGACGCGGCCGACGCAGAGGAAGACCGGCCCGGGGAAGCCGAGGTCCTTCTTCTTGTCCGGCCGGAAATGGTCGGTGTCGACGCCGCGCGTCCACGGCCGCAGCTTGTTGAAGCCGCGCGCCGAGAGGTCGTCGGCGAGCGACTGGGTGGCGACGAGCGTGCCCTGCCCGGAATTGTGGAAATCGCGCAGCCAACGATAGGTCCAGCTCTCCGGCACCGGCAGGCGGGCGCTGAGATATTCGGGAAAGCGCGTGTGATAGCTGGTGGTGAACGGCCGGCCGGCATTGCGGCAATAGCGCCGCGCCATGATGCCCAACGGACCCTCGGTGACGATGTGGATGTGGTCGGCCTTGCCGGCGTCGATCAGGCGCGCGACATGGCCGGGGGTGGTCAGTGCCAGCCTTATGTCGGGGTAGGTCGGCAAGGGTAGCGTGCGAAAGATGTTGGGCGTCAGGAAATCCACCGCGACATCGAAGGATTTCAGCGTCTCGGTGAGCTGCTCCAGCGTGTGGACGACGCCATTGACCTGCGGGCGCCAGGCGTCGGTGACCATCAATATGCGCATGGCGGCCCTTTGCAGGAAAGGTCGACGGTTGCTTTGAGACGATGCTTGAACGGCGACCAGCCGGCCGCCCTCGCTTCGCTCCAGCGCACCCGGGCGGGCACGGGGTCGAAGTGAGGCGGCAGGGCCGAATCGACTGAGGTCGCGCGCTTCATGGGCGTCCTTGATCATGGTTTCATGACGGGCGGATGAAGCCCGTGTTCCGCCGACTATGCTGGAACCTTGATGACGGCGCGCAGGCCGCCGAGCGGGCTGTCGTCCAGGGTGATATCGCCGCCATGGCTGCGAGCAATGTCGCGGGCAATCGACAGGCCGAGCCCAGTGCCGCTGGCGTCGAGGTTGCGCGCCTCGTCGAGCCGCACGAAGGGCTTGAACACCTCTTCGCGCCTGTCGGCCGGAATGCCTGGGCCGTCATCGTCGATGGTGACCAGCAGCGAGCCGCGGCCATGGGTGGCGTTGACCTCCACCGTCTTGGCATAGCGGAAGGCGTTGCCGATGACATTGGACATCAGTCGGGCGAAGGCGTTCGGCCGCACATGCACATCGCGGTCGCCGGCAAGCGTCGTCGACAGCTTGCGCTTGCGCAGCCTGGCTTCCTCGCCGAGCTTCTCGAAATAGGCTTCGAGATCGAACCGCCCGGCGTCTTCCGAAGCTTCGCCACGGGCAAAGGCGAGATAGCCTTCCAGCATCGACTGCATGTCGTCGATGTCCTGGTCGAGCGCCGCCTTGGTCTCGGCCTTGCCGCCGGCCAGCGCAAGCTGCAACTTGAAACGGGTGAGGATGGTTCGCAGATCATGGCTGACGCCGGTCAGCATGGCGGTGCGTTGCTCGATCTGGCGTTCGATGCGCTCGCGCATCTGCATGAAGGCAAAGCCGGCGCGGCGAACCTCCTCGGCGCCGCGCGGCCGGAAGTCGCGCGGCATCGGCCGGCCCTTGCCGAAGCTTTCGGCAGCTTCGGCAAGCATCAGGATCGGCCGGATCTGGTTGCGCAGGAAGGGGATGGCGATCATCAGGAGCACGAGCGAGGTGCCGACCATCCAGATCAGGAAGATGTGGGTGTTCGAGGCGTAGGCCTGGCTGCGGCGCACGAAGACGCGCAGCACCTTGTTCTCGAGCTGGACGCGCACCTCGACGATGTTGGAATTGCCGACCGTGTCGATCCAGAACGGGCGGTTGATCTGGCGGGTGATTTCGGACGAGAGAACATCGTCGAGGATAGAGAAGAAAGGTTTGGGTCCAGGCGGCGGCAAGGGGTCGGGCGGCAGCAGGTCGACCTTCAACTGCATGCGATCCTGGGCGATGCGGATGATGTTGGTGTAGTCGGCGTCGTGCGGATAGGTCTCGATCAGGTC
This sequence comes from Mesorhizobium sp. M0051, assembly GCF_040323235.1. Lineage (NCBI taxonomy): Bacteria > Pseudomonadati > Pseudomonadota > Alphaproteobacteria > Hyphomicrobiales > Phyllobacteriaceae > Mesorhizobium > Mesorhizobium sp. M0051. The sequence continues at coordinate 12,347 of NZ_JAMYUT010000029.1, forward strand.
GATGATGGCGGCGATGTCGCGTACGGTGGCCTGCGACAGGCGCTGCGTCACGGTTGCCCAATGGCGCTCCATGAAGACGAAGGCAACGACCGATTGCAGCAGGATCATCGGCGCGATGACGATAATCAGCGAGCGGGCGTAAAGCCGCTTTGGCATATAGAGCGACACGAGGCGCCAGAAGCGGTTCCAGGCGCGCGGCACAGCCTTCAGCGTCCGCGTGGCGCGTGCGCTCAAGCCGCCATTGCCCGGCTGTTCCAGTTCCGTGGTTGCCATTCGCTCTTTTCGCTCACCCGCAGCCGTTCAGCCGGCCGCAGGCGGCATTCTATTCCACGCTGAGCCGATACCCAATACCGCGCACGGTCTGCAGCCAGACCGGATTGGATGGATCGCGCTCGATCTTGCGACGCAGCCGGTTGATCTGGACGTCGATGGTGCGCTCGCCGACTTCCGAATCGTCGCCGACAAGCTCGTGGCGGGGTATGGTCTCACCTGCCCGCGCGGCAAAGATCGCCAGGATCTCCTGCTCGCGATCGGTCAGCTTCAGCGCCTCGCCGCCACGCTTCAATTCGCGCCTGGCGATCTGGAAGGTGTAGGGGCCGAAGACCAGCTGCTCGACCTTCGGCGTGCTCGTCGGGCCGCCGCGGCGCAGGATATTGTTGATGCGCAGGATCAGCTCGCGCGGATCGAAAGGTTTTGGCAGATAGTCGTCGGCGCCGGCCTCCAACCCGCTGATGCGGCTATCGGTCTCCGACAGCGCCGTCAGCATCAGGATCGGTACGTTCTTTTCGGCGCGCAGCGACTTGGTCAGGTCGACGCCTGTCTCGCCGGGCATCATGACGTCTAGCACCAGAAGGTCGAAGTCGAGGCCGGCAAGTTTGCGCCTGGCTTCGCCGGCATTGCCGGCGACGGTAACGCGAAAGCCGTTTTCAGTCAGATATTGCTTGAGAAGATTTCGGATGCGGGTGTCGTCGTCGACCACAAGCAGGTGCGGTGCGTCGTCGTCCGGTGCGGCCGCGTGATCTACCCGTTCAGTGCTCTCCATGGTTTTTCCCTGACATTTTTGCGGACCCCAGGTCGATCTGCGCCCTCAGTTCCGGATCGACCATCGCTTCGAGGAACCGTTCCACCAAGGTCCGTTCGGTTATTCCGGAATCTTCCAATGCAGCATGGATGCGGCGCGACTGTGGCCGCGCCAGCGCCAGCGCCAGCGCACGGCCCCTGGCCGTCGGATAAAGCTCGCGCTGGCGGCGGTCGCGTGGACCTTGCAACTGCACGACATGGTCGGTGTCGATCAATTGCTTGAGCACGCGAGCCAGGCTCTGCTTGGTGATCTTCAGCACGTCGAGCAGTTCGGCGACCGTCAGGCCCGGCCTGCGGTTGACGAAATGCAGCACCCGGTGGTGGGCACGGCCGAAGCCGTAGTCGGCCAGGATCTGATCCGGATCGGAGGTGAAGTCACGATAGGCAAAGAAGAGCAATTCGATGATGGCGAAGTCGATGCCGTCCTCGTCTGACATCGCGGTTCTGATCGGTTTCCCGGCTGCGTGGCTACGATCCGTCATCATTTCTCCGTGGGAAAGAGAGATTATGTCAGTACTATTGACGTAATTTCCCTGCAATGGTAATTTTTGACAAGCTTTTGGGCGAATTGCGAACGAAAAGGCAAGCCAAGCCGGCTTTTCCGGAACTTCCTTAGTTTGCCAGAGCGCAATTATCCGCCTACGCTCCTGAAAAAGCCGCCTTCCATAGGCGACAAGAACACACAACGACACAACGCTATGCGGGCTGCCGCCCGCGGGAGGTTACCATGGCATCCGTTCCCTTCGATCAACTGGAAGGCTTCATCTGGATGAACGGCGAATTCGTCCAATGGGGTGACGCCAAAATCCATGTGCTGACCCATGGTCTGCATTACGCCAGCGCCGTCTTCGAGGGCGAGCGCGCCTATGGCGGTGAGATATTCAAGCTCAACGAACACACCGAGCGCCTGCATGAATCGGCGCGCATGCTCGGCTTCAAGATTCCCTATTCGGTGGCCGAGCTCAACGACGCCTCCACCACGCTTTTGAAGAAGCAGGGTTTCCAGGACGCCTATGTCCGGCCGATCGCCTGGCGCGGCAGCGAGCAGATGGGCGTTTCGGCGCAGAACAACCGCATCAACTGCGCAATCGCCATCTGGCAGTGGCCGAGCTATTTCGATCCGGCGCAGAAGCTGAAAGGCATCCGCCTCGACGTGGCGGAATGGCGCCGGCCCGACCCGCGCACCGCACCGTCCAAATCGAAGGCCGCCGGCCTCTACATGATCTGCACCATGTCCAAGCACGCCGCCGAGGCCAAGGGCTATGCCGACGCCATGATGCTCGACTGGCGCGGCCAGGTCGCTGAAGCGACCGGCGCCAACATCTTCTTCGTCGAGGACGGCAAGATCCACACGCCCATGCCCGACTGCTTCCTTGACGGCATCACCCGCCGCACGGTCATTGGGTTGGCCAAGGATCGCGGTCTGGAGGTGATCGAGCGCGCAATCCTGCCGGAAGAGCTGGAAGGCTTCCAGCAGTGCTTCCTGACCGGCACCGCAGCGGAAGTAACGCCGGTGTCGGAGATCGGACCTTACCGATTCGAGGTTGGTGAAATCGCCAAGAACCTTATGGATGACTATTCTGCCGCCGTTCAACCCAAGCACGCGATCGCTGCAGAATAACGATAGTCACAGCTTTTTTAGCAAGCAGGGGCAGTTTTAGCGCCGCCCCTTCTATTTAAGCATTCTTGCATTTGACTTTCGTCCAATTCGGCGTCTCATGATGCTGTCGGCCCGGGAGGCTGGCAGTTATGGAGGGACTAATCATATGGACATGAACACGCTTCTTCCGATCATTGTGCAGGTGATTACAGGCATCATCGGTGGTCAGGCAGTCGGTGCGGCGCTCAAGACGGCGGCGATGGGTCAGCTTCCCAAAATCCTGGGTGGAGCCATTGGCGGCGTCGGCGGCGCGGCGATCCTCGGCAGCCTGCTTGGCGGCGGCGCGGTTGATACGGCGGCTGCGGCAGCAGCAACGAGCGGTCTCGGCAGCGCGCTGAACCTGCAGAATATCATCGGCGGCGCCGGCGGCGGCGCGATCCTGACCGGCATTCTCGGCGCGGTCATGGGCGCGATGAAGAAGTAAGCAGCGGCCATTCGGTCTTTCAAATGGGCGGCTTCGTTCGCCCATTTCCGCTTTGGAGCTACTAACTGTTCGTCTTTCGAGGGGTGGACGCCCTTCACCAGCGTCTCTAAATCACGGCTGGCATAGCGAAAGGACGATCATGGGTCAGCTCAATGCCGGCATCGTGCCGGTCACACCGTTCCAGCAGAATTGCACCATCCTGTTCGACATGGACGACAAGCACGGTGTCGTCGTCGATCCAGGCGGTGACATCGACAAGGTGCTGGCGGCGCTGAAGGACCATGCGATATCAGCCGGTGCGATCTGGATAACGCACGGCCATATCGACCATGCCGGCGGCGCCATGGAGTTGAAGGAAGCGCTCGGCATCGAGATCGTCGGACCGCATGAGGCCGACAAGCCGCTGCTCGACAATCTGGAAAACCAGGGCAGGCGCTACGGCATTGCCGGTGCGCGCAACTGCGTGCCCGACCGGTTCCTGGCCGAAGGCGAGACCGTCTCGTTCGGCGGCCATGTTTTCGAGGTGTTGCACTGCCCCGGCCACGCGCCTGGCCATGTCGTTTACTACAACCGCGCGGCCAAATTCGCCCATGTCGGCGACGTGCTGTTTCGCGGTTCTGTCGGCCGCACCGACCTGCCGGGCGGCGACCACGCGGCGCTCATCGCGTCGATCAAGGACAAGCTGCTGCCTCTCGGCGACGACATCGGCTTCATCTGCGGCCACGGTCCTGGCGGACGCTTCGGCGAGGAGCGGCGCACCAATCCCTTTCTGGTTTAAGGTGGAGCGATATTGAGCGCGATCCTGAAAAGCAAAAAGCGCCAACCTCGCGGCCGGCGCTTTTTGTTTGGGGGCAGGGAAGCCCTATAGTTTAATTTGCCGTGCAGAAATGCTGTTCGCCGTCACTGCCGGTGAACGTGCCGGTGCGGGCGTTGAACGTGCGGTAGCGGTCCGAGCAATACTCGTACCAACCGCGGGTCCACGGCTCGGCGTAGCCTTCATTGTAAACGACCCTCGGCTCCGCATAGTAGCGGCGGACCGGGGCCGGGCGCACCACTACGTCACGATCGTAGTAACTGTCGTCGTAGTAGCGGTCAGCGTAGGGCGGGGGCTGGTCGTTGGCCAACGCGCCACCGATCAGGGCGCCCGCCGCGAGGCCGAGGACGCCGGCGGCAATGGCATCGCCGTTGCCGTGATGGCCATGATGGTGGCGCCAGTCACCTGCATTAGCCGCGGGCAAGGTCACGAGCGTGGTGGCGACCACGGCTGCGGACAGGGCGGCGATCTTGAAAACTCGGTTCATCTTGGTCTCCTTCGTACCGGCCCGTGCAGTTTCGGGGGATGCGGTCCGGCTTTACCAAAGACTAATATGCGACCGTGGCTGAACAGGGGCTGAACGGATTTCGATGTGTTAATTCAAAAAAGGCGTAAATGGTCACACGCTCTCAACGGGGCGAAACTGCTTGCCGTCGACGGTCTGAGGCGGCTCAGCCGACCGACAGGTTGACGGCCTTCGGACCCTTGCCACGCTTGTCCGGCTCGGTGTCGAATGTCACTTTCTGCCCATCCTCGAGACCGGGAAGACCTGACGCCTGCACGGCTGAAATATGGACGAAAACATCCTTCGCGCCATCGTCGGGCGTGATGAAGCCGAAGCCTTTGGCATGGTTGAAGAATTTCACGGTGCCGGTCTGCGGCATGGGAAGCTCCTTTGTCCCATAAATTCCAGTCTCGGGCCGGCAAATGCCCGAATGGAAATTTGTCCTTTATTTTAGCGTCATCGGCAAGAGAAAGTTTTGCAGGCGGCCAAAGGGCGTCGCGGCGCGCCTCAGGTCCTTGCTTTCATGCATATCGGTCCCCCGAACCAGCCATTTTTGGGCGACAAGCATTGGTCTGCACCTTCGGCACGAAAAAGGCGCGACGAAGATCGCCGCGCCTTTCAAAAATCCAGATCCCTCTCCAAGCCAGGTTCAGGCGTTGGAGCTTCCGTCGCGCGTCCGAGAGACGCCCGAATGGCTCAGGCAGCGCGGAGGTTGACGGCCTTGGGTCCCTTGCCCATGCGGTCCGGCTCGACGTCGAAGGTGACCTTCTGGCCGTCGACGAGCGTGCGCAGGCCCGAGGCCTCGATCGCGGAAATATGGACGAACACATCCTTGGCGCCGCCGTCGGGCGTGATGAAACCGAAGCCTTTGGTCGCGTTGAAGAATTTAACGGTGCCGGTCTGGGCCATTGGGGAAACTCCTTCACCCGTTCAGTCTTTGGTGGTCCTGCCCGCCGCCTGGCGCAAAGGGCAGTTCCCGGTGGTTGCTTCGGCAGTCATGCATTGGCGCATGGTCAAACCCCCCGCCGAAAACGGGGCCGTCAGAGATTCACAGTATCGGGGAAAGGTCGTCCAAAACGTTCCGCTCTCCGGGTCGCAAATGCCCGAACACGGAATTTATCGCACGGAAACGTGATGGTTGCAAGATAGCGCCGCGGGCCGCCGCATTGGCGCATCCCGACGCATGGATCGACTGACCTGAACATCGATCGGCTCGGCATAGGCTGGCTTGCCGGTTGGGTCATCGGCCAGAGCCGGGGCACGAATAGGCCAGTTGTCGAGGTGGCTGGGCAAGCCGACGCCGGCCATGGTCGAGACGCCGTTTCCGTCTGAGGGGACTGCAAACAGGGGTTGCATTTGGCAAGGTAATGGCGAGGATCGGCAACCGGGGACGCGATCGTGGGAGATCAACATGCCATTTCTGGCGGCAATCTTTTCGCGACAGGGTTTTGCCATCCTGTTGCTGTCGACAATTCTTGCCGCTTGCACCGTCGTCGTCGATGACGGACCGGGGCCGCGTCCGCCACGTCCCGAACCGCAATATTGCAGCCGGCAGTACGAGCCGGTCTGCGCCCGCCGCGGCGGCGACCGCCAGACCTTCGCCAACGCCTGCCTTGCCGACCGGGCCGGCTATCGCATCGTCCGCGACGGTCCGTGTCGCGACGGAGGCGACGGCGGCGCCGGCGAAGAACAGACGTTCTGCACCCGCGAATATGCGCCGGTGTGCGCTCGCCGGCACGGCGAGATGCGTACCTTCCCCAACGCTTGCGAGGCTCGGGCTGCGGACTATCGCGTCGTTGACGACGGGCCGTGCTGAGAAGGCAAGGCGTGCCTTGCCTTCTCACCTTTTTGTTGGAGAAAGTGGCCGAGCGAAGCTCGGTCCTATGAGTTGGGCCGGCCTCAACCGTTTCGGTGCCGCGCGCCAATTCACCGCTTGGGCGGGGCGGGAGCCTCGCCGGCCCTTCGGGCCCCCCAAGGGGAGAATGAAAAACCGAGGCGTTCGGTCAAATTCCCGTCGGATAGGCTCCATCAGCCGGGCCGGCGTAAAGCTCGCTGCCATTGTCGTCGGAAATGCGCAGGCGATCGGGGATTTGCGGCATGGCCAGCGTGTGGAACAGCGCGGCGGCACCCTGCAGGGCGGCGCGCAGGTTCGGCGCTTCCAGCGACACCTTGTCGAGCGTGGCTTCGTCGGCGTCGCGCGACCGGTAGAACTCGATGACTAAGTTCAAGCGCGCCTCCGTAGTGGGCAGATGTTGCGCAGGCCTGCTATGTCAGTCCGTCGCCTCACATAGGGCGACAGAGAGGGCGCACGAGGCGCGCCCTCCGGTTTGTCAGCCCTTCGACTTCGGCTTCAGGCTGCTCTCGGCCTGCTTGACCGACGAGCCGAACGGGGAGGCGGGCTTGGCCACGACCTTGTTCTTCTTCGGCTTGCGCGTTTCGCGGTTGCTTCGCTGTTGACCCTTGGACATATCGTGCTCCTGTTGCGTGCTGACTTGGCTTTGCTGGGGTCTCAGACAATCGGGTTGTTAGCAGCAACCGGGTCGTTGGCAACGACCGGGTTGTCGGCCGGTTCGAGATTGTCTTCGGTGGTGACCCGCTCATGGGTCTCCTGCTCGCTGCGGATGCGGTATTGCGGCGAGCCGTCCTTGACCGGCAGCCTGCTCTTGATCTGGAACAGTTCGGCGGTCTTCTGGACGAGGCCGATACGGCTCTTCATGCGCACTGTCTGACCGATCGCAAACTGGTGCGCGGGCGTGTCGGTGCGCGGGCGCGCATTCTGCTGGAAACGGATCATGCTGCATTCTCCCTGTCGCGCTTCAGCGCTGTTTCGAGTTCGAGGTAATCGATGGCGACAAGCTGGCGGGTGGGCGGGTTTTTCACTGCCCTTGCCGGCAGATGGATGAAAGTGGCGACGCGGCGCCAGGCAAGTCGTGACATGCCCTCGATCAACTCTTCGTCGTGATCGATGTCGTAGTCGCCGGCCGGCAGTATCCCTTCCAGCCCGCCGAGCACGAAGGGCGTCGCGAAATGCGCGATGGAGTGGGTGGTGCGGTCCGGCATTGTCTTACCTATGCAAAGCAGCGGTCCTGAAAGCAAAAAAGCGGGGACGAACCCCGCTTTCCTATTTCCGGCAGTCGCTGGAAATAAGCCGCTTTCGAGAGCTGCCAGTACATCCGTGGTCAGCGTTCATCGAATTCGGCCGGATCAGATCAATTGCAAATTGGCGGCCGACTCGCGGCCCTTGGTGTCGCGCTCCAACTCGAACCGCAGCTTCTGGCCTTCGGCGAGGCCGGGGAAGCCGGCGCGCTCCAGCGCGCTGACATGGACGAAAACGTCCTTCCCGCCTTCGGTCGGCTGAATGAAGCCAAAGCCCTTCTGGCCATTGTAGAACTTTACGGTTCCGGTGTTCATATGGATCTTTCGAAAGAATGAGACATGGCCGCGGAGCAAAACGGACCGCGCGCCCGATATCGATGATTGGAATAAGAATGGCGGGTCGAGAACCTCCGACGCCGCGAGATGCCAATTCTGGCCCAAAGCGATATCGTAACATAGGCCGATAGGGCCCGTTATTCAAGAAGATTTATGAAAAACACTGACGATGGCAAAAAAATAGATCGCTGTAACTATTTGAAAAAGTCTGATATGGGTCGGCGACTTTCAAAAATTGCTTAAAGTCACGCTGGGCCGATTGTCCAGGAACTTGCATTTTATTTATTTCTGGAAGGATGAAAACCATGATTTCCGTCAGAACCCCGAGAGGCATGACCGTAGCGATCAACCCGATCATCAAGCCAGCCGTCATGCACACCATCGCCGCTGACCCGGCCGGCAAGCCGATGATCGTCAAGTCGGCACGACTGACCATCAGGAGCGACGAGGCTGCGAGGCGAAGGATCGCCGACACCGATGGAACAGTTCGGCGTGCCAGGCAGGTCGCCGAGACCAACCGGCTAATTTGATCCCTTCCACGCCGTTGCAACGAGCGAGACACCAAGCGAAGCCTTGAACCTGCCGCGCCGATGGCCTAGATCGCCACAGGCGTACAAAACACGGCAGGTTCCCATCAACAGAGATCAGAGACGAGCGGCGGGCGCGGGAGCCAGATCTGGCGCTGGAGGACAGCCGCCGTTGGGGCTCGACCAGCGTGTCCAGCAGGCGCTGCAGCTGCATCAGGCCGGGCGTCGGCAAGAGGCCGAAGCGATCTACCGGCAGGTGCTGGCGCAGAAGGCCAATCACGCCGCCGCGGCGCATTTCCTGGGGCTGCTGCTGCACCAGACCGGGCGCAGCGCCGAAGGGCTGGACCTGATCGAACAGTCGGTGCGCTTGCAGCCCGGCAATCCGGATTTTCAAAACAATCTAGGCACGGTGCTGCGCGACCTCGGCCGGGTCGCCGCTGCCGTCGACTGCTTCCGCAAGGCGGTGGCGCTGCGGCCCGATCAACTGGCGGCGCGCGACAATCTCGGTTCATCACTGAAGCAGCTCGGCCAGTTCGAGGGCGCCGAAGAGATCTATCGCGGCACGGTCGGGCGCAACCCCTTCCATGTCCGCGCGCGCATCGGTCTTGCCGAAACGCTGCAGGAAGCGGGACGCCTGGACGAGGCGCTTGCCGTCTTCCGCGAAGCGCTGGCGATCCGGCCCAAGGATGGCGACCTGCTGCATGGGCTCGGCGTCGGGCTGATGGAAAAGGGCAAGCTCGATGAAGCAGCCGAGCTGTTCCGGCAGGCGCTGGCGGTCGACCCCGGCATGGCGAGAGCCTGGCTGATGTTGACGCAGGTCAAGCGCCAGAAAGAACGTGATAGCGAATTGACCAGTATGGAAGCTCAGCATGCCAAGGCGCCGCAGGACAGCCTGGCGCGCATGCAGTTGTCCTTCGGTCTCGGCAAGGCCAATGACGATCTGAAGGATTATGGCCGAGCCTTCGACTATTTCGCCGAAGGCAATGCGATCCGCCGCAAGGGCATCGACTACGATGCGGCCAAGACGCGAGCCGAATTCGAGGCGATGAAGGCAACCTTCACCGCCGGCTTCTTCGAGAAGCACAAGCCGAGCACGATCGAGGACGACACGCCGATCTTCGTCGTCGGCATGCCGCGCTCGGGCACGACGCTGGTCGAGCAGATCATCGCCAGCCATCCCCATGTCCACGGTGCCGGCGAGCTCAGCATCCTGAAGACGGCGGTCGGCAAGCAGTTTCCCCTGACCATGAAGGGCGGCTTCCCGGCAGGGATTGCCGACATGCCCGACAAGGCTTTCGCCGAGGCCGGCGAGGCCTATCTCGACATGCTGCACGCCCGCTATCCCGGCTTCAAGCATGTCACCGACAAGATGCCGGGCAATTTCCTGCTGATCGGGTTCCTGCATCTGATGCTGCCGAAGGCCAAAATCGTCCATTGCGCGCGCGATGCGGCGGCCACCTGCCTGTCGATCTACAAGGTGCATTTCCGCAGCGACAGTCACCGCTATGGCTACGATCTCGGCGAACTGGCCGATTTCCACAATCTGTACACCGACATCATGGCGCATTGGCACACGGTGCTGCCAGGCGTCGTGCATGATGTGCGCTACGAGGATTTCGTCGCCGACCAGGAAGGCCAGACGCGGGCGCTGATCGCCCATCTCGGCCTGCCTTGGGACGATGCGGCGCTATCCTTCCACAAGACCGACCGGCCGGTGCGCACGGCTTCCGCCGCACAGGTGCGCCAGCCGATGTACCAGGGCTCGGTCGATCTGTGGAAACGCTATGGCGACAGGCTGAAGCCGCTGCTGGATAAACTGGATTAGCGGCCTGGCTACAGTTTATCCGAAGCCCCACGGGCGGAGCAGCCGCGAAGCGGCGTCGCAGAGACCCGAGGATCCATTCCGTGACCTCGATCGAAGGATGCAAACGGGGCAGAATTGTTCACCGTTTTCAACGTTTTAACGTCACCGCATGGATCCTATGGTCTGCGCCGCGTCGCCTCGCTCCTTGCTCCGCCATAGGATAACGAAGCGATGGGCACTCGGGCCAGTCTCCAACACCTACGATCAGTCAGACAGGCGCCAGCTACTTACTTAAAGCTCCATGAACGTTTCGAAGCCGCCGAAGATCATACGATTGCCGTCGAACGGCATGGTCGACCAGTCCGGCTTCATGCGCGGATCGGCCATCACCTTGGCCATGATTTCGTCGCGGCTCCTACGCGATCCATAGACGACCCAGGAGAAGACGACGATCTCGTCGTCCTTCGCCTGCACGGCACGCGGGAAGGACGTGACCTCGCCGTAGGGCACGTCGTCGCCGACGCATTCGACATAGGCGAGCGCGCCATGCTCCTTCCAGACAACGCCGGCGGTGTTGGCCAGCTTCTTGTAGTCGTCGAGTCTTGCCTTTGGCACGGCAAGCACGAAGCCATCGACATAGGACATTGTTGGTCTCCTGTTGCTGGAATCGGGCGCCGGGCCGGCAGCCCGGCGCAGATGAGCGCATCACCCCGTGGGGTAGGGCGTTGCTGCTCGCTAAATCTTACTTGACCGGTGCGTTCATCGCCCAGGCCACGCCGAACGGGTCCCTAACCTGACCCCAACGGTCGCCCCAGAACATGACCTGCAGCGGCACCACTTCCTCGCAGCCTGCATCGATCGCGCGTTGCCACCAGGTTTCAATGGTGTCGTCCTGGAGGTGCAGCTGCAGCGTGTAGCCCTGCGCATCCTTGTGCGGATGGCCGTGTTCAGGATAGGCATCGCCCAGCATCAACGTCGAACCGTTGACGTATAGATGGATGTGCATCGTGCGGCCTTTTTCGTCCGGCGGATAAGCAAACACCTGCTCGGCGCCAAAGGCCTTCTTATAGAATTCAGCGGCCTTGAAGGCGCCGTCAAGTTGCAGATAAGGGGTCAATCCGCCGAGCACTTTAGCGGCGGGCTGAACGGGGGTCTGATCAGTCATGTCTTGCTCCTTTTGCGTTTGGCCTTGCGAGCCATAGGACGGATGAGGCGGCGGCAATGCTACATGGCCGCCAAATTTTTTCGGCGGACCGGCCCTGGATAGGCCAAGCTTTCGAATGCGCATGTCGATGCAGGCGACACCGCTTTAGACGGTCGCTTCGGTCAGGATTCTCTGCGGATATGAGGAGCATTTTGGGCGTCGATCACGATTTCCGGCCAGCCGATGTCCTTGCGCAATTCGATCGGCAATGAAAGGAGGACGCGTTCGCTGCGATAGCGGGCGCGAGCCTGCGCGTAGCGGGTGGCGGCGTGACTTATGGATGACAGGGTGAACATGATGCTTTGTCCTCGGTTGAAGCCGGCATCATCGTGTCGGCATTCCAAGGACGTGGCGCGTGGTGGTCATCCGACAGACGGTCGATTTTTTTAGCTGCCTCCGTAGTCGGCTCAAGGCAGGTGTTGCCAACGCGGTTTACTTCAGGCAGCCGTTTCCAAACGTTCGATCGTTTCTAGATCGGCCTTCTTGGCCTCTCCCTCGATAGCCAGGTCGTAGCTCGCCTGCATGTTCATCCAGAACTGCGGCGTGGTTCCGAAGAATTTCGCAAGGCGTAGCGCTGTGTCGGGCGTCACCGGTGTTGTCTCGCTGGCGAGGCGCTCGATGCGTGTGCGCGGCACATGCAGCTTCTTGGCCAGCGTGTAAGGTTTCAGGCCAAGCGGCATGAGATATTCCTCGCGGAGGATTTCTCCCGGATGAATAGGTGGGTTGATGTTCAGCATTTGAAAACCTCAATGGTAGTCGGTTATTTCGACATCCTCGGCTTGTCCATCCACCCAGCGAAAGCAAATGCGAAACTGATCGTTGATGCGGATCGAATGCTGACCGGCACGGTTGCCTTTCAGCGGCTCAAGCCGGTTGCCGGGAGGCGTCTTCAGGTCCGATAGTTCGGCGGCATTGTCGATCATGAACAGCTTTCGCTGGCTGACCGGACAAGGTCCGACGGGAACCCCTTCGGAGCCTTGCCGTTCGAAACGGCCTCGCTGGTCTTGTCCTTGAACGAGCGTATCATCTGCCGTATCCGAGCAGCGTACCTTCACATGATACGCTTCGTAAGTCAAGAAAACGTCTCATATCGTGATACGAAATTTTGAACTGATGTCGATCGGCCGAAATTTCACAGGCATGGATACCGTCACGCCGCCAAAATCGTTACCCTTCCGCCTCAGCCACCGAGCGGAAGAAATCCTCCGGGTCCTCGACTTCTATCAGCCGCCGCTTCTCGATCAGCCAGAAGCGGTTGCCGATGGCGCGGATGAAGGAGCGATCGTGCGAGGCGAGCAGGCAGCTTGCCTGATGCGCCAGCAGCTCCGCTTCCAGCGCTTCCTGGCCGTCGATGTCGAGATGGTTGGTTGGCTCGTCAAGCAGATAGAAGTTGGGGTTGGCGAGCCTGAGCGCCAGCATCATCAGCCGCGCCTTCTGGCCGCCGGACAGCACGCCGATCTTTTTCTCCTGCATCTCGATGACCACGCCGGCGCCGGCCAGCAACGAGCGGGCGCGCTGCTCGCCGACATCGTAGCGGCGCGAGACCAGCCCCAGCGGCGTGTCGTCGCCGCTGATGCCGGACAGCGCCTGATCGCTGTAGCCGAGCACCGTCGACGGCGTCACCTTCACATTCCGCACCGTGTCCGGTTCGACAATGGCGTTGCGGATCAGGGTGACGAAGCGCGACTTGCCGACGCCATTGCGGCCGAGCAGGACGATGCGGTCGCCCTGGCAGATGTGGCGCTTGCCAGTCCTGAACAGCAGCGTGCCGTCGGGCGTTTCGACAGCCACGTCGTCAAGCGTGATCAGCACTTTGGCGTGCGTGCCGCGATTGGCGAGTTTTATGGCACCGGCCGACTTTTCGCGATGTGCCGGGTTCGCCGCTTCTTCGAGTCTTTCCGCGCGCTGGTTGAGCTGCTTGGTCTTGACCGTCAGCAGGTCGCTACCTGAATTGATGCCGATGTTGTTGAGCTTGGCCGCCTGCCGGCGCAATTGCTGCGCCACCTTCATGTCGCGCTGGAACTTGCGCTCCGTCGAGCGTCGACGTCGTCGAGCGCCTGCCTGGCGCGTGAATAGGGCAAGGCAAACACCGGCGACCGTTCAGGGCGCAGGAACAGCGTCCGGTTGGTGGTGGCGTCGAGAAAGGCGCGGTCGTGGCTGGCGATGACGACGGGCACCTCGCGCGGCAGCGTGTTCAGCCAGGTCTCAAGTTGGCTGATGCGGGCAAGGTCGAGATGGTTGGTCGGCTCGTCCAGCAGCAGCACATCCGGATCGGTGACCCAGACGCGGGCGATCAGTGCCAGCCGCTGCCAGCCGCCGCTCAGTGCCTGCATTGGCCGTTCGCGCATCGGCTCCGGCACGTCTAGCGAATCGAGCACCACGTCGACACGCCACACCTCGCTGTCGGCCTGCTCCGGCTGCAGGGCGTCGGCCACCACCTGATGGAAGGTATGGCTGAGAAGGGCTGGAGCGACGGACTGTTCGACATGGCCGACGCGCAGGCCGCGCGTGCGGGTGATGTCGCCCGAGGTCGGCTCCATCGCGCCGGTCAGACATTTGAGCAAGGTCGACTTGCCGCGGCCGTTGGCTGCGACGATGCCGAGCCGGTCGCCGCCGCCGATGGTGAGGTCGAGCTTGGAGAACAGCGGCGCACTCATGGTGACGCCGAGGGATTTGAGGCTGATCAGGGCCATTTTGATTTCTCTGGTCTTGGCCGCCTCTTTGTCGGAGCATGATCTTTTCCGAAAACCGGTTCCCACTTTTCGGGATCATGCTCTAGCGGCTCAATGCACTTTGACGGTGCGCCCACCGGCCATCAGGTTCGGCGTTGCGGCACCACGAAGGGCAGACCAAAAAATCGAAGCGGGAAAACCCGGACCGTCCCTGGTCAGCCCTGCAAGCAAGCTCGCAGGGCAGAAATCGGGCCACGCTGACGATGGTGACGAGAAAAATCGAACACGCAGCCCTCCTTTCAAGACGTTCGAGTGTGCGGACTGACTACACCAAGGGCGTGGCGGATGGCAAGGCTACCGCTTTCACCCGGCGCGGGAACGGATCGAGCACCAGTATGCAGCCGCCGATGATCGCGACAGCGCCGAAGCCCTGGATTACGGTCAGCGACTCCCCAAGCATGCTGGTGCCGACCAGCACCGCGATCACGGTCACGGCGAATTCGACGCTGATCGTCCTGGTCGCGCCGATACTGGCAACCAGCCGAAAATAGACGATGTAGGTCAACGCGCTCATCATGCAGGCGAGGACGGCGAGATAGAGGAAGTCGATGGCGCGCGGCATCGCCGGCACCGGTACGGCGAGAAGCAGTGGCAGCGTCATCAGGCCGCCTAACAGGAAGGCGGCACTGGTGAGTTCCCACGAGCCGGCCGAGCGCAGATGTCGGTTTGCATAATTGCTGCCGAAAGCGGCCGAGAAGGAACTGAACAGCGAGGCGGCGCAGCCGAAAGCGAAGGATGCTGTGATCGGCACCGCGGGAAAACCGACCAGGACGATGATGCCGAAGGCGCCGAGCAGCAGTCCGGCCAGCCCGCGAATGGTGATGCGCTCAAGCCCCCACAGCTGGCCGAGGATCATCGAGAACAGTGGGATCGCGGCAACAAGAATGGCCGCCACCGCCGTGCCGATGCGCGGGGTGGCATAGGATAGGCCGATAAGCTGCGCGGCAACCGTCGTCGCGCCGACAACGGCGAAGCGCCGCCAGCCGGCGCTGAAATCGAGCCGGCGCCGGGTCGCGGCGGCAAGCAGCAGGAGCGTGATGCCGGCGATCAGCGAGCGCAAGGTGACCGCGCCGACCCAGCCGAAGGCGTGCACCACCTTGAGCAGAATAAGGAACGACAAGCCCCAGGTGATGGCCAGGAAGATATAGGCGGCGATGTCCTTGGGTTTCATTCTGCGGGCGGCCGTGGGAGTTTCTTGCGGTTGGGAGCGGAGAAGCTGCCGTGGCCCGTATCGCTTCGACTGGCAACTGACAAGGCTGGGGGCGTGGCCCAGCCAGTCGACAGTGTGACTCCAGGCCCTACCGTCCCGGTCTGCCTGTCTTCCCCGGCCGGCGCTTTTCCCGGCGGGCGTCGCCAGGATCTTCATACGAGCCGATGCCGGCGCGCTCACGCTTGACCGGCTTGTCACCCTCGATCGGCGTCTCGGTTCGCCGCACGGTCATCTCATCGAGTGAGTTCTTCTTGAACAGCGGTTTGACCGGCTCGCCGGGAATGCCGAAATCGCTGCCATGTGCCTCTTCGGCCGACTGTTTCTTGAATAGCGAGCGCGATACCGCACCGGCCGGGGTCGGCATGTCCGTGCCTGGACCCATGTCGTCAATCGAAGGTTTGGCGAATAGCGGCTTCTTCGCCGGCACGGCGCCATCGGCGCCCATCTCGTCAAGCGCCGGCTTGCGGAAGAGGTTGGGGCGGGCAGCCTTGGCCGCCTCTTCGGCGGCACGCACTTCGTCGAGCCTGCGAAAACGCTCCTGTTCCTCGGCCGTGCGATGCTTGGCTACGCCCTTGTTGTGCTTGCCCTTTTCGCGGCCAGAGACCGGGCTTTCCATGTCGGCGTATTTGGCCAGCGGGTCATCGGAGATGGACAGTTCCATCTCACGCAGCCGCTTGATCTCGTCGCGGATGCGGGCCGCCTTCTCGAAGTCGAGATTGGCTGCGGCGTCGCGCATCTGCTTCTCCATCGCGTCGAGATGGGCCTTCAGATTGTTGCCCATCATGGCGCCAGCGCTGTCGGTGAACTGCGAGATGTCGGCGCGGACGTGATCCTTCTCATAGACCGAGTCCAGAATGTCCGAGATGCGCGACTTGACCGATTCCGGAGTGATGCCGTTGGCGGCGTTCCACTCCATCTGCTTCTCGCGGCGGCGGTTGGTCTCGGCCATCGCCCGTTCCATTGAGCCGGTGACCTGGTCGGCATAGAGGATGACCTTGCCGTCGACGTTGCGGGCGGCGCGGCCGATGGTCTGAATGAGCGAGGTCTCGGAACGCAGGAAACCTTCCTTGTCGGCATCGAGAATGGCGACGAAGCCGCATTCGGGAATGTCGAGGCCTTCGCGCAAAAGGTTGATGCCGACCAGCACGTCGAAGGCGCCGAGGCGCAAATCGCGCAGGATCTCGATGCGTTCCAGCGTGTCGATGTCGGAGTGCATGTAGCGGACGCGGATGCCTTGTTCGTGCAGATACTCGGTCAGGTCCTCGGCCATGCGTTTGGTCAGCACCGTCACCAGCGTGCGATAGCCAGCCTTGGTGGTGTCACGGATTTCGCCGACGACATCGTCGACTTGGCTCTTGGCCGGGCGCACCTCGACCGGCGGGTCGATCAGCCCGGTCGGGCGGATGACCTGTTCGGCGAAGACACCGCCGGCCTGTTCCATCTCCCAAGCGCCCGGGGTTGCCGAAACGGCGACGGAGAGCGGGCGCATGGCGTCCCATTCCTCGAAGCGCAAGGGCCGGTTGTCCATGCAGGACGGCAGGCGGAAACCGTACTCGGCCAGCGTCGCCTTGCGTCGGAAGTCGCCGCGATACATGCCGCCGATCTGCGGCACGGTGACGTGGCTTTCGTCGATGAAGACCAGCGCATTGTCGGGAATGTACTCGAACAGCGTCGGCGGCGGATCGCCCGGCTGGCGGCCGGTGAGATAGCGCGAATAGTTCTCGATGCCGGCGCAGGAGCCGGTGGCCTCCAGCATCTCCAGGTCGAAGCGGCAGCGCTGTTCCAGCCGCTGCGCCTCCAGCAGGCGGCCGGCGCGCTCCAGTTCCCCCAGCCTGTGCTTGAGCTCTTCCTTGATCGACTTGATCGCCTGGTTCAGCGTCGGGCGTGGCGTCACATAGTGCGAATTGGCGTAGATCTTGACGCTCTTCAGCTCGCCGGTCTTCTGGCCGGTCAGCGGGTCGAACTCGGTGATCTGCTCGATCTCGTCGCCGAACATCGAAATGCGCCATGCACGATCTTCCAAGTGGGCCGGGAAGATCTCGATCGTGTCACCGCGCACGCGGAACGAGCCGCGAACGAAATTGACATCCTGTCGCTTGTACTGCTGGGCAACGAGATCGGCGAGCAGAGCGCGCTGGTCGAGCCGGTCGCCGATCTGCATCTGAAAGGTCATCGCCGTGTAGGTTTCGACCGAGCCGATACCGTAGATGCAGGACACCGAGGCGACGATGATGACGTCGTCGCGCTCGAGCAGCGAGCGCGTCGCCGAATGGCGCATGCGGTCAATCTGCTCGTTGATCGAGGATTCCTTCTCGATGAAAGTGTCGGTGCGCGGGACGTAGGCTTCCGGCTGGTAATAGTCGTAATAGGAGACGAAATACTCGACGGCGTTTTCGGGGAAGAATTTCTTGAACTCGGAATAAAGCTGGGCTGCCAGCGTCTTGTTCGGCGCCAGGATCAGGGCGGGGCGCTGCGTCTCCTCGATCACCTTGGCCATTGTGAACGTTTTTCCGGAGCCGGTGACGCCGAGCAGCACCTGGGTGCGGTCGTTGTTGGCGACGCCTTCGACCAGATCCTTGATCGCCGTCGGCTGGTCGCCGGCCGGCTCGAAATCCGACACCATCTTGATGGCGATGCCGCCTTCGGACTTTTCCGGGCGGGCAGGGCGGTGCGGCGTCCACAGCACGCCGTCCTTGTGCAGCGGATTGCCGGACTCGATCAGCGCCGACAGCGCGGCGACGGTGGCGGTGACGCTGCCCGAGGCCATCGTCTCGGCGTCTTCCAACGAAATGTCGAGACCGGCGACCGGATTGAGGCCGGCTGCCGTGCGCTCCCTGGCTGATGCCGCGCCACCCATCGAGGTGCCGCGCGCGCTGCGCCCCGGCGAGCTCGAGCGCTCGGGTATCTTCTTCGACTTGGCGCTTTCCCTCCCCCTCGAGGGGAGGGTGGCGGCGGAGCCGCCGGGTGGGGTCGGTTCGACCGGGTTCGACGTCCCGGCGGTGCCTTCTGTGACGACCCCCTCTGTCGTCTTCGGCGACATCTCCCCCTCGAGGGGGGAGATCTGGCGACGTCCTTCCTTTTCGGCTTCCTCCTCGATCTGCTCGGCCCAATCCGCAATTGAACTGGTCAGCGGCGTGCCCGAGAGCTCCGGCTGCGGCATCTCGGCGAAACCGCCTCTGTGCAAGGGCTCCGAGGCGTCGAGGAAATCGGTCAGCGGACTGCGCCGCTTCGGCGAAGCGCGGTCGTCATTCGCCGTCGGCGGCGTTTTCTTATCGGGAGATTTGGCCATGACCCGAATATGGGATTTCCTGGCCAAAATGGAAAGAGTGGGATGAGATGAAGCGCTTCGCCAGATGCGGCTCCTGACAGTAGGCTGTCAGGAGGAAACGGCGGCCGCGTGCCTGTCCGGAAGGATCAGGCGCCGCGCGCGTTATCCGCCGCAACGCGGGTCGGCGATCCGTTCAGGCGCGGCACCACGACGAGGCGGTTGATCTTGCCCTTCTTGTAGGCGGCGAGGAAGCGCGCATAGTCCTTGAAGGCGACGCAACCGCTCGACTGGCCGTAGCGGCCCCGAAGCAGGTAGGTATGGGCCAGAAAGCCGTCGCGATTGTATTTGTTGCGGCCATCGGCCGGTGTCAGGCGCAAGGCCTCCACACCATGAAAGCGCGTCTCGCGCAGCGACAGATTGTAGGTATTGGGCGGTGTCGGTCCGCGGTTCTTCTGGTCGGCATAGCGCGGCTGGTCCGTCATGGCGCCGATGCCCGAATGCGCCTCGAGCCTCGAACCGTCAGGCATATAGACGGTCCCGGCGCTGATGTCGTAGACGGCGACGCCATTGCCGGCTCCGCTCCTGGACCCCGGCGAGTTGAACAGGTTCCTGAAAGCCTTGCCGAGGCCACCCGACGGCGTGTCCGGCTTGGCATAGGCCAGCACACCGCTGCCATCGGCCGGCCGTCCTTGCCGGTCCGGTTTGGCCGGTCGGGCAGTCTGGGCTTGCTGGACGGTTTCGCGAGCCGG
The DNA here is from genome assembly GCF_040323235.1 of Mesorhizobium sp. M0051. Lineage (NCBI taxonomy): Bacteria > Pseudomonadati > Pseudomonadota > Alphaproteobacteria > Hyphomicrobiales > Phyllobacteriaceae > Mesorhizobium > Mesorhizobium sp. M0051. Next base: position 31,756 of record NZ_JAMYUT010000029.1, read on the forward strand.
CTTCGGTTGCTGATCAGGCTTCGTCTGCTGAACAGGTTTGGACTGCTGTACAATCTTGGGCTGCGGGGTGTCCTTGGGCTGCGGGGCGTCGAACTGCGGGCGACGGGTCGGCAACGGCACGTCGTCGGTGAGCGCGTCCGGCAGCGAGGCGGCGTCGCCTGGTTGGTCCTGCTGGGTTTCGACAGGCGAAACCGCGACGTCGGCCGGGGATTCCTCGATCGGCAGCGGCGAGGCGAACGCCTCGTCGTCGACTGGCAGCGACTGCACGAGGGCCAGCGCCAACTGCGAATTGTCTGGCGTCTGCGTGTCCGACTGGGCAAAGCCCATCGGTTGCGGCGCGGTCTGCACGACGTCCGAGCCGTTATCCAGCCGCGCGAAGCGTTCGGCCGCTGGAGCGGGCATGTCTTCCGAGAGGCTGGCCATAACCTTGACGGATGGCACCAGCGACGCTTCGGCAATTTGCGGCGCGACGGTGGAAATAACAGGGTGCACCGGCGCGTTGGCCACGACCACGGGCTTTCCAGCGCCGGCAAAGGCAGCGGCGAGCTTCATCGGCGAAAGCGATGCTTCGATGCGCTCGAAACGCTCCTGCGACTTCGACTTTGCGGCAGTGGGAACGGGCTTTGCCTGCGCCACGAGGCGCGCGGATTTCTCCGCCCGCGGGCTCAACCGGGCAAGCTTGAAGCAGCTGGCACCGCACTGCACGGCATGGTCGTGAAGGGCTTGCGTGCCGCCATTGGCATTGGCAAGCACGAAGGGTGCTCTCAGAAAATGCTGCTTGAACGGATCGGCCAGGGCGAGCGATCCCGGCATCGACAGGGTCTGCGGGAGGCCACCCGATGTCGCCGAAAGCGAGGCGCCGACGGAACTGAGGCCAGCCATGGTGCCTATCAACCACAGGCCAACGGCAGCACTGGCGCCGGGCACCGCGACCCAGCGGACGATCCGTTCAGGGGTGAAGGAAGAGGCACGTGGCGCGTCACAGGCGTTCTCGCCGTCCCAACGCTCGTCCCCGACAATTTTTTTACTCAACAACGCCATGCAACCAATCTTGCTCCAAGCGGCTCCCACGTCCGCGGCTGTAATAGCCGCGACGACCATTCTGTGAGTGATCCCAGGTGGTCCCCGACGCGTTTGCCGCGTCTGTCATTGGTTGCCGATTGCTTCAAAATATGGACAAAGTTGGTTAATCAATCCCTCTCAAAACCAACGACGAAATGTGGATTTAGGCCAAATAAGGCTTCGTCCACGGCCAGGAAAGTGGTGTTGTCGCCCTTCCGACGCAGTTTTGCTGCCTGCTTTTGATCGCCGAGTCAAGCAAAACAGCCGTTTCTAAATTTTTTCGCGGCGCGGTCAGCGATAAATGGAACGAAGCGGCTGCCGGTGAAAATTGCCCAAATGGGCGCCTGTCTCAGGTAGAACTGTTGCCTGCCTGTCACAATTTCTTCGCCTGGACGGCCGCCTTCAGTGGCACCTCAATTGAACCACAGGGCAAAGGTCAGAAAACCACCGCCGCCGAATTGGCGCTGGATCTGGTCGAAATCGTCGCTGGTCAGGATCCTGCCGCTTTCGAGATAGGGCGCGATTGCCGGGCCGGTGATCGACAGGACCAGGTCGAAGTTTTTGGGCTCGTCGAAGAACCGCTTCATGTTGATGCCCTTATCGACAATGCGGAAATGCGGCAGCAGCACGCGGCCTTCCAGGAGGTCCTCGGCCATGGTCAAGGTGGCGAGCCAGGCCTGGACCTGCTCCTCGCCGACGTCGAGGCCTGTGAGCGGGTTCTCGCCTTTCTGCTGCGGACCCGGCAGCCATTCACGGTCATTGTCGGTCTCGGCGCGGATCGCCTTCCAGTCCTCGCGTGACAGCCGGATCATTTCCAGCAGATGGCGGCGCGCCGCTTGCCGGCGCTCCGGCTCGATCACCGGCCAGTTGACGAGATGCACCAGCGAGATGAAATCAGCGATGCGCCACTCCGAGGAGAAGATGCTGCTGCCCATATCACCGGCCGGCGGTACGAGAATGTCCTGCAACGGCAGCTTGGCGCGCGGGAACAGCATGTGGAACGAGCCGTCAAAAGTGCTCCTGAAATCATGCGCCAGCCAGAAATCGGTCTGCGCCATCAGGAACTCCGCATAGCCCTGCAGCCAGAAACCGTCGGCGCGGTCGAAGCGGAATGTGAGGGTGGGGGCGGCGGCGTCCGACGAGATGCCGCCGTGTGACAGTGAGGTAATGATCGCCGCCATGCTTTCATCAGGTGCGATCGTGCCGTCCTCGTTGAGGTCGATGCCGGTGTGGGTGAGGTCGATTACGATGCCGATATCGGCGTTCGCCGGCACCGCCGCAAACGTTGCGGCGGATTTCTCCAACCGGTCGCGGAAGGCGACCAGGATGGCACGGAATTGTTCATAGGTCAGCGGCTCGGGGTTGGGATTGTCGGGTACCGGCAGCCGCATCAGCGGCAGCATGAAGGATTGCGGGCTCTCGAAGCCATGGCGATGGAGGCCGCTGGCCAGGATTTCCAGCGCGGTGAAGAACTCGCCGGCGCCGGCGGCATAGGCTGATGCCGGGTCTTTTGGCGCGGCGGCCTCCAGCGTCGACAGCGCGCTGTCGCGCCCGGCCACCGTTTTCGCCTCGAACAGAGCGGATGCCGCTTCGGGCATTGCCGCCGATGCGGAAGACAGCGGCAGAATCAGCATGAAAGCGGATGTCAGCAGGCTAGCCAGTCGTGTCATCTTTCCCCCCCAATATTTTGTCGCGCAGAGCAAATATACACCATTTGGAGCGTCGCGCTTCAACCCGTCCCGAGGACGGTCTACACAAGGCAAACAATTGGGCGCCGCGTGTCGAATTATCCGTTTTCCTACAAGCTGTCCTGGCTACCGCGTTTTCTGAAGCCGTCGCTGGCCGGCGACGCGCAAGACTTTGCGCCGATGGCGGGAACGCTGATGGATCCGCCACCAAAGCGGGCGGTGCGGCTGGTCTTCGTCGGCGACATCTCGGCGGTGGCCAACCGCAGCGCGCCGGACTGCGATCCGGAGATCAAGGCGCTGCTCGGCGCGGCCGATCTGGTGATCGGCAATTGCGAAAGCCCTGTTGTGGACAGACTAAGCGCGGTGCTGGGGACGAGGCTTGGTACCCATCATGCGATGAGCGAGCGGTTCCTGGCCGCAGCGCTGGCGGCGGCTGGTATTGCGCGCGAAAAGCTCGTGCTGTCGCTGGCCAACAATCATGTGTTCGACCAGGGCGTCGCCGGTTTCGACGAGACGGTCGGGGCGTTGCAGCGACTTGGGATCCGCACGGTCGGCCTTGCCGCCAATGGCCCGGTGGTGCCTGTCCAGGTCGGACCGCTTGATATCGGCTTCGCCGCCTTCACGCTGTGGCGCAACGCCGATGAAAATCTGTTCGCCGGGCGCGTATCGATGGACAGTGACGAGGTCCGCCGGCGGCGTGACGGTGTCGATCTTCTTTGCGCCGTGCCGCATTGGGACTGGGAGTTCAGGCATTTTCCGCGCGCTGAAACACGAGCGTTGGCCAGGCGGCTGGTCGGGCAAGGCGTCGGGCTGATCGCCGGCCATCACGCCCATGTCGTGCAGCCGGTTGAGCGGATCGACGGGACGATCGTTGCCTATGGGCTTGGCGATTTCCTAGGCACAGCCCTTGCCCGCCAGCCATGGCCCGGTCGCATCGGTGGCATCCTTGTCGTCGATGTCAGTGCCGATGGTGGCTCGCGCGGTGCCGTTGCGTCTTACCGGCTGCATCCCTTCATGCGCCTGCGCGCCGGCGACCATGAGCGGCTGGTACCGGTGGAGGCACTGGTGGGGCAAATGCGCGGCAAGGCCCAGGGTCGGCTGAGAGCGATCTTTCCCGCCTCTTCAAGCGAAGAGGGCGTCGCCGCTTAACCGTCTGGCGGCTCCTGCAAAACCGACTATCATGCGACGGCAGAGGCAGGCTTGCGGGGGCGGCGGTGGAAACAGCGGATTTCATGCCGAACGAGGCGGTGATTGCCGGCATCCGGAAGGATATCGAGGCCTATGAGGCAGCGAGGGCCTCGGCGGTCCGCCAGGTGCGCTGGCGGGCGCCGGTGTTCGTCGGGCTGGTGCTGGTGTTCGTGATGCTGGTCTCCTGGCTGTTCAACAAGGTCGCCGACCCCAACGAGCAATGGTTCTCGACGCCGCATGTGTTTCTCTATGGCACCGGCCTGGTGGCTTCGAGCGTGCTCTACTTCCAGGCCATGAAACCGGCGACGCGGCTGCAGCAATCTTTCCGCGAGACGCTGCTGCCAATCATCTTCGGCTTCATCGCGGATATGCGCTACCAGCACGGCGTGACGCCGAACTCTTTCGACCGGCTGCCGCGCGAGGCGGTCGGCGCCTTCAACAAGCAGTCGTTCGACGATGTCGTTTCGGGCCGTTACGAAGAGTTTCCGTTCGAGCTTTACGAAGCAGAACTGCGAGTAGGGTCGGGCAAGGATTCATCGACAGTCTTCAAGGGTGTCATTGTCGCTTTCGAAGCGATCGAGCCGTTCCCGGGGGTATTGGTGGCGACGCGCCGGACCAATGCGGTCGTCGGCTTCTTCCGCGGCATGTTCGCCGGCAAGATGCAGGATTTGTCGTCCGGTGTGCCCGAACTCGACGCTGCCTATGAATTCCGCACCGACAACGCCGAGCCGGCGCGGCCGCTGGTGACAGGTCGCCTGGCGCAGGCCCTGAAATGGCTTGGCGAAACCTGGCCGGACGACCCGGCCCGCGTCGCGCTCAACGGCAGCGACGGCTTCCTGCTGTTACCGCTGACGAAGAACTTCTTCGAGCTGCCGGTTATTTCGGTGCCGCTCGACTACACCACGCATGTCGCGCCGATGATATCAGACATGGGCGCGATGCTGGCGACGGCGGCGCTGGTGCGAAAGATCGGCGCGAAGGACGAGATCAGTTAATCGGGCCTCGCTGTCAGCAGTCGAAGCCATATTTGTCGCGCATGTAGTCTGCCCCTTCTTTCGACATTTTCTTGAACATCACGCAGACGGTGAAGCTGCCGACCTGATGCCCGTCGCTTGTGTATCCCCAGTCGGAAATTTCGTCCCTGGTGAATTCTATGTTCTGGCCGAGGACGACGTTGCGTACTTCCTCCGGCTGGTTCGCCAAAATGCCGGCAAATCCGGTCTCGGTGCGGCGGAACGGTATGACCCAGAAATGTTCGGTGACATTCCCGTCCCGTACCTTGACCTTCAGTTTGAACCTGTCTGTTCCGGAGGGAGGAGCCTCGGACAGCGCCAGGAATTCATCCAGGCTGGCGAGTGCCTGGGCGATCGCCGCCGCCATGTCGGTATCGCCCGGGGTAAAGATAATCGTCTTGTCGTCGCCTGGGTCCGCGCCTTGTGCACCGGCCGATCCCGTAGCAAGCGCCAGCATCAGGGACATCATGGTCCGGATTGCAAGCTTCATGGAAGGCCCCTCACCGTAGTCGCGGCCACCATGGTGCATTCATTCCGGATTTGCAACCCAAGCGCGAGTTTCAATCGGTTTTTGGCGTAATTGAGCCGACCATAATTCATATCGATTTTCTGGCGGAACGCTCTTCCGACCGACCGCTATGGTTTTTGCCAGGAGGCCGCGCTATCCCTTGGCCAACGGGGGATATCCATGGCTGGGCAACAAAAAGAATTTCGGCTGTCGCGGCGATTGCTACTCGGTGCGGCTGTCGTTGGCGGCGCGGTGCTGTGGGGCGGCAACACCGTGGCACGGCTGGCGCGCGGGCCTTTGGGACCGAAGAACGCAGGCCGCATCGCCGATATCGACGGCATCGCGCTGCCGCTGAAGTCGCTGGAGAATGCGCCGGCCTTTGACGCATCGCTGCCCTGGTCGGCAAAGGGCGGCGACATCAACGATGCCAGCGGCCTGTCGCAGACGCCGGTCTATGGCGTGGTGGAAGTCAGTGAGGAAGAGCACATCGCCAAGGCGCTGGCCTTCGCGCGCGCCAATGGCTTGAAGGTCTCGCTGGCGGCCATCCGCCATTCGATGGGCGGGCATGCCTTCGACGACAATGCGCTGGTACTCGACCTCAGAAAATTCAACAAGGTGACCGTCGACGCCGTGGCGGAGACCATGACGCTGCAGCCGGGTGCGCGCTGGCACGACATCCAGAACCTCTTGCATCCGCGTTTCGCGGTGAAGGCGATGCAGTCGACCGACATCTTTTCGGTTGGCGGCTCGCTGTCGGTCAATGCGCACGGCATGGACCATCAGGCGGGTTCGGTGGCAAGCTCGATCCGCTCGATGCGTGTGATGCTGTCCGACGGTTCGGTGACGACCTGTTCGCCCAGCGAGAATATCGATTTGTTCCGCCACGTCGTCGGCGGCTACGGCCTGTTCGGCGTTGTGCTGGAGGCGACTCTCGATATCGTCGACAACGCCGTCTACCGGACCTCTCGCGAAATCATCAAATCCGACGATTTCCCGAAATTCTTCGCCGAGGTGCTGGAGCCGAACAGGACGATCGGTCTGTTTTACGGCCATCTGTCGACGGCGCCGGGCAATTTCCTCGAGGACATGATCGTCTACCGCTATGACAAGGTGGCCGACCAGCCGCCGGCGGACCAGCCTGGTATCGGCGAGCCGGGTTCGGTCGGGCTGAAGCGCGTGATCATCAACATGGCGAAATGGGGCAGCCTGTTCCAGGAGCTGAAGTGGTTCACCGAAAAGACGCTGGAGCCGAAATTCGAAAGCTGCACGGTGGCGCGCACCTCGGCCATGGCCGAAGGCGAGGCCTGCCTCGTCACCCGCAACAACCCGATGCACGATTCGGTGCCTTATCTGTTCAACGACCTGACTGACGAGACCGACATTCTGCACGAATATTTTATTCCACGCGCCGCGTATAATCCATTCATCACGGAAGCCCGCGAGATCTTGCGCAATCAGTCGCTGCCGGTGCTCAACGCCTCGGTGCGCATCGTCCACAAGGAGGATGTCGCGCTGACCTACGCGCCGGAGCCTGCCTATTCGCTGGTGCTCTACATCAACCAGCCGACCGATGCCGACGGCAATGCCAGGATGCGGACGCTGACCCGGGCGCTGATCGACGTGACGATCAAGCATGGCGGCCGGTTCTTCCTGCCCTACCAGCTGCATTACACGTCCAAGGAGTTGCTGGCCTCCTATCCCGAACTGCCGGCCTTCCTGGCGACAAAGCGGCAATATGACCCGACGGAACTGTTTTCCTCGACCTTCTACCGTGCCATCAAGGCGCTGAGCGGGGTGGCATAAAAAGCAGGAGAACAACCCATGCGGATGGTATCGGCGGCGGCACTCACCCTCATTGCGCTGTGCGCTGGACCGGTCCAGGCCGAGGATATCAAGGCTTTCAAGCTGACCATCGACGGCGTGACCGTCGATATCGATCCCGGCGAGAGCACAAGCATGACGCTGCCCGGCGGCAGAAAGAGCAAGGTGACGCTCGAGCGCAACGACTTCGCCACCTTTGCCGGCAGCGATTTCTCGTTTGTCCATCCGAGCGACATCTCGGTGACCAAGTCCGACCTGGGTGAGAATATCACGCAGTATCTGATGGCGTCGGCGCTGGGTACCATCGTCATCGTCCAGGAGTATGGCAAGATGAATCCGGTGTCGCTCAACCAGCTGATGCTGCAGGAGATGACCAAGGACTCGGTGCAGGCCGGCGCCACGCTGACGCAGGAGCCGACGACGCGCAAACTTGCCGACGGCAAGGAATTAACTGGTATAAAGGCCGTCGTGAAGACACGCAGTGACACGGCCGATTTCGAGATCGTCGGCTACGGCGTTGCCGAACAGGGGCTGTTGTTCATCACCCGCATTGCCGGCGAGGACGTGGCGACCGAAAAGCCGCTGATCGACAAGTTCTGGCAGAGCCTGAAGGTCAAGCTGTAGGAGATCAGGGTCGTGTCCCAGTTTGGATTTCGGCTGGGGGTCCACTCTTTTGCGTAACGGCGGCCCCAGTTATTCTGAAGACCCTGAATTGGAGGTCTTACAGCATGGCGAAGCTCATTTTCAGAATGAACCAGTCCCTCGACGGCTATGTCGACCACCAGAAAATGCCGTCAGGGCCCACGATCTTTCGTCACTGGATAGAGCAAGTGCGCAACCTGAGCGGCAGCGTGTACGGTCGCGGCATGTACGAGGTGATGCGCTATTGGGACGAAGACAGTCCAGAGTGGAGCGCGGAGGCGCGTGAATTCGCGGCCGCGTGGCGGAGCCAACCGAAATGGGTTGTGTCGCGCACGCTGAAGTCGGTCGGCCCCAACGCCACCCTTGTCGCGGACGACGTCGAGGCAGTGATACGTGGGCTTAAGGCCCAACTCGTTGGGGAGATTTCAGTTTCTGGACCAAACCTGGCACGAAGCCTGACCGACCTTGGTCTTATCGATGCGTACCAACTCTACCTCCATCCGTTCGTGCTTGGTCATGGTAAGCCATTCTTCGCCGGCCCCCGGCCGCCGCTTCGCTTTGTGGCCAGCGACCTGATTGGCGATGACGTGATCAGGTTGACCTATGTGCCTGCCTAATCACGGACACCCGGTGCGACGATAGGATGCCGCATGTTGCGGTCGTCAAACCGAGACGCTTGCGGGATTACAGGCCCTTCGGCACAAGTCCGGCCAGCCAGTTCACAGAGCGTTTCGCGGCGTCGGCGGTCGCCGAGGCGGCGCGGCCGAGATCGGTCTTGACCAAGGCATAACCGTTTTTCGTGCGATAGAGCACGCCGGTTCCGCCATCGACCACTTGTTCATAGGCGACGGGCCGGGCGGCGTCCGCTTCCATGGCCGTCGTCGGCGAACCGACCGAGACGCTCGGCCGATGGCTCAGTTCAGGCGGCAACGGGCTTTCGGTTCTGACAACGCGGCTGGCGGGCTTCAGTTCAGGGCGCGACGCGGTCGCGGCCAGCTGCGAAGAGGACGACGAGCCCTTGGTGCGGCAGATGCCGGAGACGAGCGGATAGTTGAAATTGCGCTCGTGCAGCATCTGGCTTCTCATCGCCGCTTCGCACTCGGCGACGGTCGACCACTTGGCCGGCGTCTCGCCGATATATTCGCAAAGCTTGGCGTCGCAGTCGCAGCCGACGATGGTCATGGCGACAAGGGCGGTCTTGATCACGGTCTCGTCCCTTCGAGATGGCTCCCCGGCAGCTCATTCAGGTGCATGCAACATTCCATCGCGCGTGAACAAGGCGGGATTTGGCCGCGATTGTGGAATGAGCGTGGCGGGGCGCTCGCGATAGCCGATCCTTGCGGAACGTGGCCGGATCGTCTCAGTAGTCATAGACATGTTCGAGCCTAGCGCCCGACTTGATCAGCGCCGGCAGCACGAGATGCAGCTTGCGTACGGCGACGATCATGCCGGTGCGGCGCGTTGCTGGATCTGCCGGCAGAGGATAGCTGAACAGGATGCGCATGCCTTCGGGGATGGCGATCGAGTCGGTGGAGAGCATGGTGACCATGATCTCGTCGTTGCCGCCGATCTCAACGAACGACACGCCCTTGTCGATCAGGCGCGGAATCATTTCGGTGAACACCTCGTGATCGAATTCATCCGCTACCGCTTCCAGGACGTCAGGATCACCGTCGATGACAGCGCCCCGGTCGAGGCGCGCATGGCGCTAGTGGCGGTGGCCAATGGCAAATTCTTCGGCGGCGGCATGATGATCGCCCCAGATGCCGATTTGACCGACGGGCAGTTCGACATCGTTATCTTGCGGGCCGCCGGCAAGCTGAAGCTGATCTGGGATATCCGCCTGCTCTATGGCGGCCGGCACCGCAATCATCCAGCGATCACCATCCTGCGCGGCAGGAAAGTGGTGGTCGAGCCGCTCGGCGATGTGGAGAAGAACGGTGCGCTGGTCGATATAGACGGCGAGTCGCCCGGACGCATACCCGCGACCTTCGAGATCTTGCCCGGCGCGCTGACGCTCAGATACTGAATCAAGTCGTTAACGGGTTGATTCAGATGGATTCGCCCGCCCATACAACATATTGAAATCGCTTGGTTTTCTGCATGGAGTCAGATCGCTAGTTTGGCCGGAAAGCCAGGGGCACGCAGGTCGGTGCCGACGGCATCTTCCAGCAACTTGACGATCTGGGTCGACCAGGCGCTGCCGCCATAGGCAGCCTTGCCCTGTTCGAAAATCGTATTGACGCGCGTGGCGAGGTCGAGTGGCACGCCTGACTGTTCGCCCATGGCGAGAGCGAAGCCAAGGTCCTTCAGCGCCAGATCCATGGTGAAGCCGATGTCGTAGGAGCCGTTGAGAATGAGCTGGCTTTCGGTCTCGTGGACGAAGCTGCTGCCTGAGGAGGCCACGATGGCGTGGTAGGATTGGGCGAGGTCGAGACCGCCTTGTTTGGCCAGCATCAGCGCTTCGCCGGCGGCGACAAGGTGGATGAAGGCGAGCATGTTGGTGATGACCTTGATCACCGCCGCCGACCCGATTGGTCCCATCAGGAAGGACTTCGCGCACATCGCTTCGATCGCCGGGCGATGACGCTCGTGGAGCGCCGCATCGCCGCCGACCAGCGCGGTGATCTTTCCGGCCGCCGCCAGGTGCACGCCGCCGGTGACCGGGCATTCCAGCGTCTCGACGCCATTGGCCGAAGCGAGGGCAGCGAGGCGAAGAATCTCGTCGCGGCCATTGGTGGACATCTCGATCCAGGTGCCACCCTTCGGCAGGCCTTCGAGCAATCCACCGGGGCCGGCCAGCACCGCTTCGCTGACCTTCGGCGACGGCAGGCACGTGATCGCGTTGCCGGCCCGTGCGGCGGCGTCGGCGGGGCTGTTCGCAGCGGAGGCGCCGAGTGCAACGAGGCACTCGACAGCGGCGGGATCACGGTCGAAGACGGTCACGGAAAAGCCGTTGCGGATCAGGCTGGCGGCAAGGTTGCCGCCGAGATGGCCAAGGCCGATGAAGGCGTAGCTTTCGCTCATGGCATCAGCGGCGTCTGCATCATCTGCAGATGCAGTTCCTTGCCCGTGTAGGGATGCGCGTCGCAGACCGCCTCGTCGAGTTCGACGCCGAGGCCGGGCTCCTTCGACGGGATGACGTTGCCGTCCTGCCACTCGATCTTCTTCTTCAGCAGCGTGGCGTGAAACCCGTCCCACTGCTTCAGCGATTCGAGGATGAGGAAATTGGGCAGCGTCACCGCCAACTGGATGTTGGCGGCACCGACGATCGGTCCGCAGTAGCAATGCGGGGCGATCTGGATGTGGTAGGCCTCCGCCATGGCGGCGATCTTCTTGGTTTCCAGGATGCCGCCCGAGCGGCCGAGGTCCGGCTGCAGGATGGTCGCGGCGCGGTTCTCGATGACGCGAGCGAACTCGAATTTAGTCGTCAGCCGTTCGCCGGTGGCGATCGGGATCGAGGTCGCGCGGGCCACTTGGGCCATGACCTCTGGCATGTCAGGCGGCACCGGCTCTTCGAACCAAAGCGGATCATAAGGCTCGATGGCGCGCGCCATGCGTAGCGCGCCGGAGGCGGTGAACTGGCCGTGTGTGCCGAACAATATGTCGGCGCGCGTGCCGACCGCCTCGCGGATCGCCTTGACCATACGGGTGGACAGGTCGATGTCGACAAGCCGCGGCTGGTGGCCGTCAAAGGCGGTGTAGGGGCCGGCTGGATCGAGCTTGACGGCGTTGAACCCCTGCTCGACATATTCGAGCGCGCAGGCGGCGGCGAGATCGGGATCGTTGTAGACGTTCTTGCCGTGCGCGTCCTCGGAATGGACGCTGCCGGTGTGCGGGTAGAGATAGGTGTAGGAGCGCAGCGTCTCGTGCACCTGGCCACCGAGCAGTTTGTAGACCGGCTTGTCGGCCTCCTTGCCGATAATGTCCCAGCAGGCCATCTCCAGCGCCGAGAAGCAACCCATGCCGGACACATCGGGACGCTGGGTGAAACCCGAGGAATAGGCGCGGCGGAAGAAGTTCTCGATGTCGTGCGGATCGCGGCCGACGAGATAGCGCTCGGCCATGTCCTCGACCATCCTCGCCGTGACATGGGCCGAGAAGGTGGCGTTGTAGGCCTCGCCATAGCCGACCACGCCGCCGTCTGTGGTGAGCTTGACGAAGATGAAATACTTGCCGCCGATGCCGGGCGGCGGGTTGCCGACAACCCAGGTCTTGACGTCGGTGATCTTCATCTTTGGTCCTCCAGAACCAACTCGGCGCCCTTCCAACCGGTCATGATCGAGGCGGCGTTGGTGTTGCCGGTGATGTTGTCGGGAAAGATCGAGGCATCGATGACGCGCAAGCCTTCGACGCCGTGCACCTTGAGACGCGGATCGACGACGGCGCGCGCGCGATCCGGCCCCATGCGGCAGGTCGACACCGGGTGATAGACGGTCCCCGAGCGCTTTCGGAAATCCTGTATCAGATCGGCGTCGGAAGTGATCGACGGACCGGGCAGGACCTCTTCCTCGATGATCTCGGCCATGGCGGGCATCGAGGCGATCTTGCGCACGAATTTCACCGCTGCCAGCATCTCCTGGACATCGGCATTGGTGGAATAGGCATTGGCGACAATTTTGGGGTAGTCGCGCGGGTTGCTGGAGCGGATCATGATCTCGCCACGGCTCGACGGGCGGCAATTGGACAGGCCGATGGAAAAGCCCGGCCATGGATCCGGCGTCAGGATCGGGCGCTCTCCGCTCTTGGGAATGACGGTCGAGAAGGCCTGGAAATAGAGCTGCATGTTGGGCCGGCTGGCCGCCGGGTCGGTGCGGAAGAAGCCGCCGGCATTGTTCATCGACAGCGACAGCGGGCCCGAACGCGTCAGGATGTATTGCATGCCGACCAAGAGCTTGCCCCACCACGGACGCAGGATCTGATTGAGCGTCGGCAGCCGGCCCTTGAAGGTATAGTTGATGCCGACATGATCCTGCAGATGCGCACCGACATTTTCGTTGGCGTGAACGACGGGAATGCCCAGCCCCCCAAGCAGAGCGGACGGGCCGACGCCGGACAGCTGCAGCAATTGCGGCGAGTTGACCGAACCGCCCGACAATATGACCTCGCGGCCGGCACGCGCCGTCTTCGTCTCGCCGTTCTGCAGATATTCGACGCCAACGGCGCGCTTGCCCTCGAACAGGACCCTGGTCGCCAGCGCGTTCATCTCGACGCGGACATTGGCGCGTCTCATTGCCGGACGCAGGAAGGCGCGCGCCGCCGACATGCGGCGGCCGTTGCGGGTCGAGATCTGGTAGACGCCGACGCCTTCCTGGACGGCACCGTTGAAATCCGGGTTGAGCGCCAGGCCGGCCTGCTGGCCGGCAGCGAGATAGCGCCTGGTCAGCGGGTGGACGGCGTCGGCACAGTCGGTGATGTGCAGCGGTCCGCCGATGCCGCGCCATTGGTCGGCGCCGGCCTGGTTGTCCTCGAGCGCCTTGAAGGCGGGCAACAGGTCGTCATAACCCCAGCCGGGATTGCCGGCGTCGCGCCAGGCGTCGAAATCCTCGCGCGCGCCCCTGATCCAGACCATGGCGTTGATCGAGCTCGAACCGCCGAGCAGCTTGCCGCGCGGCCAGTGGTCGGCATTGCCGGCAAGGCCCGGGTCCGGCTCGGCCTTATAGTTCCAGTTGACATCAGGATCGAAGAAGGTCTTGCCGTAGCCGAGCGGCATCTGCACGTAGAAGCGGCGGTCGGTGCCGCCGGCCTCCAGCACCAGCACCGAAAAGCGCCCGGAGGCCGAGAGTTTGTCGGCCAGGACCGAGCCGGCCGAGCCGGAGCCGACGATAATGAAATCATAGGTCTGCATGATGGTCTGCACGATTGGTTTGGGCGGCGCCGGAAATCTGGCGCAGCCTAGACGCCATGGGTTCACCGCGTAGCCGTGCCTTCCGGCATCAGTTGTGAAAAAAGCGACCGTCGAAATGGTCGGGTTCGAGGGGATTCCGGACAATCGTGCTTGATATGCACCGGCTCGACGGCCTATGCGATGGCATTACTTTGGCGCATGATTTTTTCCGAAAAGTCTGCAACTTTTCGGAATCATGCTCTGGCCAATCTGCGGAAGGCAGGAAATCATATGCGGACCCTTCCTGACGCGTTCATTCCCGAACTGCCGGGCCACTACAGCGGCAAGGTCCGCGAAAACTACGATTTGGCGGATGGCAGGCGCATCATCATCGCAACCGATCGCCTCAGCGCCTTCGACACCATCCTGACTTCGATCCCATACAAGGGAGAGATCCTCACCCAGACGGCTCGGTACTGGTTCGAGGAAACAGCCGATATCTGCCCGAACCATGTCCTGGAGTATCCCGACCCGAACGTCGTCGTCGGCACAAGGCTCGACATCCTGCCGGTCGAGATCGTCGTGCGTGGTTATCTGGCGGGAACCACCAGCACCTCGATCCTGACCCGCTATCGTCGCGGCGAACGGGAGATGTACGGGATGCGCCTGCCGGACGGGCTGCGCGACAATGAAAAACTGGCGGAGCCGATCATCACGCCGACCAGCAAGGCTTCGCGGGGTGGTCATGACGAGCCCCTGTCCAAAGCCGAGATCCTTGAACAGGGCCTGCTCACGAAGGCGCAGTGGGATATCGTATCGGGCTATGCCTTACAGCTGTTCGCTCGCGGCCAGCAGCGCGCCGCCGAGCGAGGCCTCATCCTCGCCGATACGAAATACGAATTCGGCACCGATAGGAACGGCACCATCATTCTTGCCGACGAAATCCATACGCCCGACAGCAGCCGGTACTGGATCGCGGCGAGTTACGAACAGGCGCTCGCCAGCGGCAGCCGGCCGGAGAGTTTTGACAAGGATTTCATCCGTTCTTGGGTGTCGGCTAGGTGCGATCCCTACAGCGACCCTGTCCCCGAGATACCCGACCAGATCGTCGAACAGGCCTCCAGGGTCTATGCGCAGGCTTATGAGTCGATCACGGGCAAGGAGTTCTCTCCCGATCTTTCCGGGGACACAGTCCTCGATCGCATTCGCACGAACCTTGAGCGTTACTTTTAGCGGCCAAGTGAGCCTTCGCCGGGGGCAGTCGGCAGTGGCGCGTTGACCTGTCGGCGCCATGACGTTACGGGATCGAGGGCAACCGGTCTCGAAGGATTTTCCCCATGGTGCACTATGCGGATGGACGGCCGATCGGAGACCTGACGTTGCGCACGCTGGCCATGCCTTCGGATGCCAATGCAGCCGGCGACATCTTCGGCGGCTGGGTGATGGCGCAGATGGACCTGGCCTGCGGCATCCGCGCTGCCGAGCGCGCCAAGGGCCGCGTGGTGACGGCGGCGGTCAAGGAAATGTCTTTCGCCAAGGCGATGAAGATCGGCGACACGCTGTGCATCTACACCCATGTCGAGCGCGTCGGCCGCACCTCGATGACGCTCAAGGTCGAAGCCTGGGCGCAACGCTACCTTTCCGACCTGATGGAAAAAGTTACCCATGCCGATTTCGTCATGGTGGCGCTGGACGGCGAGGGCAAGCCGAAAGCGGTTCCTGCCGAAGGCTGATGGAAGCCGGTTCTCCAGCGCTCAGTCATTTGTAACACCAGGTGATGCGCTTCGGGACATACACGCTTCGTCGCTCACCGCAAATTCCGGATACCTTGCCAGGCAAGGATTTCAGGCATGCATACCGTCGAATTTTTCACGTGCGGCCCGCACGCGCGCGGTGTTCCTGCGCGCCCATTCACCAAGCGCGCTGACCGGGATCAGCAACTCGTGACCGAGCTCGGTCAGTTCGTAGTCGACACGCGGCGGGATGGTCGGGTACACGGTGCGGGTGACGAAGCCGTCGCGCTCCAGCCCACGCAAGGTCGTAGTCAGCATCTTCTGTGAAATGCCGCCGACGGCTGCGCGCAATTCGTTGAAGCGCAGCGGTCCGTCGCCCAGCTTGCCAACCACCAGAACGGTCCATTTGTCACCGACGCGCTGCAGGATTTCGGAGATGGCGCGACAATCCTCGGTGCGGTGCGGGTGCCTCAGTAACAAAAAGGTGCCTCCTTGCGTCGGGAGTTGACAGTATCTCATATAGCGCCGGTATCTAAATGATACCAGCTTTTACTGAATGGAGAGCCCCCATGTCAAAACCCAAAATCGCCATCGTCATCGGTTCGACACGCGCCGCGCGTTTCGCCGATGTGCCGACCGAATGGATCGCCAAGATCGCCAAGTCACATGCCGACATCAACGTCGAGATCGTCGACCTGCGTGACTTTCCGCTGCCTTTCTTCGACGAGGTTGCATCCTCTGCCTGGGTGCCGTCGACGAATGAAGTGGCACAGCGCTGGCAAAGGAAGGTCGCCGAATTCGATGGCTTCATCTTCACCGCCGCCGAATACAATCATGGTCCGACGGCTGTGCTGAAGAATGCCATCGATTACGCGGCCAACGAATGGAACAAGAAGCCGGCCGGGTTTGTCGGCTATGGCAGCGTCGGTGGTTCCCGCGCCGTCGAGCAGCTCCGCCTTCATGCGGTCGAATTGCAGATGGCGCCGGTCAAGTCCGCCGTCCATATCGCCTGGGGCGATTTCCTTGCCGTCCGCCAGGGCGAGAAGAAGCTGGAAGATCTCGAGCATCTGAACCAAGCCGCTACCGCGCTGGTCAACGATGTTGCGTGGTGGGCCAAGGTGCTCAAGGCAGCGCGTCAGGCCGATGCCGTTGCCGAGGAAGTCAGGGCGGCCTGACCGCCGGTTCGAATTATCCTCCCAAGGATCAAGGGCGGCGCTTGCGCCGCCCTTTTCAATTGTTAGAGGCATGTCAATTGTCAGAGGCGGCCGCCTCCCGCGCCTGTCTTGACCGGACGATGCGGTCGGTGAGCGATCCGCCTCGTTGAGTTCGTCCGCACGGTGCCGACCCCATTGGCAGAGCGCCAGCAGGACCTGAAGGCGATGATCGGCCGCAACCAGTCGCTGAAAGGCTTCGCACTGCTGCCGTTGCTGTCTCCGACGTGCTGAGAACCAGCCTGTCCGAGCTGTTCCAACTGGCGGTCAGCGGCCGGCTTCGGGCAGCGATCAGCGGCTGCTTCCGGCTCTACCGGCCCGGCGAAGCGCACCGGTTGCTTGAGGAGCGCCGCTAGACGGGGAAAGTGGTGCTGGTGCCTTGGCGCCGCGGCGGACATGACGTCAATCGGGATTGGACCTCCATATGGGCGGTCCTGCCATCTGGTGCCGCCCTTTGCTCTGAGATATCCGGCTGCAATCCGTCACATGAGTTGAAGCCGTGAAGACATCCAGCCTGACCGGCGCCGTTTCCCCGATGATCCCGGTGCTCGTCTGCGCGCTCGGGATCTTCCTGCTGTCGGGGATGGACGCGGCGATGAAGACGCTGGTCATTGCGGTGGGCGTCTATAACACGGTGCTGTGGCGCAGCATGCTGGCGACCGTGGTCGCGGGTGCTGCCTGGTCGACAGGGCCGCGCTCAAAGCCAACCTTTCCGGTGCTGAGGCTGCATGCGCTGCGTGCCGCAATTGTCGGCATCGTTCTGATATCCTTCTTCTGGGGTCTTGCCAGGCTGCCGCTGGCGGAGGCGATCGGGCTCAGCTTCGTGGCGCCCTTGTTCGCCCTTTTCCTCGCTGCGCTGCTGCTGGGCGAACGAATCCGGCGCCAGGCAATCTGGGCATCGTTGGCCGGCATCGCCGGCGTCGCGATCATCATGGCCGGCCAGTTCGGGCATGCAAGCACTACGCAGGATGCCGTGCTTGGCACGGCGGCGGTCCTTGTATCAACGGTGTTCTACGGCTACAATCTGATCCTCGCCCGGCAACAGGCGCAGTTGGCCAAGCCTATCGAGATCATGTTGTTCCAGAACCTTTGCGTTGCAATCATCGTCGGTCTCGCGGCACCTTGGCTCGCCGTCGCCCTGCCGAATAATCTTTGGCTGCCGCTGGCCGGGGTGACGGGGCTGTCACTTGCAGGGCAATTCCTGATGAGCTGGGCCTACGCCCGCGCCGAGGCGCAATATCTGATCCCGACCGAATACTCGGCTTTTATCTGGGCGGTCGCGCTTGGCTGGTTCTTCTTCGGCGAGGAGGCGACCTGGACCACGCTGACCGGAGCATGCCTGATCGTCGCCGGCTGCCTGATCGCCGCGCGGGCAAATCCCCGGCTTGCCGAACCAATCGAAGCGGCGGTTTGAGGACGCACGTCCGTCCGCTCGGGACTCCGCCTGCGCGTCATTCCGGAAGACCGGCCTTGCGGAAGCCATCAACGAAATGCTCCTGAATGGCGGCGTCGCGAAACGGTTCCGTCATGACCCAGTGGCGGGTCGTAAAATGCGGGTTGCTGATGAGGAACATTTCGACCTCCGCGCGCGCCTCTTCGAACCGGCCCAGTTGCGCAAGGCTTGCCGCAAGGAAGCGGCGCGAGCTTGTGCGATAGGTTTCGTCCCGGCGCAGTGTCTCGACAGCGGCTTCGTATTCACGCGCCGCATATTGCGCCGCGCCGAGCGTCAGATAGTACCAGCTTGCGGGAAACGGGTTCAGCCGAAACGCCTTGCGAATGTGCTCCAGGCCCTCCTGGACCCGCCCGGCGAGGACCGCGATGTCGGATAGTGTCGCCCAGGCGTCGGCCTCGTTCGGGTCTAGCTCGAATGCTTTGGCGAATTCCGCATCTGCCTCGGCGAAGCGGCGTTCATAGGCGAGCAGGTTGGCAAGGACCCAGCGGCAGCCGGCATCGTTGGGATCGATCGCCACGGCCTTGCGCGCCAACTCCAAAGCAACACTACGGTTGGGCTCGATGGGTTCGCCCCAATGCACCCATCCCATCCAGTGGTTCATGGCAAGCCAGCGATAGGCCTCGGCGTAGTCCGGATCGAGGGATACCGCACGCATGAGCATGAGGTGCGCTTCCCGCGCCGTCTGCGGCGAATCATCGATCAGCTTGCGCGCCCGCACGCAGAGATCGTAGGCCTCGAGATTTTGGGGCCGGTTGCGCGGCAGCGGTGCGCGCAGCCGGCCAAGCAAAGCCTCGACGATCTTGGCCGTGACCTCGTCCTGAACCGCAAAGATATCCTCCAGGCTCCGATCGAAGCGTTCCGCCCATAGATGTTCGCCGCTCACCGCATCGACCAACTGGGCGTTGATGCGCACGCGATCCGCGGCGCGTCTTGCGCTGCCTTCCAGCAGATAGCGCACGCCAAGATCCCCGGCGATCTCGCGCACGTCCATCGCCTTTCCCTTGTAGGCAAAGGTCGAGTTGCGCGCGATGACGAACAGGCCGGAGATCCTTGAAAGGTCGGTGATCAGGTCCTCGGTCAACCCATCCGCGAAGGAATCCTGCTCGGGATCGTTGCTGAAATTGACGAAGGGCAGCACGGCTATCGACGGTTTGTCGGGCAGCGGCAGAGGTTTTCGCTTCGCGCTGCCGAGCTGTTCGACGGCGCCCGTGAAGCGGTAGCCGACGCGCGGAACGGTGGATATCCATTCGCTGCCATCGGCTGCCGGACCAAGCAACTTGCGCAGTTGTGCGATCTGGACGGTGAGATTGCCTTCCTCGACCGCCGTCCCCGGCCACGCCGCGTCCATCAACTCGGCTTTGCCCAGGACTTGCCCGGGCCGTCCGACGAGTGCCGCAAGCAGACTTAGCCCGCGGTAGCCAATAGCAACAGGAACATCGTTCCGAAGCAGCGTACCCGCACCCGGATCAAGCACGAACGGACCAAAGGCAAAACGCGATCCCTGCATAGGGCGCATCTATAGCCGGTTTGGAAGTTTTGAGAACTATTTGGGAGGGCTTAATTACGGCGCTGTCCGTATCGCGCAGAATTCAACCTCATTTCGATCGAGAACCCCTGAGCCCTCAAATCAGATGGAGGTTGCGATGACCAATACCCGTGCCTCGGCCCCGCATCGCGCAGCGCGGCTGGGAACGCGCGTGGGGCCGGCGTCGCGCCGGCTCCTGACGACCTTGCGAAGCATTATCACGACCCTGCGCGAGCGGAGCTGGCGCGAGCGGATACGCTTTCGCTGGCAACTCAGGCAAATGTCGAACGACAATCCCTATCTTATCGACGATATCGGTCTGACGAAACGGGAGGTCGAGGAAGAGATCGCCAAGCCCTTCTGGCGACCATAAAGCGAATGCCGCACATCGTCTTGACCGTCAGCGCACCGCCTCGCGCTGAGCGCCGGGCAGCCGGGTGGCGATCAGCTTGTCGATGCGGCGGCCGTCGAGGTCGACCACCTCGAAGCGCCAGCCCTGCGCATCGACGCATTCGCCAGTCGCCGGCAGATGGTGCATGTGTGCCAGCACATAGCCGGCCACGGTCTCGTAGTCGCGGTTTTCCGGCAGGTCGATGCCGAGAATGTCGGCCATCTCGTCGGCTTGCATGTAGCCGGCGAGCAGCCATGAGCCGTCCTCGCGCTTGACGGCATTTTCCTCGTCGCCGGCATCGGTGTCCGCCCGGAACACGCCGGTGATGGCTTCGAGGATGTCGGCCGGGGTGACGATGCCTTCGAAATGGCCGTATTCGTCATGTACCAGCGCCATCGGCACGTCGGATTCCTTGAGCTTCTGCAGCACATCCAGCGCGTCGGCCTGGTCATAGACGATGGGTGCGGCTTGCACATGCCTGCGCGGATCGAGCACGAGGCCGGCAAGCAGCGCCGCCAGCACGTCTCGCGTCTGGACGACGCCGACCATGACATCGACGCCACCGTCGCCGGCGGGCAGGCGCGAATGCTGGGTTTCCATCAAAAGCTTGCGGATGGACGCCTCGTCGGATTGCAAATTGATCCAGTCGACCTCGGTGCGAGGCGTCATCACCGCGCGCACGGCGCGGTCGCCAAGCCGCATGACGCCGGCGATCATGCGCCGCTCGTCGGATTCAATGGTGCCGTGATGCTCGGCCTCGGCAACCAGCATCTTGATCTCCTCGTCGGTGACCTTCTCCTCGCTTTCGCCGCGCTGGCCGAGCAGCCACAAGATGGCGCGGCCGGAAAAATCGAGCAGGAAAACCAGCGGTGCCGAGACAGTGGCGAGGATGGTCATGGCGGGCGCCGCTCTTGCGGCCACCCGTTCAGGGTCACGCAACGCGATCTGCTTGGGAACCAACTCGCCGACGATCAGAGAGAAATAGGTGATGATGGCGACGACGATGCCGACGCCGAGCGGATCGGCAACGGCCTCACGTATGCCGGTCGTGGCCAGGAACTGCGCCAGCCGCTCGCCAAGCGTGGCGCCGGAAAAGGCGCCGGAGAGGACGCCGACCAGGGTGATGCCGATCTGCACCGAGGACAGGAACTTGCCGGGATTCGAGCCAAGCTCGAGAGCGCGGCCGGCGCCATTGATGCCGCGGTCGATCATCGCTTTCAGCCGAGCAGGCCGCGACGAGACGATGGCAAGTTCTGACATCGACAAAAGGCCGTTTACGCAGATGAGGACGAACACGGTAGCGATTTCGACGTATAGCATGACCGGTCAATAGCATTGCGGCGCGGTGTTCGAAAATAGTCCGGCGTGGTTTTTGCGGAATGACCGGTATTTCGGTCAGGCGTCGGCCCCTCGCACCCAGCCAAAACGCAGGCAGTCATGATGGACATAGACCAAGGTCGTCCGTTCGAACCAGAAGCCCGGGCGGGTTTTCAGGACCTGATCGATGTGATGGAGCAGCGCCTCGGCTTCCGAGATATGCACCGTGGGCTCGATGTATGTGCCTTCCTGTTCGAATGAGGCGAACAACAGCGACGCTCTTTAGGCGCCGGATCGAACCAGGCCGCGCGATCTACTGTTTGAGTATGCCGACGATCGCCTCGCCATCCGTGAAATAGGGATCGCCGCCGCCATTGCGTCCGGTGGTTGTCGCGCCGATGCCAGATATGTCACTGGTCGAGACCAGTGTGCCGGCGGTGGCCAGGTCGCGCATCAGGAAATCGCGCTCGGCATCGATGTCGGAGCCGATATGGTGGGTGACGGCGCCGGTATCGCGGCTGAGGCCAACGCCGCGATCGAAGCTGGCCGATCCCAGCCACAGCGGCCGGCCATCATCGCCTGCAGCATCGGTCTGCCAGAAGCGGACATGATGCCGGCGATCGGCGCTGCCGCCAACCGGCTTTTCGAAGGCGAGATCCTGGGCGCGGCCGTCGAACAGCAGCCGGCTGACCGGCGCATCGGGGTAGGGGTGGTCGAACAAAACGCTCTCGCCGATCTCGATTGCAGTCTTCAGGGTCACGGCGTCAGCGGTGTCCCAACCGGCGACGGCGAAGGCATGGGCCACCTCCTTCCGCGTGCCGACAAGGCCGACATTGATCGGGTCGCCAAGAATACCTTGCGGAGTGTGCGTCACCATCTCGAAACGCTGGGTGCGAAAGCCGCGATCGCGGAACGTCCAGAACTCGGGCACCGCGAAATAGGCGAGCGCCAGGTAGCCGGCCAGCAAGGCCACCATCCAGATCGTGATGCGTCGCCGAAGACTTCGTTGGCTCATGAAGGAGGCTCAAACGTCCGGCATCACATTAGGCGGTGCGTGGCACTCCCGCAAAGGATACCCGGCATCGATCTACCGGCAGGCGCGATAACCGTTCTTGCGGTTCTTGATGTCGAAATGAAAATGGTTGCGGTGGTCGTAATTGTAGCCGGGGCCGAGCACGGTGGTGAAGTACTGGCAGCCGTCGGCGCGCACATTGTTCAGGAAGCCGCGGGTGCGGAAGGCAAACAGGCCGGGCTTGCGCACGTCGATGTCGTCGCCGTTGTTGAGCTCGATGCTCATGACGTCGAGCGCGTTGCCCTTGCCATGTTCCGACAACACGCCTTCACCCGCGATGTTGCGGCAGGAATAGCTGGAGCCCTGGTGGATGGTCTTGACGCCCGAGAAATAGCGCCATCGGGCGGAGGGGACGAGCTCATTCTTTGTCCAGCCGGCAAAGGTGGCGGCCATGTCGCAGGTCAGCGTCGCGGCTGGCTTCATCTGGATGTTGCCGATGGCCGAGACCTTTACGGGATAGTCGATGCCGCACTGGCCTTCATGGATCGGCGCCAGGTCGGTGAAGGCGACGTCGAGGCGCTTCAATTGCTGGCGGCAGTCGGTTTCACTGGCCGGCATCTGCTCGACCGGCGACATCGGCTCGTCCATGCGCGGATAAGCGGCCTGCGTCATATAGGGATTGGAGGGAACGAGCTTCTGCAGGCCGGTGTATTGCGGCACGGTTGAAGTCTGGGAGCCGACGTCGACAGCCGGTTCAAGCGATAGCACGCTGCCGGTATTGCAGGCGGAAACCGCCACAAGGGCAAGGCCGGCGGCCAGCCTGCCGGCTGCCGCGCACATGCGTCTCGACTGCCGTACGGCGGCAAATATCCCGGCCATCAGCGGAATCCCTGTCCCAGATGTCCGGCATTTTAACGATCAAGGGTAAAGGAAAACTCAGCGCTCGCGTTCATGCCTGCGGCCGAATTGGGGCACGCGGTCCGGCCAACCATGCTCACTGACAGAATGTTCCGCCATGCTGTCTAGGCTCGAGATCGAGATGGAAATGCAAGGAATGATCGGCATCGCTGCCCGGTCCGAGCACGGTCTTGAACGGTCCGCAGGCCGCCTGACGCACGGTGTCGAGAAATTTGGCGTCCTTCTCGGGTGGCGCAGGACCGACTTCGATCTTCTTGCCATCCGACAGCGTGAAGCTGGCGATATCGAGCGCGTTGCCGAAGGCATGCTCGGACAATTTTTGTGTGCCGTTGCGTGGCCGGCAGACAAAGGCCGATGCCTGGCCGATCGATTTCAGGTCGGCACCGAATTCGGCTTTCGCGGCCGGCTGGATCACATCGGCGGCAAAACGGGCAGCCGCCTCGGCCATCTTGCAGTTCAGTTCGGGGTTGGGGCCGATGTCGACGGACTTTCCAAGCGTCTTCAGCACGATCGGATACGGAATCGAGCAGCCGATTTCGGGATTGCTTTCCGCCTTGCGCTCCTCGAATTCGACGCCAAGCGTCTTCAGCCGATCGCGGCAGGCGACTTCCTCGGCGGGCATCTTGGCGTCGGGCAGATCGGCCGAGCGAGGGTCGGGCAGCATCTTCTTGTCGCCTGCATCGGCCGGCTTTTGCGGCGGCTGCGGGGCGACGGTTGGGGGCTCAACATCGGGCGCTTTTTCGGTGTCAGGTTTCTGTGTCGGCGTCGGCGCAATGGCTGGCAGCTCCGGCTCGCCTACCGTATCGATTGACGGCTCTGTGGCCGACGGCTCGGGGCGTGCCTGCTTTTTCTGATGGGATTGTTCTTCATTGAACCGGTCGGATGCTCCGGTGGTCTCCGGCCCTTCCGTCTTTTGCTTTTCCGGCGCCTCAGTGTCCGCCGGGCGTGGTTCGGGCACCGGAACGGGACTGGGCAATGGACTACCGGGCCCGGGCA
Source organism: Mesorhizobium sp. M0051 (assembly GCF_040323235.1). Taxonomy (NCBI): domain Bacteria; kingdom Pseudomonadati; phylum Pseudomonadota; class Alphaproteobacteria; order Hyphomicrobiales; family Phyllobacteriaceae; genus Mesorhizobium; species Mesorhizobium sp. M0051. The sequence continues at coordinate 56,061 of NZ_JAMYUT010000029.1, forward strand.
GCACCGGAACATCGGCAGGCGAGGGCCGCGGAGCCTGAGTCTCCTGTTGTGTCTGGTTCGGTGTGTGGTGCCGGTGGCGCCGCGGTTTCAGGCGCAGTCCGCCCCGCGGCTTCAAGGGCTGATCGACCCGCTGTGTCAGCGGCTGGTCCACCCGCGGCGTCAGCGGCTTGGCAGGTCGATGGCGATGCCGGGCGTCTGCCGACACCACCGGCAAGGCCGTGATGGCCATGATCAACGCAATTTTGCATGTTCGGGAAAAGACAGGCGACCCCATCACCATCAACGGCGCCGACGCAAGGAGGTTGCTTGCGCCGCATCACGAACGGTAACCGCCTCGTTACGCGCCGATCGCTTCCAGCCCTTCCTCCAGCCAGTCGGCGAGAAGCGGCATACCAAGCAGGTATTTTGCGGTGCGCTTGTTGGCGCGCTCTCGCGCCGTGGCAAGCGCGTCCGCCCATTCCGTGGCGTCGTAGTCGCCGCGACCGACCCAGGCCAGCGCAATCAGTTCGGCGGCTTCATCGACATTGAGGTCGTTGATCAGCTCGCGCAGCTCTTCCTCGGTGAGATCTTCGGAGCTTTCCTCGGCAAGGCCGTCATGATGATGGCTGGCATGGGACTCGCCGTCGAGTTCGACCTCGTGTTCGGCGCCATCGGCATAGTCTTCATTGACGGCGGCACTCAGCGCCTTGGCTTTGAGAATGAACAGGCGCACGGTGTCGGGGCCGATCGAAAGCTCCCAGTCCTTTTCAAGCCGCCGCTGCACGAGCAGTCTCCCAGTGCCGAAATCCTGGCTGATGATAGCGGATTTGCGGCATCCGTCACCTGATGTTCTGCGGCACGCATTTTTCCGGGATGAAATGCGAACCGTCCGGCGTTAGTGTTGCATTCTCACCCCTCCAGGAGGCTTCGATGCATAAAAGAATGCTGATCCAGGCTGCGACTGCCCTTGTCGCGCTGCAGTTCCTTGCCGTTCCCGCGTTTGCTGCCGGCAGCGGTGGCGACACTAATACGACCACCCAATGCAAGAAGGGCATGGTCTGGGACAAGCAGAAGAAGAAGTGCGTCGCGCCCCAGGAAGGCATGCTGGACGACGACAGCATCTACTATGCCGGGCACGACCTGGCGATGGCCGGGCGTTATGATGAGGCGATTGCCGTGCTCAGCCTCGCGGCCAACAAGCAGGATCCGCGCATCCTCAACTATCTCGGCTATTCGCACCGCCACTCCGGCCGCGTCACCGTCGGCCTCGGCTATTACGAGGAAGCGCTGCGCATCGATCCCAACTATACGCTGGTGCGCGAATATCTCGGCGAAGCGCATCTGCAGATCGGCGATCTGGCCGGCGCCCAGCAGCAGCTGATGGAAATCGAGAAGCGGACCGGCAAAGGTTCGCGCGAATACGGCATGCTGGCCGAGCAGATCGACCATTTCATGAGGAGTTGAGACGGCCTCAAGGGCTCTTCGAAGCGACCGCGAGCAATCGCGGTCGTTTTTTGTGGCCCTCACTCCCGCTGGCCGCCCCCCGACTGATGAAAGCGGGGATGATTTTTGCAAAACCAATTTTTGGGCGTGAAAAACGCGCGAATATTGCTATATTCAAGGAAATTGCGGTGACACGGTTCCGTTGGCTCGAGGCTGCCGGACCGTTTTCTTTTTGTACTCATCGACGAGGCTTCCCCCGAAACGCGGGGGTGGCAGCAGGAAAGGCAGGCATTATGAACAAGGTCCCGATGACAGGCGAGGGTTTCGCGTCATTGAAGGAAGAACTGCGCTGGCGCCAGCAGGAAGAGCGGCCGCGCATCATCGAGGCGATCTCCGAAGCGCGCTCGCATGGCGACCTGTCCGAGAATGCCGAATATCATGCCGCCAAAGAGGCGCAGAGCCTCAATGAGGGCCGTGTCAACGAGCTTGAAGATTATATCGCGCGCGCCGAGGTGATCGACGTGAGCAAGCTCAGCGGCGACAAGATCAAGTTCGGCGCCACCGTGGTGCTGGTCGACGAGGATACCGAGGAAAAGAAGACCTATCGGATCGTCGGCGACCAGGAAGCGGATGTGAAGTCCGGGCGTATCTCGATCTCGTCGCCGATCGCCCGCGCGCTGATCGGCAAGGAAGTCGGCGACGCTATCGAGGTCAACGCGCCTGGCGGTGCCAGGGGCTATGAGATCGTCCAGGTGCAGTTCATCTAGGACCTTTGATAATTCTACTCTGGCGGCCGACTAGCGCGGTTTTCTGCGCTTCCGGTGCTCACGTACTTTAAGTACGCTCCGCTCCGGTTCTCGAAGAACCACGCTATTCGACTCGCCAGAGCGAATTCTGAAAGGTCCTATGCCGGCGCTTGTGATTTAAGTGCCGTTAGCCTCTCTGCCTCCGCCACCACCTCCGCCGGAATCACACTCTCCCCAGGCGCTGCCAAAAGTGTCGATGAATAGGGCCCGCGCGGGCCGGTGAGACCTGGCTCGGTTGCCAGGAACACCGCAACCGTCGGCAGGCCGAAAGCGCTGGCGAGGTGGGTCAGCCCGGTGTCGGCGCCGATCACCAGCGTCGAGCGGCCGATGATGGCGGCGATCTCGGCCAGCGGCGATTTCGGCATCACGACCGTTGACGGGACGGCTTTGGCGATCGCTTCGGCCACGGCCTTCTCGCGCTCGTTCGACCAGGTGGTGACCGGCGCCATTCCCCGCTCAACCAGCAGGCGGGCGGTTTCGATCCAGTCCTGGACGGGCCATTTCTTGTCTTCGCGGCTGGTGCCGTGCAGCAGGAAGGCGGTTTTCCCGGCGATGCCGGCCAGAGTGCCGGCCGGCGGCACAATTCCGGAATCCAGCGTCGAAAGCTCGGGCTGATAGCCGAGCGCCAGCCCGAACAGTTGCCGCGTCCGTTCGATGGCGTGCAGGTTGCGCGACACGGGATAGGCGACGTCGTAGAACAGAGTTGCCGACGGTTCGCGCGCGCTGGAGCGGTCGAAGCCGGCAATCGGAGCGCCGGCTTGTCTTGCAACCAGGGCCGATTTCAGCAGGCCTTGTGCGTCGATGACGAGATCGTAGCGGCACTCGCGCAAGGTTCGGCGCAAGGCGGCGGCCTCGCGCCAGGTGCCACCGTCGAACGGCGCCTTTCGCCAGCGCCGGATCGCCACCGTGTGAATTCTGTCGATCGCCGGGTGCAGCGCCACGATGCCGGCGAACGCCTCTTCGACGCACCAATCGAAGCTTATGTCCGGCCGGTTAAGGCTGGTATCCTCGACAGCCGGAAAAGTATGGATGACATCGCCCATCGAGGATGTCTTGACGATCAGCACCTTCATGCGGCGGCCGGGATTTCCAGCAGGCGGTCCGCCGCCGCCGCGACCTGGCCGACTTCAAGCGTCTTCAGGCAATTGAGGTGGCCGAGCGGGCAGATTTTCTGATGGCAGGGCGAGCATGACAGGCCAAGCCAGACCAGTTCCCGGTGCTCGGCCAGCGGCGGCGTGTTCCCAGGCGAGGTCGAGCCATAGACGGCCACGATCGGCGTGCCGACGGCAGCGGCGACATGCATCAGCCCGCTGTCGTTGGACACCGCGAGCCTCGCGGCAGCGATCAGGTCGATGGCGTCCTCCAGGCGCGTCTGGCCGGCGAGATCGACGACGCCAGGGGCGAGTGCGGCGATCTCCGCCGTCACGTCGCGGTCGTTTTTCGAACCGAACAGCGCGACCTTCAGGCCCTTGCCGATGAAGCCGCGGGCAAGGCCGGCATAGCTTTCACTCGGCCAGCGCTTGGCCGGGCCGAATTCGGCACCAGGCATCAGTGCCGCGAATTTTTGCGGCGCCAGCCCGAAGCGGTCGAGCAGGTCAACCTGGTTTTTCGTGTCCACGCTTAGTCGAGGCGCCCGGAAACTAGCGCCTTGGGCGAGGCCGAAATAGGCCTGCGCGGTACGTCGTTTGACGCTGTCGGGCAGCGGTACGATGTCGGTCAAAAGGCCATAGCGCATTTCGCGCAGATGACCGACACGGCGCGGAATGCGGGCAAAGAACGGGATCAGTGCCGATTTCCAGCTTCCCGGCAGGACAAAGGCCACGTCATAGCGGCCCTGCAGCAGGCGGCCGAAGCGGCGACGATGCGTGAATTCGAGCGCACCGGGTTTGAGCGGAAAGTCGATCTGCTGGCGGATTTCGGGCATGCGCTTGACCAGCGGCGCGGCCCATGCCGGCGCCAGCACATCGATGGCGGCGTTGGGATGCAGCTCCTTCAGCGCCGAAAACAGGCACTGCGCCATCACCATGTCGCCCACCCAGCGTGGACCGATCACGAGGATCGTTGGGCTCTCAGCCATTCGACATAGTCTCTGACGCCGGTTTCCACTGTCCGGAATTGGCCATTGTAACCGGCCGCGCGCAAACGTGACATATCAGCTTGCGTGAAGCTCTGGTAGCTGCCCTTGAGATGGTCGGGGAATTCGATGAACTCGATCTCGCCCTTGCCCAGCGTGTCGATCACCGTTTCGGCGATGGCGCGGAAGGGCTGGGCGCGGCCGGTGCCGCAATTGAAGATGCCGCTCAGATCCCGCTTCCACAGCCACAGATTGACGTCGGCGACATCGCCGACATGGATGAAATCGCGGCTTTGTTCGCCAGGCCCGAAGCCGTCATAGGCGCCGAACAGTTTCGGGTTTTCGCCCCGTTCGACCTGGTTGACCAGGTGGAAAGCGACCGACGCCATGGCGCCCTTGTGCGCTTCGCGCGGCCCATAGACGTTGAAATAGCGCAGGCCCGCGACCTGCGAATGGTCGGTATCGAACACCGTTCGCCTGACATAGTCGTCGAACAGCTTCTTGGAATAGGCATAGACGTTGAGTGGCCGCTCGAGCGCCGGGTCCTCGCGAAACTCCGCGCCGCCGCCGTAGACGGAAGCCGAGGAGGCGTAGAGGAAGGGCACGCGCAGTGCCTGGCTTGCATGCAGCAGCCGCTTGGAAAAGGCATAATTCACCTCCATCATGAACTTGCCGTTCCACTCGGTGGTGGTCGAGCAAGCGCCTTGGTGGAAGACGGCCTCGATGCGGCCGAGTGAACCTGCCTCCATGCGGGGCAGGAAATCATCCTTGTCCAGATAGTCGGCGATCTGCAAGTCGGCGAGATTGGCGATCTTGTGGCCGTCGGTGAGGTCGTCGACGATAAGGATATCGTCATGGCCTTCGGCATTCAGAGCTGCGACGATGTTGGAGCCGATCATGCCGGCGCCGCCCGTGACGATGATCATGTTGCTGGCCCTATACGCGTTTCACTTGCCGATTCCGGCCCTTATAGGGGAGGCAGGGTGGGCTGTCGATAAAGCAGGCGTGGTCGCCAGATCTATCATTTCTTAGGCTTGTCCGTTTTGTCTATTTTGTCTATTATGTGCAAAACGGAGTGGCCTATGAAACGCTATCCATCGACCGATCTGAAACAGAATCTTGGAGACGTGCTCGCGGCTGCCAGCCAGCAGCCTGTCTCCATCACTCGTCACAACAAGCCGAGATACGTCCTGATGAGCATAGAGACCTACGAAGCTCGCTTCGTCAACGATAGCCGCCGCGTCTACGCGACCGAAGACGCGCCACCCGAACATGTCAAGATGCTTGAAGAATACATGGCGGAGTTGGATCGTGATTAGACCCATCGCCGCCGACGTCTGGAGATATCCATATCTGTGTGGTATCGCCAACACGGAGACGGCGAGACCGAAGGCCGCAAGACACGGCCTGTCGCCTTCGTGGCCATCATTCCATAAGAAAATCATGTCCGCTTTTATCGCGGCTGTCCGTACGGGCCGGTCCGAAGCCATCCCGCGCGCCGACTGAACCGACAGGAGAGAGGCATGATCGTAAGGGACCAATAATGCCGTCGACCGAACTGCTCATCGCGTTTTTCGTCACCACCGCGATCTTCGCCTACATCCCCGGCCCCGCCATGCTCTATGCCGCGGCGCAGACGATGGCGCGTGGCCGCTGGTCCGGCCTTACTGCAGCCCTTGGCATCCATCTGGGCGGTTATGTGCATGTTTTCGCCGCTGCCGCCGGTCTGTCGGTGCTGTTTCACGCCGTGCCGACGCTCTACATGGCGGTCAAGCTGGTCGGCGCGCTCTATCTGATCTGGCTCGGCGTCTCGCTGTTTCGCAAGCGTGTGGAGGGCGATACGGCGCTGCCCGCTATCGAGCGCAAATCGGCACGACGTGCCTTTTTCGAGAGCATCACCGTCGAGGTGCTCAATCCCAAGACGGCGATCTTCTTCATGGCATTCCTGCCGCAGTTCATCGATGCCTCGGCGGCGTTTCCGGTCTGGCTGCAATTCATCGTGCTGGGCACGACAGTCAATTTGATGTTCTCGTCGGCCGATGTCGTCTGCGTGTTCCTGGCCGGTGCCGTGATCGGTCGCTTGCGACGTTCGAGCCGCGCACAGCGGCTGATGCAGCGGGCCGGCGGCGCGGTGCTGGTAGGGCTGGGCGTCCATGTCGCCCTGCAGAAGAGCTGACCGCCTGGGCCGTCGCGATCATGCCCTGCCGTTGCGCTGCATGGAATTGCGGTATATCGGCTTCGCCGTGACCGACCGACCTCGCAATCCGAGCACTATGACCTATCTGAGATCGACTTTTCCCGCGCGCCGCAGATGACATGATCAAGCACAATCCGCCTTCTCCCGAGCCCCTGCACCGCGCCATTGCGCGGTTCGGCCAGGCCACCGTGCTGGTGGTCGGCGACTTCATCCTCGACCGTTTCGTCAACGGCGTCATTGAGCGGATCTCGCCGGAAGCGCCGATCCCAGTGCTGCACGGGCGCGGCGAGACCTCGACGATGGGCGGTGCCGGCAATGTCGTGGCCAACATCGCTTCGCTCGGTGCTACCGCTGTTCCCGTCTCGGTAATCGGCACCGATGTGGCAGGCGACAGCCTGCTGCGGATGCTTGGCGAGCTTGGCGCCGACACGACCGGCCTGGCGCAGGAGCGCGGCCGCATGACATCGTCGAAGAGCCGCTTCAGCGCGCTCAACCAGCAGGTGTTGCGCTTCGACGAGGAGGAGGTCAAGCCGCTGGATGCGTCGGAGCGCGCCGGCCTGATACGTCATTTCCGCGCCGCACTGACGCGCGCCGACATCGTCATCCTGTCCGATTACGGCAAGGGCATCCTGCTCGACGGCGTCGCTGCCGACCTGATCGCCATCTGCCGCGAGGCGGGAAAGCCGGCGCTGGTCGACCCGAAGGGTCGCGACTATGCGCGCTATGCCGGGGCGACCGCCATCACCCCGAACCGTAAGGAACTTGGCGAAGCTGTCGGCCACGCGGTGTTTGCCGATGACGAGATTGTCGGCGCGGCACGTCAGCTGATTTCGGCGCACGGCTTCGACTTCGTCGTCGCGACGCGCAGCGAAAAGGGCATGAGCGTCGTCGGTCCGACCGAGGCGCGCCACATCGCGACCCAGGCGCGGGAAGTGTTCGACGTCTCGGGTGCCGGCGACACGGTGATCGCCAGCTTCGCGCTGGCGTTGGCCGCAGGCGCCGATACCGTCATGGCTGCTTCGATCGCCAATGCCGCCGGCGGCGTCGTGGTCGGAAAACGCGGCACTGCCCGGCTGACGGCCGAGGAACTCACCGGCGCGCTGTTCCGCTCGCACGGACCGACCGCCCACAAGGACGCCATCCTCGATGCCACATCGGCCGCACGCATGGTGGCGGCGTGGAAGGATGAGGGCTTGAGCGTCGGCTTCACCAATGGCTGCTTCGACATCCTGCATGCCGGCCATGTCAGCCTCTTGCACGCCGCGCGCAGCCAGTGCGACCGGCTGGTGCTCGGTCTCAACAGCGATGCCTCGGTGCGGCGCCTGAAAGGCGCCGGGCGCCCGGTCAATGATCAGCACGACCGCGCCTGCGTGCTCGCCGCCTTGGCTTCGGTCGATGCGGTCGTGGTGTTCGAAGAGGATACGCCTTTAGCGCTGATCGAGGCTCTGCTGCCCGACATACTGGTCAAGGGCGCCGATTACACGGTCGACACCGTCGTCGGCGCCGATGTGGTGCAGAAGGCCGGCGGACGGGTCGTGCTGGTCGATCTCGTCGCAGGCAAGAGCACCACCGGCACCATTGGCAAATTGCGTGCCGGCGGCATCACCAACTGAGGTTTTCATGGCTGATCTGAACGATTACCTGGTCCGTTCCGCGGCTGCGATCTCCGCTATGGTCGAGCGCGACCTGACCGGCGAGATGGAGCGTGCGGCGAGCGCCGTGGTGACGGCGCTTTCCTCTGGAAAAGCTTTGCTGATTGCCGGCAATGGCGGCTCGGCGAGCGACGCCATCCACATCGCCGGTGAACTGGTCGGCCGCTTTCTCAAGGAGCGCAAGGCCTACAATGTCATCGCGCTGCCGGCCAATGCCGCCGTGCTGACCGCCTGGGGCAATGACTATGGCTTCGACACGGTGTTTGCGCGCCAGGTCGAGGCGCATGGCGCGGCCGGCGGTGTGCTTCTGGCAATCTCGACCAGTGGCAACTCGCCGAGCATCCTCGCCGCAGCCGAACAGGCGCGGATGATGGATATGACGGTGATCAGCCTGACCGGCGACACCGGCGGCAAGCTGAAGTCGCTGACGGACATCCTGCTCAACGTGCCGTCGACCTCGACGCCGATCATCCAGCAGGGGCATCTGTGCCTCTATCACCATCTGTGCGAGGTCGTCGAAGCGCGTCTCAGCGATGGCTGAAACGCACGACACGCCGCCTGGATCCTATCCGCTGGCGGAGCCTGGCCTATGGGTCGAGCGGGTCGGATCGAGGGTCTTCTCCGCAGGCACGCCGGCGCTGTTCCTCGACCGCGACGGCACCATCAACCTCGATACCGGTTATCCTGACGATCCCGGCGAAATAGTACTGCGCGAGGATATCGCCGCAGTGATCGCCGCTGCCAACCGGGCCGGCATTCCCGTCGTCATCGTCACCAACCAGTCGGGCATCGCGCGCGGCTATTACGGTTGGGCCGATTTCGCCGCCGTCAATGGCCGCGTGCTCGAACTGCTGGGTGCCGAAAATGCATTCGTGGATATGGTCCTCGCCTGCGCTTATCACGAGGCGGGCTCCGGCCGGCTCGCGGCCGCCGACCATCCGATGCGCAAGCCCAATCCGGGCATGCTGCTGGAGGCGGCCAAGCATCTCGGGCTCGATCTGCAACGTTCGCTGATTGTTGGCGACAAGCTGGCCGACATGGAAGCGGGACGGCGCGCCGGGCTGTCGCAGGGCTGGCTGGTCGACGGGCAAGCGGCTGTTCAACCGGACTTCACCGTCAGGTCCTGGCGCGATCGCGCGGATTTCGACGGACTGCTCACCGCGATAGCGGCACTTGGCGCCGTTTCGGGCGAGCCGTGACGGCTCACACCGGATCGTTGTCTCGCGACGCTTCGTAGAGCTTGGCCTCGGTGGCGAACGAATACACCATCACCATCATCGAATAGACGAAGCCGTGCCGGCCGCACAGGAAGTAGCGCTTGGCCAGATAGAACTTCAGGAAGTTGCCGAACGGCGACAGCACAAGTTTCACGAGGCCAGGCTTCTTGCCTTTTTCGATCAGCGTGGCAACCTTGAGGCCGGAATAGGTGTTGGCTCTTGCCAGGTCTTCGGCGACGGTCATTTCGCGGCGATGCAGCAGCACGCCATTTTCAATCGTGCCGGTTTCGCCCGGCACCTCGAACGATTCATGGACCCGCAAGTTGAGGTCCATGGTGGCCTTGTCGCGGCGGAAAAGACGCAGCAGCCTGTTGTGCAGTACCCAGCGGTGCGCGTAGCCATAGCCCTTCAGCTTGTCTCGGCGTCTTATGTACCATCCGTCGAAGGCGTCATTGCGAGGCTGCGTCACGTCGATGATCGACTGCCTGAGCAGGTCGTCGATGGCCTCATCGGCTTCAATCGAAATGCACCATGGCTGCGTGGCCTGATCTAGCGCGAATTGCCGCTGGCGTGGAAAGCCCGGCCAATCATTGTGAAACAGCCTTATAGGGTAGCCCTTGGCGATGAACTCCTGAACAACATCCAGGGTGCCGTCCGTCGAGCCTGAATCGACGACGATGATCTCGGCGCAGAAGTCGACGCTTTCCAGGCACTGGCCGATCATGTCGGCTTCGTTCATGCAGATGATGAGCGCCGAAACGGGGCTAGCAAATCGAGTCATGATCTCACCCCGCGGCACCCTGTTCTCGGAAATTGCGCTGCTTGCGCCATCTCTTTTTTAGCAATCCCGGACGGAAACCGTTACACATTTTTCCCGGAATTGCTCCAGGAAACCCACCAGAGCGGGCACGGCAAAACGATCCGGCTTTCTACACGAGAGGCTATCGAACGCCAAAGCGGCCCTGGTGTGGCGAAGCCGAGAATTCGCGTCGCCGTTCGACCGACTCAAGGCTGTGCGAACGAGACCAGCCCTTCGTCCTTGACCCGGCGGATGGTGAGCGCGGTGCGCACCGTGTCGACATTGGGGGCAGAGGTCAGCTCCTCGATGACGAAGGTCTGGAAGGCGCCGAGGTCGCTCGCCACGCAATGCAGCAGGAAATCGGATTCGCCCGACACCATCCAGGCGTCGCGCACGATCGGCCAGCCTCGGGTGCGCTCGGCAAAGATGCGCAGCTCGGCGTCGGCCTGATGATGAAGGCCGATCAGGCAAAAGGCGACGACATCGAGACCGAGCGCCGGCGCGTTGAGCAAAGCGCGGTAGCCACGGATGATGCCGGCTTCCTCCAGCCGCTTCACGCGGCGCAGGCATGGCGGTGCCGAAATACCGACGCGGCTCGATAGTTCGACATTGGTCATGCGGCCGTCGCCTTGCAGCTCGCGCAGGATCTTCCAGTCGATGGCGTCGAGGTCGGCCTTGAGCGGCATGAGGGCTCTCGAGAAGTCAGTGGCAAGACGCAAGGATCTTGCGTGATTTCGTAATTAAACGACTTCGCTGTCCATTCCATCCCTTGCCCGGAATATTTCGCAGGTTCAGACGGCGCAAGGGTGCGACAAAGCTTTCCGGGGACGAACGCCAACTTGCCTTGCTGGCGTCGTGGGCAACACTTACATTACGCGCGGTAGCGACGAGTTTTCCATGCCGCAATCGCCGGCAACCCTCCGCAGAGGCTTTGAATGACCACCAAGCACGCGCCTGTTCTCATTATCGGTTCCGGCCCGGCCGGCTATACCGCGGCCGTCTACGCCGCCCGCGCCATGCTGAAGCCGATGCTGGTCGCCGGCCTGCAGCAGGGTGGCCAGCTGATGATCACCACCGATGTCGAGAACTATCCCGGCTTCGCCGACCCGATCCAGGGGCCGTGGCTGATGGAGCAGATGCTGAAGCAGGCCGAGCATGTCGGCACCGACATCATCAACGACATCATCACCGAGGTCGATCTCAACGTGCGGCCGTTCCGTGCCAAGGGCGATTCCGGAACCACCTACACCGCCGACGCGCTGATCATCGCCACCGGCGCGCAGGCCAAATGGCTGGGCATCCCGACCGAACAGACCTTCATGGGTTTTGGCGTCTCTGCCTGCGCCACCTGCGATGGTTTCTTCTATCGCGGCAAAGATGTCGCGGTGATCGGCGGCGGCAATTCGGCGGTGGAAGAGGCGCTCTATCTGTCCAACCTCGCCAAGAGCGTGACGGTCGTCCACAGGCGCAGCGATTTTCGCGCCGAACGCATCCTGCGTGAGCGGCTCTTGAAGAAGGACAATGTCCGCGTCATCTGGGACACGATCGTCGACGAGATCACCGGCCGTCCCGGCAAGACACCGTTGCCGCCCTCGGTCGAAGGGCTGAAGCTCAAGCATGCGGTGACCGGCGAGGTGTCGCACCTCAAGGTCGATGGCGTATTCGTGGCCATCGGCCACGCACCGGCAGTAGAACTGTTCGCCGGGAAGCTGAAGCAGAAGCCGAACGGCTATCTGTGGACGGCGCCGGATTCGACCCGCACCGACGTGCCCGGCGTGTTCGCGGCCGGCGATGTGACCGACGATATCTACCGCCAGGCAGTGACGGCGGCGGGACTCGGCTGCATGGCCGCACTCGAGGCGGAGAAATATCTGGCCGGCATTGAGGTGCACCGCGAAGCGGCCGAGTAGAGAGTTCAGATAACGGCTCAGAAATGCCGTGTAAAAGCCTGATTTTTCATTCAGACGCCAAAACAGAACGAGGGGAATCATGGCGTTGGACTGGGACAAGCTACGCGTGTTTCACGCTGCGGCGGAGGCGGGGTCGTTTACCCATGCGGCCGAGACATTGCATCTGTCGCAATCGGCGATCTCGCGGCAGGTCAGCGCGCTCGAGCATGATGTCGGCGTGCCGCTGTTCAACCGCCACGCCCGCGGGCTGGTGCTGACCGAGCAGGGCGAGATGCTGTTCCGCACGGCGCATGACGTGCTGATGAAGCTGGAAACCATCAAGTCACGGCTGACCGAGACCAAGGACCGCCCTTCCGGCGTGCTCAGGGTGACGACGACGGTCGGTCTCGGCGCCGGCTGGCTGACTGAACGGGTGCAGGAGTTCATCGAGCTCTATCCCGAAATCAGCCTGCAGCTGATCCTCGCCAACGAGGAACTCGACCTCACCATGCGCCAGGCCGATTGCGCCATCAGGCTGCGCCAGCCGCAGCAACCGGACCTGATCCAGCGCCGGCTGTTCACCGTGCACTTCCACCTCTACGCGGCGCCTTCCTATGTCGCCAAGTACGGCAAGCCGGCTTCGGTCGCCGAGCTGAAGGCTCATCGCATCGTCACCTTCGGCGTGCCGGTGCCTTCGCATCTGTCGGAGCTGAACTGGCTGGAAACGGTCGGCGATTTCGAAGGCGGACAAAGGGTGCCGACGCTGCAGATCAACGACATATTGTCGATCAAGCGCGCGGTGCAAGGCGGTGCCGGCATTGCGATGCTGCCCGACTACGTGATCAGCAAGGACTCCGACCTGGTGCAGTTGCTGCCGGAAACCGAAGTGCCATCCTTCGACACCTATTTCGCCTATCCGGACGCGATGAAGAACCAGGCCAAGCTGCACGTCTTTCGCGATTTCATCATTGCCAAGGCGCGCAGCTGGTCCTTCTGAGGGGCATATCGATATTCAGGTGATGAGGGCCTGCGAACGAGGGCTTCCTGCGCTTCCGGTACTCACGGATCCAATGTCCGCTCCGTTCCGGTTCTCGGAATCTCACGCTCTCGGCTCGGCCTGACCTGAATCTCAACATACCCCATGTGGCTCTGCTTGACCTAATCTAGCCCCGCCAAGGCGTCAGGCGAGGCAGCCAGCCAGGCACATTGCGACGGTAGGTCTCGTATTCGGCGCCGTAGCGGCGGGCCAATGTCGGCTCCTCGTAGAGCCGCACGAAGGAGCCCATGGCGATCGCGCCGATGACGGCATAGGCGACCAGCGTCCAGCTCGAGAACAGCAGCGCCTGGCCGAGGATGATCGAAAGCACGGCGACATACATCGGGTTGCGGACATGGCGGTAGATGCCGCCGATCACCAGTCTCTCGGTCGGCGCGACCGGAGCGGGCGTGCACAGCCCTTCGAGCGCAAAGCGGCCGAAGGCATGCAGCAACGCAGCGATCGCGGCGACGATCAAGAGCCCGCCAGCAGGGACAAAGCCCGGCAGGTTCGACCACGGCAAGCCCCAGCGGTCGGTCAACAGCCAAGGCACCAGCCCGGCAATCACGCCCGGGGCTGCAATGAAGAAGGCCGCACTGCCGGCGATCGCCGAAAACGTCCGCATGGCAGCTTTCCTCCCGATTGCCTTAGAAATGAACGCCTGCTGCCCGCTTCCACGTCACTGCGCAGTTTTGGCATCTCGAGCCGAGAACCAGCGACGATTGGCGAATCTGTAGTGGAAATTGCCCAGTGCAGCGCTCCATTTTGACGATTTTTCTGGTCCTATTGGCTCCTGGAATGGGGTAGACCACAGCCTGCGTCTTTTTGCATGCGAGTGTTGCAAAATAGATGCTTGTTTCTTGGGCATGATGAGCACATATATAGATCATCTCCTGGGCGCGTTCTCCTCCCATTAGCGCCCTCGAGTGTTCCCCTCTGGAGGTTAGCCTTAACAGGCACTTCCAATCAAACTCAGCCGGATCTTCATTGATCCGGCTTTTTTGTTGCCTGTGCCCTGCTGGGTCGGCCAAAAAATCCATCACAATTGCCGCGTAACAGTGACATGTAACCTCTGGTAACATATCGCGGACGTCCGCGGCCTGCTACGCCGACCATAGGACGCGGTGTGGTTCGGACGGGAGATGGGGGCATCACTCGTTCGGCCCGGGCTCAGGCGGCTACCGCGTCCGAACCGTTTCATCCGCCGAAGTTCGGCGATACACAATGCGGCGGACCTGCCGTTTTACCTCCCAAGGAAACGGTCCGCAGACAAAACGACGCCCGGTCCCCGCTGGGCGTCGTTTCTTTTTTGCCCCTCGAACCGAGGCGTTTGACGATGCTGCAGGTCAGGCAGCCTTGCCGTTGGTGTTCATTGCCTCGTCAGCCAGGCGACCCGTGAGTTCGGCCATGTGGTCGAAGACGGCACGGTAGCTGGCGACGCCCGAGGTGGCAGAGCGCAGTTCGATGATCAGGTCGCCGATCTCGGCCTGCGGCATGGTGGCCTCGACGACATCCCAACCCGGCCAGCCGGGCCTCGCATCGTAACCAAGGATCTGGCCGCGCCGCTGCGGGATGAGCGCAATGATCTTCGAGGTGGCATCGGACGGCGTGACGATCTCAACCTTCATCACCGGTTCCAGCAGCACCGGCGAGCAGGCGGCCATGCCTTCCTTCATTGCCAGCCTGGCCGCCATCTGGAAGGCCATGTCGGAGGAATCCACCGCGTGGTACGAGCCGTCCGACAGGTTGACGGCGACATCGACGACGGGAAAGCCGAGCGGCCCGGACTTCAGATAGTCACGCACACCGGTTTCGACCGACTGGATGTAGGTCTTCGGCACGACGCCGCCGGTAATGGTGTCGGTGAACTGGAAGCCGGAGCCGCGCGGCAGCGGCTTGATCTCGATCACCACGTCGCCGAACTGGCCATGACCGCCGGACTGTTTCTTGTGACGGCCGCGCTGCTGCGCCGGCTTGCGGATCGTCTCGCGATAGGGCACCGCAGGCGCATGGCCTTCGACCGGTATCTGGTTCTTGCCTTCCAGCCGCTCGCGCACCACGCGCAGATGCATCTCGCCATGGCCGGATAGCACGGTCTCGGCCGAGTCCTGGTTGTGGCGCAAGCTGAGCGAGGGATCTTCCTCGGCCAGCCGCTGGATGGCGGCCGACATCTTCACTTCGTCCTTGCGTTCCTTGGGGCGCAGCGCGAAGGCGAAGACCGGCTGCGGCGGCTCGAGCTCGATCAGCGGCTTGATGCCGCCCTTGACCGAACTCAGCGTCTGGCCGGTCTTCACCTCATCCAGTTTGCCGAGCGCCACCGTGTCGCCGGCCTTGGCGATGGTGAGCTTGGACTGATCCTTGCCAAGCATCCGGTAGATGCCGGACACCTTGGCCGTATCGCCGCCGGGCAGCCAGAGTTCGGAGCCGTCGACGACCTGGCCGGAGAGGATGCGCGACACCGACAGTTTGCCGCCATGCGGCGTGTGGATGGTCTTGATCACCTGGACCAGGGTGGCCGCGCCATCCGGTGCGCCGAGCCGCTTGCGTGTCGCGTCGATGTCGGGTGCGTCGTGGCGGATCGCCTTCAGGAGGCGCAGCACGCCGTTGCCTTTCTCGGCGGTGCCGATCAGCACCGGCGTCACCGCGCCATCGCGCAGATCGGCGGCAAGATCATCAAAGATGGCGTCCTTGGGCGGCTCGATCTCTTCGAGCAGCTGTTCCATCAACTGGTCATCGTGGTCGGCCAGCGTCTCCAGCATGGAGAAGCGTGCCTCGAGCTCGCGCGCCTTTTCGTCGCCCGGAATTTGAGCCACTTCGCTCTCGGCATATTCGCGATAGATGTAGGCACGCTCCAGCGCCAGATCGATCGAACCGATGACGACGCCGTCCTTGCGCAACGGAATCTGGCGCAGCAGCAACGGCACCGAGCTTGCCGGCTGCAGCATCTTCAGCGTGTCGCGCACACCGGTGATTGCCTTGTCGACCTTGTTGAGAAACAGGATGCGCGGCACGCCGAGATCGTCGAGCTTGCGCATGATCAGCTGCAGGGCGGGGATCTTCTTTTCGTCGGCCTCGGCAACGACCACGGCAAGGTCGCAGGCTGCCAGCACCGGCTCGGCCTCGAAGGAGAATTCGATGGAGCCGGGACAATCGACGAAGGTGATCTGCTCGCCCATGAATTCGGTGGTGGCGATCGTCGCCTCGACGCTCATGGCATGAGCCCGTGCCTCGGGCGAATAATCTGAAACGGTATTGCCTGATGAAACGGGATTTTGTCGGGGAATTGAGCCGGTACGGGCCAAAATGGCTTCGAGAAGTGTCGTCTTACCGCTTGCGAAGGGACCGACTATGGCAATGCATTTCGGTCCCGTGCGTCGTCCTCCGGCGCGAGTACCCATGACTGACCTCCACTCAGGCGTTTCCCGCAGGACCGACTGGCATTCATGGTTCAGGCGTGGTCAATCGGTCCTGAGCGGCGGCCGGCCTGTTCGACCGTCGCGGGCGGTTCTTTTCGTTTCGCTACCTGCCCAAAGCCATCGTCCCACTTGTTTGCCAGCAGGGCAAGAAAAATAGAAATCCGGCACTCGGAAGCGGACACGCGCTGCTCGGACGCTGGGCGTCGGCGGTCGAACACTGTTGCACGTTGGCCGATATCGGCCGAAACTGGGACAGGCGACCCGTCGCCCTCCGTTTCAAGGAACCATCGACCATGAAGATCATTGCCTGCGGCAGCGTGCCGACCATCGTAGCGCCAGACAAGTATTTCACCGGCCGGGTGTTGCAGACGCCGATCATCGAGAAAGAGGCGCCGGCGCGGCTGCGGGCCACGCTGGTCAGCTTCGAGCCGGGCGCGCGCACCCATTGGCACACGCATCCGCTTGGTCAGACACTCTATGTCACCATGGGCGCCGGTCTCGCGCAGACATGGGGCGAACCGGTTCAGGAGATCAGGGCGGGCGACGTCATCTCGTTCGCCCCCGGTGAAAAGCACTGGCATGGCGCGGCGTCGACATCGGAGATGACGCATATCGCCATGCAGGAAGCCCTTGACGGCGTCCATGCCGATTGGCTGGAGGCGGTAACCGCGGAGCAATATGGCGGCTGAGGGGCGAGCCCGGCGGGCTCCACGCCGGGATGCTGACGGCGGCGATTGCCGCATTCCAGGCCATCGCCCTGCTGGTCGCCGAGGCGGCGCCAGCCGAGGCGCGCTCGGCCAAAGAGGGCAAGCAAGAGGTGTCAGGCTGACGGCCAAAATAAAAACCCGGCGGTGAAGCCGGGTTTTCTGTTCCAGGGCTGACCCGATCAGGTCAGCGATGCCGTGAAGCGCTGGATGCGCGTGCAGGCTTCTTCCAGCAGTGTCTCCGAGGTGGCGTAGGAGATGCGGAAGTTGGGGCCAAGTCCGAAAGCCGAGCCGAACACTACGGCGACACCCTCGGCCTCGAGCAGTTCCGAGCAGAAGGTCTCGTCGGTGTCGATCAGCTTGCCGGCTTTTGTCTTCTTGCCGATCAGCTGGGCGCAGGACGGATAGACGTAGAAGGCACCCTCCGGAGACGGACAGGTGATGCCGCGCGCCTGGTTGAGCATCGAGACGACGAGATCGCGCCTGCCTTGAAAGATCGCCTTGTTCCTGGCGATGAAGTCCTGCGGGCCGTTGAGCGCCTCGACGGAGGCCCATTGCGCGATGGTGCAGGCACCTGATGTCTGCTGGCCCTGGATCATATCCATCGCCTTGATCAACTGGACGGGACCGGCCGCATAGCCGATGCGCCAGCCGGTCATGGCATAGGCTTTCGACACGCCATTCATGGTCAGCGTGCGGTCGTAGAGTTTCGGCCCGACCTCGGCGATGGTCTTGAAGACAAAATCGCCATAGGTCAGGTGCTCGTACATGTCGTCGGTCAGCGTCCAGACATGCGGGTGCTTCAACAGCACGTCGGCAAGCGCGCGCAGTTCAGCCTCGGTGTAGGCGGCGCCCGACGGGTTCGACGGCGAGTTCATCAGCAGCCACTTTGTGCGCGGCGTGATCGCCTTTTCCAGCACAGAAGCGGTCAGCTTGAAGCCGTTGTCGATCGAGGTGTCGGCAAACACCGAGGTGCCGCCGCAGATCGCCACCATCTCGGGATAGCTGACCCAGTAGGGGCGCGGAATGATAACCTCGTCGCCCGGGTTCAGGGTCGCCATGAAGGCGTTGAACAGGATCTGCTTGCCGCCGGTGCCGACGATGGTCTGCTCGGGCCTGTAGTCGAGACTGTTCTCGCGCTTGAATTTCTTCGTGATCGCCTCTCGTAGCGGCACGATGCCCGAAACCGGCGGATACTTGGTCTCGCCCCGGCGGATCGCCTCGATCGCCGCATTCTTGATGTTGTCGGGCGTATCGAAATCCGGCTCGCCGGCGCCGAGGCCGATAATGTCACGGCCGGCATTTTTCAGCTCGCGCGCTTTCTGCGTCACCGCGATGGTGGCCGAAGGCTTTACGCGGGAAAGGGTGTCGGCAAGAAAAGCCATGACCTTGAACGTCTCCATGGAAGATCGGTGCGACCAGGAGCGGCCGCGGCGCTTCTCATGTCGCATGATTTCGCGCAGTGCAAGCATTGTCGGCTGATCCAGCCGTCAATGACCCGTGATCGGGACTCGTGATCGGCAACAATAAATTCATTAACGAGCGGTAGAGGCTTGAGTGACAGGATCGCAGACCAATTCCGCCGGTTCGCGGAGCGAGGAACAGTGTCGCGCAGCATCGGGCTTGCCCACATCATCCGTCAGGACGACGGCACCTCCACCGGTGTCTGGGGCATCTACACGCTGCAGAGCGCCTTCCAGCCGATCTTTGCCTTCAACGAAGGCAAGCTGTCGGTGGTCGCGTTCGAAGGGCTGATCCGGCCGTTCCGCGACGGCGAGCCGCAATCGCCGATGAATTTCTTCTCGACCTGCCCGGCCGCCGACCGTTTGCATATCGAGGCGCTGACGAGGACGCTGCATCTTCTGAACGCCGGCGCCTACCTGCCACAAGAGGCGTCGATTTTCATCAATTTCGACCCGTCGGTGTTCACCGAACGCCCCGTTGCCGACGCCGCCTTGCGCGAAATGCGGCTGGTGCTGCATGAGGCCGGCATCGATCCACGCCGGGTCGTCTGCGAAGTGACCGAGCAGCGCTCTGCGTCGCAGGAAACCCTGCACAGTTTCGTCGCGGCACTGAAAGCCAACGGCTTTCGCATTGCCGTCGACGATTATGGCGCCGACGATTCCGACATCAACCGCGTCAGGGAGTTGAAGCCCGATATCGTCAAGTTCGATGCCGATTGGATCACGCAACTGATGGAATCCGGCGCCGGCTTCGCGCTCTTGACCACCATGGTGAGAAGCTTCGAGGCGCAAGGCATCCGGACGGTGTTCGAAGGTATCGAGGAGAGCTGGCAATTGGAGCTTGCCGAGAAATCGGGAGCATCGATGGTGCAGGGTTTCGTGCTGGCGCGGCCCGAACTGGCGCCGACCAGCTTTCGCGTCTTCGACAAGAACAGGCAGGCCCCCGCCGCCGCCGACACGCCTGCCGCCGCCCCGGCACCGCATTCGGCGCGGCAGGTGAAGGCGTTTGGACGCAGGGTGGTGCCATGAGGCTTGAGAGGCGTCGCAATATCGGCGATGCGATCTGGGTCGACGAAGTCGGCATCGTATACGGCGTCCATGGCGAGTTCCGGCTGCGCAGCGCCTATCAGCCGATTTTCGCGCCGCGTGGCCGGTTCCTTCACGCGGTCGCCGTCGAAGCCCTGATCGAGCCGCACCGCGGCGAGCGCCCCAGTGCGCCACGGGTTTTCTTCGACAGTATTGCCGCCTCGGATCGACTGTTTGTGGAGACCATGTGCCGGGCGCTGCACCTCAGGAATTTTTCCAATATCGGCGTTGACGGGCTCGACCTGTTCTTCAACTACAATCCGCTGATCAACGACCATTCCGGGCGGGCGCTGGCCGAGATCCGGCTGATGACCAGGCATCTCGGCGAGTTCGGCCTCGCGCCAGCCATGCTGGTCTGCGAGATCACCGAACAGGCGGCCGATGACGCGCTTCTTGCCCGGTTGGCGCGCGAAATGCGGCGCGACGGCATCCGCATCGCCATCGACGATTTCGGCACCGGGCACTCGACCGAGGAGCGGGTGAACCTGCTCAAGCCCGACATCGTCAAGATCGACGGCATCTGGTTCTCGGAGTTCTGCCGCCACGCAGCCGCCGAACGCTTTTTCCGCCCGCTGGTTTCCAGCCTGCATGACCGCGGCGCCAAGGTGCTGGTCGAAGGCATCGAGCAACCCACCCATCTTCGCGTTGCGATTGAAGGCGGCGTCGATCTTCTGCAGGGTTATCTTCTCGCCCGCCCGGCGCTTGCCGGCACGATATTTGATGAAAAGCCGCTGCATATCGATACGCTGCTCGGCAATGTCGGCAATGTCATCCCGTTGTTTGGCTAGGTCGCCGGTATCAGCGGCGCTGATCGTCGTACCAAAACAAATCATTGGTTGAGGGCGCCGCCGCTGCGATAATCGCGACAGCAGAGACAGCGCTCCGGGGAACAGCCATGATACTTTACGGCATGATCGACAGCGGCAATTGCTACAAGCCGCGCCTGCTGATGGCCAAGCTTGGCCTTGCTTTCACCAATGTCGAGGTGAGTTCGCACACCGGCGACACCCGGAAAGCAGACTTTGTCGCCAAGAACCCGAACGCCATGGTGCCGCTGCTCGAACTCGACGACGGCCGTCGCCTGGCCGAATCCAACGCCATCCTGCTTTACCTCGCCGAAGGAACGCGTTTTTTGCCGGTCGACAGATATGAGCGGGGACTCGCCTATCAATGGCTGTTTTTCGAGCAGTACAGCCACGAGCCTTACATCGCCGTGCGCAAGGCGCTTCTGACTTTCCCTGAAAGAGCCGCGGATGCGACGCCGGAGCGGCTGGCGGTGACGCTGGAGCGCGGCAACAAGGCGCTCGGCGTGATGAACAAGCATCTGGAAGACAATGCCTTCTTCGCCGGCGGCGCGCTCAGCGTCGCCGACATCGCGCTCTATGCCTATACCCATACGGCGGAGCAGGGCGGCTTCCAGCTCGACGCCTATCCGGCGGTCGCCGCCTGGCTGAAAAGGGTGGAGGCCGATCCGGGGCATGTACCGATTGAGTGGCTGGGGTAGTTTTTGTCCTTACGCCATCGCCATTGCTCCGATTGGGCGCAGAGATAGGCGCGACGCCTGATCGGGCTTGCGGCCTTGGCCAGGAGTATTGGTTACTTCAGGAGATGATCGTAATCAGCATGGGTGCCGATCCAGAACCAGATCACGTCATCATTGATGCGGACGGCAACAGCTCGGTAATTGTCGTCAACTCGCGCCGACCAATATCGTCCAACTTGTTTGAAACGCAGTGATGGAATGGATGAAAGGGATCAGAACGCAGGCTTGCAAAACGTCTGTCAGCCTTTGCCCTGATGGACAATGGCAGTTTTTCATAAGCCTCCCAGAACGATGGGGAGGCGACGTGATTCACAGTGGCCGGGTCCGGCCAGCGCGATGGTCAGCCAGTGCCTGTTCGGCAAGCTTGTCCAATCGGCCCGAGTCGGCCTCGATCTGCCGATCCCACATGTCCGCCCGAAGCGCTTCGAACCAGGCGGCAAAGGCCTTCAGTTCCTCGGCGCTCAGTTCGGCGACGGATTTTTCGATTTGCTCAAGCTTGGTCATGGCTGAATAGTACCACAAATTGGGTCAAAAGTGTCACCAGAGGTGGGACTATAGTTCCTGGCCGTCGGCGTTAAACCCCAGACAGCAAAAAGGCGGGAAAAATCCCGCCTTCCATGGTAGCCTGATCGGGAGCGTCCGGTCCGGGCTGGCAGCTATCCGCTGATCCAGCTTGTCGGGTCTTTCCGCTCCGGCGCGCTTCTCGCGCGACTATCAGTACATCCGTGACTTGCCGCGCGCCCCGGGCTCTCGCCCGGCGCGCGCTATCGCAAAATCAGGCTGCCTTGCTCAGAGATCCAGCGGACGACTTGCCAGTGCGGCGGTCCTGCTCGATCTCGAAGTTGATCTTCTGGCCTTCGACCAAGGTCGACAGTCCAGCACGCTCGACAGCGGAGATATGGACGAAAACGTCCGCGCCGCCTGCGTCAGGCTGAATGAAGCCGAAGCCCTTGGTGGCGTTGAACCACTTGACCGTTCCAGTTGCCATTTTTAATAGTCCTTCAACATTTGCTTTAGTTTGACCAGACCGAAGTCCAGCCGGTGTGCATCGAGATTTTGGAGATAGACGTCAGCAAACGCGAAGATCGCGAGGCCCGGATCGATCGGCCGAAATATCAATGGAAGGCATATAGGCTGGTTTCGCATAAAATACAAGACTGCGTGAGAAAGCCGTGATCGAGGGGCTGCCCAACGGCCGCCCCAATCTGCTGAAAACGTTGCGGCAGGTCACGCTGTCGTCGAGCGGCGGATCAGGGGAGAGGACCATGAAAACCATTCTGCTTGCCGCCTGCCTGACGCTGGTGGCGGCCGAGGCGCAGGCGATCTCGCGCTACGATCCGACGCATATGAGCTGCTGCAAGGTTCAGACGACGATAGGCCGGCAAGGCGCCGTCATCCTGCGGTACCAGTCGACGCGGGTGCCGGGATTGCCGCTTTACGACCGCTATGTACAGAGCCAGCAATTCTGCACCATGGGCGAGGTGAGGACGCGCGCCTACGTGCCGAGCGCCGACACCAAGTCCTGTCCGGTCTATAACTGCAAGCGTCCGGACAATGACCGGCATTTCCGCAGGCGGTTCTTCCACAACAACTAGAACTTGTCCGCGTCAGAACCCGAAGGAAACCTGCGCCGGTGGCGGCGGGCCGACGCGCACGCCCTCCATGGCCAGCATCTTCTCCTTGGTGACCGAACCGCCCGGTGCCGAGAAGCCGCCGATCTTGCCGCCGGCCGCTAGGATGCGGTGGCAAGGAATGACCAGCGGCACCGGATTGGCGCCGAGGGCGGCCCCGGTTTCGCGGGCGAGTCCGGCATGGCCGGCCGTCTTGGCCAGCTCGCCATAGGTGGTGGTTTCGCCGAAGGAGAGTTTTCGCGCCGCGTCATAGATGGCGAGGCGGAAATCGTCGACGCCGTCGAGATCGACCGGCACGCCGGAGAAATCGACGTCCTCGCCCGCCGCATAGGCCTTGATCGAGGTGATCAGCTCGACCACCCATGGCGGCTGGGCCGTGGAGGCGGAAACGCCGCCATGGCGCAGCAAGCGCCGCTCCACCGCTTCGCGGCTGCGTTCGGGCAGACAGAGCCTGATCAGGCCCTTTTCACTCCAGGCAATGCCCATGAAACCGATCACTGTTTCTAACACTGCGTGGCCGGCCGTGATCGAGGAGGTCGTGTCCATGATGCGTTCCTTTCCGCAAAGTGGCGAAAACCGGGATTCGCCCCAGTACATATCCAGAACAATATGGCATCGGGGGCCAAGTCTTGCCACCCGAAAACCAGCCGGTGGCCCCGATTGCCGGTCATGAATCGCTGGTGTAAGGGATTTCTTAACACCCCGACAAATCGGACCCGAGCTCGGCTTGCCAGCAAAATTCAACCTTATCGCGATCGGCGTGATCCTGGCCGCCGCCGGCATCAGCGGTTGCACGTCGACCTCGCAGATGAAGGCCGCGCCGGCTCTTACCGAAACCGCGACTGTCGCCGGCACTGACGCCGGCTTCACCGTGCCGCTGCCGGAGACGGTTTCTGTGCTGCCGGAATCCTCCGGTATCGCACCCGTTCAGACAGCCGAGCTGCCGCTCGATCCCGCAGCGCAACCGGCGGCAGTGACCGCCGCCTTTGCCGGTTCGACGCCGGCGGCACCAGCCGTGCCTGCCGTGATGACCGCCAATGCCTGGCAGGCGCCTGCGCCGGCCAGTGCGGGCGAGCCGATCCGGGCTGCCGAGACCTATACGACCGCGGGGCTGGTGATGCCGGCGACCGCCAAGGGCGACCGGATGCCCGGCGTCCAGCAGGTCGCCTATATCGTGCCGCAGAACCCGGCCGCCCTTGTGCAGGGTCCGGTCGGGCCGATGGAAGAACGCTCGACGGGCGTGCGTGGCGATGTCGAACGGCTGATCGAGAAATATGCCGCCCTCTATCAGGTGCCGGTGGACCTGGTGCGCCATGTCGTCAACCGCGAGAGCACCTTCAACCCGAAAGCCTACAACAATGGCCATTGGGGACTGATGCAGATCAAGCACGCGACGGCGCGCGGCATGGGCTATGACGGTCCGGCCAAGGGCCTGTTCGACGCCGAGACCAATCTGAAATACGCGGTCAAATATCTGCGCGGCGCCTGGCTGGTGGCCGGCGGCAACGCCAAGAAGGCCGACTGGCTCTATCAGACCGGCTATTATTTCGATGCCAAGCGCAGGGGCCTGCTCGAGGCGACCGGCCTTGGTGTCGACCGTCAGCGACGCCGCCTGCAGCCCGACGCCTGAGCGCGATGCCTGAAACGCGTCCGCGGCTTTGAACGACATCCGACTGCGCAAGATCCTCGACGAGACGCTGGGTCCGCCGCACGGCTGAAACCGTTCCAGCCGCGTGATTTGGGAACCCAAAGCGTCGCTCCGCATTCATTGCAGGGTGGGGTCTGACAAGCTGCCGGTTCGTGGGAGGATTTTCCGTCGCCGGCGGCGGAGGGACATCCACCACCATGAAGCTTTTTCACGCATTTCTGGCGCTCGGCGTGGCCGCCATGCTGGTTGGCACGCCCGCGCAGGCCGTCGAGCTGTCGATCGTGTCGGGCGATACGGGCGACGGCATCAAGGTGCTGCGCGAGATCCTCGACCGTTACGAGAAAGACAGCGGCAACAAAGTCGGCATCGTCGTCATGCCGACCTCCGGGACCGACCAGTTCGGCCAATACCGGCTTTGGCTCGCCGCGGGAAACAGCGACATCGACGTCTATCAGACGGACGTGATCTGGGCGCCGCAGCTCGCCAGCCAGCTCGTCGATCTGACCGCCGCGACCAAGGATGTCGTCGGCGCCCATTTCCCGTCGATCATCCAGTCGCAGACGGTCAATGGCAAGCTCGTCGCGCTGCCGATCTTCACCGATGCGCCGGCGCTCTACTACCGCAAGGATCTCCTCGACAAGTACCGCGCCAAGGTGCCGGCGACCTGGAAGGAGCTGGCAGACACCGCCAAGCTGGTCATGGACGGGGAGCGTGCGGCGGGCAATCGGGATATCTGGGGCTTCGTCTTCCAGGGCAACGCCTATGAGGGCCTGACCTGCAATGCGCTCGAATGGGTGATGTCGAGTGGCGGCGGCCAGGTCATCGAGCCGGACGGCTCCATCTCCATCAACAACCCGAAAGCGGCGGCGGTGCTCGATATGGCCAGGGGCTGGGTCGGGACCATCGCGCCGCCCGGCGTGCTTGCCTACCAGGAAGAGGAATCACGCGGCGTGTGGCAGACCGGCAATGCGGTGTTCATGCGCAACTGGCCCTATGCCTACGCGCTCGGCAACGGCGGAGGCTCGCCGATCAAGGGCAAATTCGACGTGGCGCCGCTACCGGCCGGCACGGGCGAAGGTGCCCGGCCGATCGCCACCTTGGGCGGCTGGAACCTCGCCGTCTCCAAATATTCGAAGCATCAGGATGCCGCGATCGAGCTGGTCAAGTTCATCGCCTCGCCCGCGATGCAGAAATACCGCACGCTGAAGACATCCAACCTGCCGACAATCCAGGCGCTGTATGACGATGCCGACATCGCCCGGCAACAGCCGATCGTTCCGCGCTGGAAGCAAATCTTTCTCAATGCGGTGCCGCGTCCCTCGGCCGCGACCAGGATAAAATACAACGAGGCGTCGAGCCAGTTCTGGAACGCCGTTCACAACACGCTCTCGGGCGACGGCACTGCCGCCAACAATCTGGCCGACCTCGAAGCGATGCTGACCAAGCTGAAGGGCCGAGGCTGGTGACGCGACGATGCCGGAGTATCCGCCTGGCGGAGCCGCAACGAGCGGGTGCGGGATGATAAGAATGGAACCTGAAAAAGCCAGGGCTGCGCACTCGTCGTTGACGGCACAGCGCGTTCGCTCGGCCTGGCTTTTCCTGGGGCCAATGCTTCTGGTGCTCGCCGCGGCGGCCGGCTGGCCGCTTGCCCGCACGGTTTACTTCAGCTTCACCGACGCCTCGCTGGCCGACCTCGACGCACGCCAATGGGTGGGCTTCGGCAATTATTTCTCGGTGTTCAGCATGCCGAGCGGGCGGGTCCTCTACGATGGTCTGCTCGTTGATCCGGTCTGGTGGCGTGCCGTCTGGAACACGGCGCGCTTCGCGGTGATCTCCGTAACCTGTGAGACGATCCTCGGCATGATCGTTGCGCTGGTTCTCAATGCCAAATTCCCTGGCCGCGGCATCGTCAGGGCGGCGATCCTGATCCCCTGGGCCATCCCGACGATCGTCTCGGCGAAGATGTGGCAGTGGATGCTCAACGACCAGTTCGGCATCATCAACGTCGTGTTGCTCAACCTCGGCCTGACCAGCGCCAAGATCGCCTGGACGGCCAACGCCGACACGGCGATGGCGGCGATCCTCGTCGTCGATATCTGGAAGACGACACCATTCATGGCGCTGCTCATCCTGGCCGCGCTGCAGATGCTGCCGAGGGAGATCATCGAGGTCGCCAGGCTCGACGGCGCCAACCCGTGGCAGATCTTCTGGCGGGTGACGTTGCCGCTCATCCGTCCGGCGGTGATGGTGGCCGTGATCTTCCGCGCGCTCGACGCGCTGCGCATCTTCGACCTGATCTATGTGCTGACGCCCAACAATGTGCACACCAAGTCGATGTCGGTGTTTGCCCGCGAGAACCTGTTCGAGTTCGACAAGTTCGCCTATGGCTCCGCCGCCTCGACCTTGCTCTTCCTCATCCTCGCCTTGCTCACCATCGCCTATATCCGGATCGGCCGGATAAGCCTGGACGGAGGCCGCTGACATGTGGATGCTGAAGCGCACGGCCTTCACCCTGCTGGTCGGCGCAATCGTCTTCGTCGCGGTGTTCCCGTTCTACTACGCCATCGTCACCAGCCTGAAATCGGGCACCGATCTGTTCCGTGCCGATCTGTGGCCGACGACGGTCAGTCTTGCCAACTACCGGAATGTGCTGACCGAGGGCAGCTTCGTGCGCAATCTCATAAATTCGCTGTTCGTCTCGGGCGCGGTCGTCGCGCTGTCGCTGTTGCTCGGCGTCACATCAGCCTATGCGCTTGCACGCATCCGCTTTCGCGGCCGCTCGGCCCTGCTGTTCACCATCCTGTCGGTGTCGATGTTCCCGCAGGTGGCGCTGCTGGCCGGGCTGTTCGAACTGGTCCGCATGTTCGGCCTCTACAATTCGCTGTTCGCGCTGATCTTCTCATACATGATCTTCACCTTGCCCTTCACCGTCTGGGTGCTCACAACCTTCGTCCGCGACCTGCCGGTCGAGGTCGAGGAGGCGGCGATCCTCGACGGCGCGACGCCGTGGATCATCATCACACAAGTCTTCCTGCCGCTGATGTGGCCGGCGCTGGCGACCACCGGGCTGCTGGCCTTCATCGGCGCGTGGAACGAGTTCCTGTTCGCCCTGACATTCACCTCCAACAACGCGCAGCGGACCGTGCCGGTGGCGATCGCGCTGCTCTCGGGCAACTCGCAGTTCGAGATCCCGTGGGGCAACATCATGGCAGCGTCGGTGATCGTCACAGCGCCGCTGGTGGTGCTGGTCCTGATCTTCCAGCGCAAGATCGTCTCCGGCCTCACCGCCGGCGGGGTCAAGGGGTGAGGTGGCGGCTGTCATCCTGCGGCGCGTCTTGCCGAGCTGCCGCGAGAACGGGGCAAGTAAAGGCACTGTCCACCAACGCGGCAGGCGGCATCTTGCCTGCACTCGTCCGGTTGCTAAGCTTCGCCTGCGTGGGGCGCTGCTGAACCGGAGGAAAACTGATGCGGTTTCTGCTCTCCAGCCTTGCCACCCTGATACTTGCCGTTCCGCTCTATGCCGGCACCGCGCGGGCCGCCGACGACTGCGCCAACGCGGAGGACCAGGCGACCATGAACGCGTGCGCCGGCAAGGCATTCGACGCGGCCGACAAGAAGCTCAACGACGCCTACAGGCAGATCGAGCGCAGGCTGAAGGACAATGCGGCGTCGAAGAAGCTGCTGGTCAATGCGCAGCGCGCCTGGGTCGCTTTCCGCGACGCCGAATGCAGTTTCCAGGGCGGTCCGCCTGCCGATGCGGGCAGCACGTATCCGATGGTCGTGGCCTCCTGCCAGGCGTCCCTCACCAACAACAGGCTGAAGGACCTGCAAGGCTACCTCAATTGCACGGATGCCGACACGGACTGCCCGGTGCCGGCAGCGCGGTAGCGTCCGTCCGACGTTTTCGGGAAGGCTTCGTCGCCGCGCTCCTGCGCAAATGTCGGATCCGGTGGCCGCAAAACGTCCTTGGGTCGCAGAGCAACCGTGCCGGGACGCCGGCGCGACGACCCAAGGAGACTGTCATGATCACCTTTCCCAACGAATCCGCCAGATACCGCACCGCGCGTGAAAAACTGCTGCGGAAGGAAATCGAACTGCGCCGCGCCATGGAGGCCGTGGCCGAGGCACGGCGGGCGCTGCCGCCGGGCGGACTGATCCGCCAGGACTATGCGTTCGACGGGCTGGACACCGAAGGCAGGCCCGCGAAAATAAAACTGTCGGAGCTGTTCGCGCCGGGAAAGAACAGCCTGATCCTGTACAACATGATGTTTCCCCGCCATCCGCAGGAAAAGCGCGACGTGGCCACCAGCGGCGGCACGGCGAAGCTCGCGCGACAGGACCAGCCATGTCCGTCCTGCACGGCGCTGCTCGACCAGTTCGACGGCGCGGTCGGGCATCTCGAGGCGGCCGGCTTCAATTTCGCGGTGGTCGCAAAGACCGCGCTCGAAAACCTGGTCACGCTCGGCCGCGACAGGGGCTGGCGCAACATGCGGCTGGTATCTTCGGCCGACAACAGCTTCAAGCGCGACTACAATGCCGAGGATGCCGACGGCGCGCAGATCCCGGTGCTGTCGGTATTCCATCGTGACGCGGATGGCATCCGCCATTTCTGGTCGTCCGAGCTCAGCTTCGCGCCCCCGGAGCCCGGCCAGGACCCACGCGCCATCGGCACCTGCGAGATCCTGTGGAACCTGATGGATTTCACGCCGGAAGGCCGGCCGAACTGGCACGAACAGCTGCAATATGGCGAGGCTTGCTGCCATTGAGATGCCGTCGTTTGGGGAGAAAAAAGGTCCGCGCAACCTCGTCGCTTTAACCGCGTTGGATTGTCCGAGGGATAGTTCAAACCCGGAGACCTGCCATGAAGACCCTTCTTGTCCTTACCGCCGCGGCATTGCTGGGCGCCGCGCCCGCCTTTGCCCAATCGACGACGGTCGCGCCGCTTGTCGCCACGACCAAGGTCGACACTTCGACCTTCATCAAAATGGTGCCAAGCGCCAATGAGTTCGAGATCCAGTCCAGCAAGCTCGCCGAGCAACAGGCGACCGACGCTGATGTCAAGGCGTTCGCCAAGCAGATGATCGCCGATCACACCAAGGCCAGCGAGGATTTCAAGACGGCTCTCAGCCTCGGCCAGACAACCTCGGCCACGGCGCCTTCCGGTCCGGCACTGCAGCCCAAGGAGCAGAAGATGCTCGATGAGCTGAAGGGCGCAACCGGCGGTCAGTTCCAGGCGAAATACATCGAGATGCAGACCAACGCCCACAAGGAAGCCGTCGCGCTGTTCAGCGCCTATGCAAAGTCGGGCGACGATCCGGCGATGAAGGAATTCGCCAAGAAGACGCTGCCGACGCTGAAGATGCACGAAAGGCACGTGAAGGAACTGGCGGTCGCGCACCAGGGTTGAAGGCGTTCAAGTCCGCGCTCTACGGCGGAGCCGTAGAGTGCTGCGGTGGATGCCAGCCCGTCTGGCAAAACCAAGCACCACAAGCTGGCCCTGGCGGCACCGGCCTTTCCCGATGTGATTTGACCTTGCCGTGCCGTGTCCTACTCTCGATTGCCTGCTGAATGAACCGAGGAGACCAGCGATGCAGTCACCTTTCAACGCAATTCGCGGCGTCGCGCTGACGGCGACCGTGATCCTCGCCGCCGGCACCGCAGCCTATGCCCATCATGGCTGGTCGTGGACGCAGGATGGGTTTTTCGAACTCAGGGGCAAGATCACGGCCATCTATATCGGCAATCCGCATGCCACGCTGGATGTCGACGCAAAGGGAGAGGCCTGGCGAGTGGAGCTGGCGCCGGCATCCCGCACGATCGCCGCCGGCTTCACGGAGGACGTTGCCAAGGTCGGCGACGAAGTGACCGCGATCGGCAACCGCTCGCTCGAGGGGACCGAAAAGCGCATGAAGGCGGTGCGCATCATCGTCAATGGCGAGACATACGTTGTCCATCCAGAGCGTGTGCCACCGGCCTAGATGGCGGAGTTCCTAGCCGGTATCGAGCAACTTGCCTTCGCGCGCTGGCTGAAGGCCTCCTTCGTTGCCTACCCCGTGGTCAATGCGCTCCACATCATGTCGATCGGCGCGCTGCTGACCAGCGTCGTTCTGATGGACCTCAGGATCTGCGGCGCCTTCCGCTCGCTGCCGCACGCGGCGTTCGTCGCGCTGCTGCGCCGCATTGCATTGGCGGCGTTCGCGGGTGCGCTCGTCACAGGCTCGCTGCTGTTTT
The DNA here is from genome assembly GCF_040323235.1 of Mesorhizobium sp. M0051. Lineage (NCBI taxonomy): Bacteria > Pseudomonadati > Pseudomonadota > Alphaproteobacteria > Hyphomicrobiales > Phyllobacteriaceae > Mesorhizobium > Mesorhizobium sp. M0051. Next base: position 86,875 of record NZ_JAMYUT010000029.1, read on the forward strand.
CAGTGAGGGCGAGCACCTATGCGGCGATGCCGATCTTCCTGGCCAAGATGACACTCATCCTTGTTGCCGGCGTCAACCTGCTCGCCTTCCTGCGCTTTTGCCGCGCTACAGGCAGCGACGAACCGGCAGGTGGGACCGCTCTGGCCGTGCTTTCGATTCTGCTGTGGACCTCAGTGCTTTTCGCCGGACGGTTCATCGGTTTTCTCTAGCGCCGCATCTTCCTTCTCCCCCTGGGGGAGAAGGGAAGAACGGCGCTGGCGTTCCGCCCGTGCCAGGATAAGCTCCTGCAAACTCAGGGAGGATTGCCATGAAGAAGGAAATCATCGAAGTGCCGGTGCTGTCGGCGGCCGTGCGCACGCTGGGCGTGCCGCTGTCGCTGGTGACCAGGGCCGCGGGGCTGGTCTTCGTGTCCGGCACGCCGCCGCTCGACATCGCGACCGGCAGGCTGGTCAAGGGCGACATCGAAACCCAGACCGAGGCGTCGCTGAAGGCGCTGAAACACTGCCTGGAAGCGGCGGGCACCTCGCTGGACAATGTGGTGATGGTGCGCATCTACGCCGTCAATTCCGGCTTCTACAACGCCATCAACCGCGTCTATGCCAGGCATTTTCCCGAAAACCCGCCATCGCGGACCTTCGTGCCGGTGGCGTCGTGGCCGATGGAGTTCGATATCGAGATCGAGTGCGTGGCGACGGGTTGAGGCCTGGACCATGCGTCGGCGCTGGCGTTCCGCCAGTGCCGGGACAAGCTCCCCGAAATCAGAGGTTCACGCAAAAGACCCCCTCATCCGACCGCTGCGCGGCCACCTTCTCCCCGCTGGGGAGAAGAGGAAGGCGCCGACGTTGCAAGTCTCCTCTCCCCTCGGGGAGAGGTCAGCCGAGCGAAGCGGAGGCTGGGTGAGGGGGCCTTTGCGCCAACCTGTCCAACAAAGGGGAGGAGAACCACCATGAAGAAAGAAATCATCGAAGTGCCGGTCATGTCGGACAAGGTGCGGGCGCTCGGCCTTCCCTGTTCGACAGCGGTCAAGGCCAACGGCTTCGTGTTCATCTCGGCGACGCCGCCGGTGGACATGGTGACCGGCGAGATGGTGCGCGGCGACATCGAAACGCAGACCGAGGCGTCGCTGAAGGCGCTGAAACATTGCCTGGAAGCGGCCGGCACTTCGCTGGACAACGTGGTGATGGTGCGCATCTACGCCGTCAATTCGGGCTTCTACAACGCCATCAACCGGGTTTACGCGAAGTACTTCACCGTCAACCCGCCGGCGCGCAGCTTCGTGCCGGTGGCGTCTTGGCCGATGGAGTTTGACATCGAGATCGAGTGTGTGGCTGTGGCGTGAGGAGTCTGGAGGACGCCGTGATCGTGCCCAAATTTCCCAAAACGGGCGTTGATGGCAATTATATTGACAAATCTGCGGAAAAGGCGCAAAATAACGCGTTAAAATAAAGGACCATGGCTATGTTGATCGAATTTAGTGTTGAGAATTTTCGATCATTTAGGGAGAAGCAGGTGTTCTCCATGGCGGCGGCAAATGCCAACCGAGAACACTTGTCAACAAACACTTTCAAGACGACCCTGCCGGGTTTCGGGAGGTTTCTACGCTCTGCCGCAATCTATGGACCAAATGCAGCAGGCAAAACCAACTTGCTGCGCGCCATGCAGTTCATGAAGACACAGGTCGTGACTTCGGCCGGAAAAACCACTTCCCAGCAGTTCGCATATTCGCCGCATAAAATGTCTGAAAAAACGCGTAGCGCGCCCAGCGAATTCATTATCACGTTCGCAGAAAACGGCGTCAGGTATGAATACGGGTTCTCTCTGTCGTCTATAAGATTTGAAAGTGAATGGCTTATTGAGTATGTAAATCCGCGCGGCCGAACGCTTTTTCAAAGAGATTATAACCGCGTTAATGAAGAATATGAATGGAGATTTAGCTCGTTCATGGTCGGTCAGAAATCCTTGTGGAGCGATTCTACTAGGCCGGATGCTCTATTTCTGTCGACAGCTGTTCAGTTGAATAGCACGCAACTGCTCCCAATTTTTGAATGGTTTCAAAAAAGGCTGGTGGTTATAGTCGATGAAACACGCCTGAATCCAAACATGACCATACAGCTGCTCGATTCTACAGGTGGAAAAGAGAAGCTTCTGCCTTTCTTGCAAGAAGCTGATCTTGGGATAGCTGATCTGGAGGTTAAGCGAGAAAGTATTGCTGCCGGGGCGGTTGTTATGGGCGGTGGATTGGATTTGATCCTTCATCAAAGGGCAGGTCAACCTTCGCCTGATCTCTTGAAAATAAGGTTGTCCCATTGGGATGATGAAAGAAAAGGCCAGATCGATTTGGACTTCGAGGATGAATCGAGTGGAACAAAGATGCTTTTTAGAACCGCTGGCGCCTGGCTAAATGTTTTTGAAAGAGGCGAGGTATTATTGATCGATGAAATTGACACTAGCCTTCATCCGCTATTGATCAGATATCTAATAGAGAAATTTAACTCAAACGAAAGTAATTATCAAAACGCCCAGTTGATTTTCAGCACGCATAATACTTCATTGTTGTCAGCAGACCTCTTCCGCCGCGATCAGATTTGGTTCGTTGAGAAAGACAGACGTGGCGCTTCAAGCATTTATCCTTTGACGGATTTTAGTCCTCGAGTTGACGAAGCTTATGAACGAGGATACTTACGTGGGCGTTACGGGGCGCTTCCAATCCTTCCATCATAGTAAGCATCGAAGATGGCACCTGTCCGCCGTGGAAGATCATCTAGGCAGTACGCACGGCGGGCGCCGACTCGTGCTCCATATGACTATGTCTTGATAATATGTGAGGGCAGCAAAACCGAGCCTAATTATTTCAATGGTCTTAAGGCGGATTGCCAGCTCAGCAGCGCAAACATTCGAGTGGAGAACGCTGCTGGAACAGACCCAATGACTATCGTAAGCGCCGCCGAGGCGGCAATTAGATCGCGAGAGCCTTTCGATAGGGTATATTGCGTTTTTGATAGGGACGGCCACCAAAATTATGACGCAGCTATTGAAAGATTAAACAACCATAGTGCTGCCAAGGCCGGAAAATTATTTGCAGTTACGTCGACTCCCTGCTTTGAAATATGGGTTTCGTTGCATTTCATTTATTCGACAGCTGCCTTCAATGCGGTCGGCAAGAAATCTTCGTGTGACCATGTAATAGATAAATTGAAAGAATATTTCACTAAGTATGAGAAGGAGCAAAGAACTCTTATGAGGTCCTTTCGAAGAATACTGAAAAAGCTATCTCGAATGCCAGGAAGCTCCAGGATTTTAATGCCAAATCCGGTTCTAATAACCCATCAACTTTGGTGCACGAGCTTGTCGAATATCTTCGCGACTTGAAAAAACCAAAGGCTGAAAAGAAGTAGCTAGTCGCCCTGTTGCCGCGAGGGCGAATGTTCGTTAGCCAAAATACTCCTGCAGCGGCCTGACCTCCAAACTCCCCGCCTTCAGCGCCGCAATCGCCTCCGCCACAGCCGCCGCGCCCGAAAGCGTCGTATAATACGGCACCTTCTGCATCAGCGTGGCTCGCCGCAGCGACTTGGAGTCCGATACCGCCTTCTGGCCATCAGTCGTGTTGAAGACGATCTGCACCTGCCGGTTGCGGATGGCGTCTTCGATGTGGGGGCGGCCTTCCAGGACCTTGTTAATTTTCTCGGCGACGACGCCGTTTTCGGCGAGGAAGCGGGCAGTGCCGGAGGTCGCCATGACCTTGAAGCCGAGGCCGGCGAGGCGCTTGACGGCCGGCAGGATGCCTTTCTTGTCCTCGTCGCGCACCGAGACGAACAGCGTGCCGGAGCGGGGGAGATCAACACCGGCGCCCAGCTGGCTCTTGGCGAAGGCGAGCGCAAAATCGCGGTCGAGGCCCATGACCTCGCCGGTCGAGCGCATTTCCGGGCCGAGCAATATGTCGACGCCGGGGAAGCGGGCGAAGGGGAACACGGCTTCCTTGACCGCGATGTGGCCGGGGTTCCTGGGGTCGGGCATGGCGCCGTAATGGGCGAAGGCGTCTTCCAGGCTCTCGCCGGCCATGATGCGGGCAGCGATTTTCGCGATCGGCCGGCCGATGGTCTTGGCGACGAAGGGCACGGTGCGGGATGCGCGCGGATTGACCTCCAGCACATAGACCGTGCCGTCCTTGATCGCATACTGCACGTTCATCAGCCCGCCGACATTGAGCGCGCGGGCAAGTGCGGCCGTCTGCCGTTCCAGTTCGTCGACCAGTTCCGAAGGCAGCGAGTGCACCGGCAGCGAGCAGGCACTGTCGCCCGAATGGATGCCGGCCTCCTCGATGTGCTCCAATATGCCGGAGACGAAGGTGTCCTTGCCGTCGCACAGGCAGTCGACATCGACCTCGATGGCACCGGAGAGATAAGTGTCGAACAGCAGCGGGTTCTTGCCCAGCAGCGTGTTGATCTGGCCGGTCTTGTCGTTGGGGTATTTCTGCTTGATGTCCTCCGGCACCAGGCCGGGCACGGTGTCGAGCAAATAGGTTTGCAGCATGCCCTCGCTGTGGATGATCTGCATGGCGCGGCCGCCGAGCACATAGGAGGGGCGCACCACCAGCGGGAAGCCGAGCTCGCCGGCGACAAGGCGGGCCTGCTCGACCGAATAGGCGATGCCGTTCTTCGGCTGGCTGAGGCCGAGCTTGTGCAGCAGCTTCTGGAAGCGGTCGCGGTCTTCGGCGAGATCGATCATATCGGGCGAGGTGCCGAGGATCGGGATGCCGGCCTTCTCCAGCGCATCCGCCAGCTTCAGCGGCGTCTGGCCGCCGAACTGGACGATGACGCCGACCAGTTCGCCCGACGCCTGCTCGGCGCGCAGGATTTCCAGCACGTCCTCCGCCGTCAGCGGCTCGAAATAGAGCCGGTCGGAGGTGTCGTAGTCGGTCGACACGGTCTCCGGGTTGCAGTTGATCATGATCGCTTCATAGCCGGCGTCGCGCAGCGCAAAGGCCGCGTGGCAGCAGCAATAGTCGAACTCGATGCCCTGGCCGATGCGGTTGGGTCCGCCACCGAGGATGACGACTTTCTTGCGCGACGAGACCTGCGCCTCGTTGGCGAGCGCGCCGGCAAACGGCACTTCATAGGTGGAGTACATGTAGGCGGTGGGCGAGGCGAACTCGGCCGCGCAGGTGTCGATGCGCTTGTAGACCGGATGGACGTCGAGCTTTTCACGCGCCTTCTCGATCACTTCGATGTCGGTTCGGGTCAGCGAGGCGAGGCGGGCGTCCGAAAAACCCATGGCTTTCAGCATGCGCAGATTGACGGCGTCCTCGGGGATGCCGTGCTCGCGGATGCGGGCTTCCATGGCGAGGATGCCGGCGATCTGCTCGAGGAACCACGGGTCGATCTTGCACATGGCGTGCACGTCTTCCAGCGAGGTGCCCATGCGGATCGCCTGCGCCACCATGCGCAGCCGGTCGGGCGTCGGGGTGCCCAGTGCGGCGCGGATGGCGTTGCGGTCGTCGGCATGGTTGGCGGTCGCGGCGCCGTAACCGAGGCCGGGGATCTCGATTTCGTCGAGGCCGGTGAGGCCGGTTTCGAGGCCGCGCAGCGCTTTCTGCAGCGATTCCTGGAATGTGCGGCCGATGGCCATGACTTCGCCGACCGACTTCATCGCGGTGGTCAGCACCGGCTCGGCGCCGGGGAACTTTTCAAACGCAAAGCGCGGGATTTTCGTCACGACATAGTCGATCGACGGCTCGAAGGAGGCGGGCGTCGCGCCGCCGGTGATGTCGTTCTCCAGCTCGTCCAGCGTGTAGCCGACGGCAAGCTTCGCCGCGATCTTGGCGATCGGGAAACCGGTCGCCTTCGAAGCCAAGGCGGAGCTGCGCGAGACGCGCGGGTTCATCTCGATGACGACCAGACGGCCATCGGCCGGGTTGACGGCGAACTGCACGTTGGAGCCGCCGGTCTCGACGCCGATCTCGCGCAGCACCGCGATCGAGGCGTTGCGCATCATCTGGTATTCTTTGTCGGTCAAGGTCAGCGCAGGGGCGACGGTGATCGAATCACCCGTATGCACGCCCATCGGGTCGATGTTCTCGATCGAGCAGACGATGATGCAATTGTCCGCCTTGTCGCGGACGACCTCCATCTCATACTCCTTCCAGCCGAGCACGCTCTCCTCGATCAGCACTTCGGTGGTCGGCGAGGCGTCGAGGCCTGACTGGACGATCTCGTAGAATTCGGCGCGGTTGTAGGCGATGCCGCCGCCGGTGCCGCCCATGGTGAAGGACGGGCGGATGATGGCGGGCAGGCCGACATGGTCGAGCGCCTGGGCGGCGATCGCCATGCCATGGCTGATGTAGCGCTGCTTGCGATCGCCTTCCCCGAGGTTCCAGCGGGTTTCCAGCGCATCGAGCGCGGCGTCGAGATCGGCCGGCTTCTCGGCCTTGAGTGCTGCGCGCTCGGCCTCATGCGTCTTGCGATCGGTGTTCTTGACGTCGGTGGCGTTGGCCAGCATCGACTTCGGCGTCTCCAGGCCGATCTTCTTCATCGCCTCGCGAAACAGCGCCCGGTCCTCGGCCTTGTCGATGGCCGTGGCGTCGGCGCCGATCATCTCGACATTGTAGCGCTCCAGCACGCCCATGCGGCGCAGCGACAGAGCGGTGTTGAGCGCGGTCTGGCCGCCCATGGTCGGCAGCAGCGCGTCGGGCCGCTCCTTGGCGATGATCTTGGCCACCACTTCAGGCGTGATCGGCTCGATGTAGGTGGCGTCGGCCAATTCCGGGTCGGTCATGATGGTGGCCGGGTTGGAATTGACCAGGATGACGCGGAAGCCTTCTTCCTTCAGAGCCTTGCAGGCCTGGGTGCCGGAATAGTCGAACTCGCAGGCCTGGCCTATGACGATGGGGCCGGCCCCGATGATCAGGATCGACTTGATGTCGGTGCGTCTTGGCATGTCACAGGTCCGTTCGGCGGGCGGCTTGCACAAAAAACCGGGACGGGAAGACCCGGCCGGTTGTGCTCGCGATTCTGGTATCAGGCTAGGAGGGCCTTATAGGGAAGAGTTTTGACTGATGTAACCCCGAAAATGCGAGAGAGCAGGGAGTAGGGATTGGGGAGTAGGCAGTACGGGACGTTCGAGCGCCTAATGCCTATTCCCTACTGCCCAATCCCTGATCCCTAATCCCCCAGCGCCAACTGATCCGTGATCTCGAAGCGTTCCGACACGCCAACGCGGATCATGTTGAGGCTGCCTTCTCGGGTGAAGCGGAAGTCGCCGGGCGCGTCGGAGCTGGCCGGCTTGCCGGCGACGAAGGAGATGATGCGCGTGCCGCCATCGGGCCAGGTGACCGTGATGTCGGCCTTGTCGGCGGTGCGCACGGCGCTGACCGTGCAGCGCTGCATCGGCTGGCCGACATAGCGGGCGCAGGGGATCTCGTCGGCGGCAGCAGCGGGCGGCGGTGACGCCGCGGCGTCCTGGACATCTCCTGTCAGAGAGGTTTCGGCCGCCGCCAGTGCCAGGCCATAGGCATCCTGCATCGCGGCGCGGCCGATTTCAGTGGCGGTTTTCGGTATGCTTTCAGTTGCCGGACCGGTGCCGCCAAGCCGCGCCGCCAGGTCGGGCGGCGGCTGGGCCGCAGCCTCAGCGGCGGCTCCGGCGTCCGGCTTGCCCGCCGCGTCGCCAGTGGAGGCAACCACCGGCGCATCCGCCGGTTTTGTCTCGCCTTCGACAAAGGGGGCCGGATTGAGGGGGACGAGGTAGCGCGCCGGCGCCCAGCCGCTGGCCTTCGCATCGTCGGTTTCAACCTTGCACCACTGATGGCCGTCAATGTCGTTGCAACCGAGATTTTTCACGCGTGCACCACTGGCCAGGCGTGTCTCGGTCTTGCCGACCGGCGATGGCTTGGTGCGGAGATTGAGCAGATCGTCCGGCGCCAGGCCTGTGACGATGGAAAAGACGAGATCCGGCGCTTCTTCGGCCATGGTGGGGGCAAGGACGGGCCATGCCGCCATCAGCAGCGGAGCGACAATCAGCGCATGCAGGGATGTTCGGAGCGTAACTGTGCGCCTCATCGTTTGGCCGTGCGGTGATATCATACCGCGACCGGTCGAGCCCGCCGCGTACCCGGCCGGTTTTATAAGGGACGAGGCGCCGCCATGTAAGCCCGAAAATTCGATCGCTGTTCTGGCCGTGCCGTCAGCGGGCCAGCCCGACCAGTTCAGCCTGGCGGCATGAACGCAAGTGCGTTCAGCCAGGCATGAACGCAAGTGCATTCAGCCTGAGGCATGAGCTTCGCTCAGCCTGGTGGCATGAACGCAAGTGCGTTCAGCCAGACATGAGCTTCGCTCAGTCTGGTGGCATGAACGCAAGTGCGTTCAGCCAGACATGAGCTTCGCTCAGTCTGGCATGAACCCCGTCCTGAGCGCGTGGGCCCATTCCGGCTGGTCGGCCTGTTCGGCTTGGCGCGCCGCTGCCTCATGGTCGTAGCTGACGGCGATGTTTTCGAAACCGTCGGGCTGGCCCGCGTCACCCAAGGTCACGATGCCGTAGCGGGCGTGCGATGAGCCTTGCTCGGAGACATGGGCAGGCGGTGTCGCATCATCATAGGCGGGGCAGCCGATGCTTCCGGGATTGAAGATGACCGGACCATCGGGGATGCGGATCAGCTCCGCCCGGTGGCTGTGGCCGCACAGTGCGATGCGGCAGGCGGGATCGAGCGGCTTCAGCCGGCGCCGGATCGCCGCCAGCGGCGCGCGCACCAGCTGGCCATTGACGATCGTATCGGCGAGATATTTCTCGTCGTGGTCCGGGCGGGCGTGGAAGGCGATCACGCCGGGCGTGATCTCCAGCGTCAGCGGCTGTGTGAAAAGGACTTCGCGCTGCGCCTGTGTCAGCCGCTGCTGCGCATAGACGTCGGAGGCCCACATGGTCTCATCGGCCGGGTCGGCGGCGACGCGGCGATCGTGGTTGCCGCGCACCGTCGGCAGGTTGAGCGCCTCCAGCCGCGCAAACGTCTCGCGCGGCCATAGCGGCCCGGAAACGCTGTCGCCGAGATTGACGGTCAGGTCCGCGCCGCCGCGCTGGCGCAGATCCTCAAGCACGGCGTCCAACGCCAGCACATTGCCATGGATATCGGCGAGGACGGCAATGCGCATTTTTGGCGGCTCCGTGGGTTGACGAGCGGGAAGGCAGGCCTTGCAGAACAACCGAGCTTTGGAGGCTTACGCCGGCACGTCGATGTCGTGGGAACCAACCACCGGCAGCGCCGGATCGTCGCCGGCCGCGGCGATGACGCTGTCGAGCAGGCCGGGGAAGCGGGCGTCGAGATCGGTGCGGCGCAGCGTGATCATGCGGTTGGTGCCGACCACTTCGGCGCGGGTGACGCCGGCCTCGCGCAGTTTGGCGAGGTGGTAGCTCAGATTGGTCTTCGAGCCGAGATCGAGGAACCGGCTGCAGTTCAGCGGCACGCCTTCCTTGCTGGCGAGATAGCGCACAATGGCGAGCCGGGTCGGGTCGCCGAGCACGCCGAGCACGATGGGCAGGCTGATCTGGTCCGTATTGGGGTGTGGCAAGGTCATGGCTGGAAACTAAGCGCAGTTTCGGCCGATTTCAACGCATCCATCCCGCCGTAGCTGTCCACACTGTTGTGCGTAATCCATGCTGACACAGGGCTGTCAGGAGGGGTCAGCTAATTTTCCCTCGCTTCATTGACATCATGCCCTTTCCTGTCCAATTGTTCAATAACTGTTGAACTAAGGACATCGCCCCATGGACAAGCGCCTCTTTTGGCTTGCACTCGGATCGTTCACCATCTCGACCGAAGGCTTCGTCATCTCCAGCCTTCTGCCCGACATCGCGGCGGACGCCGGCATCTCCATCCCGCTCGCCGGCACGCTGATCACCGCCTTCGCACTCGCCTATGCGGTCGGCACGCCGATCCTGGCGACGCTGACTGGCGAATGGGACCGGCGCCGCGTCATCCTGTGGACGCTGGTGTTCTTCGTGCTCGGCAACATCGCCGCCGCCTTGAGCTCCTCCTTCGAACTGCTGTTGATCGCGCGTGTCGTAATGGCGCTGTCGTCGGGCCTGTTCGCGGCGACCGCGCAAGGCACGGCGGTGGCGTTGGTCGATGACCATCACCGGGCGCGTGCCATCGCCGTCGTCGTCGGCGGCACCACGGTGGCCGTCGCCGTCGGCGCGCCGCTCGGCGCGCTCGTTGCCACCATTGCCGGCTGGCGCGGCACCTTCTTTGCCATCGCCGGCCTTGGCGCGCTTGCGGGCGCGATTCTGTGGTATCGGCTGCCGCAGGGTATCGTTGGCACCAGGCTGCCCTTGAAGCGCAGGCTGGCTGCCGCGCTGCGTCCCGGCGTGATGCCGATCCTGTTGACGACAGTGCTGGCGCTGATCGGCGCCTTCACCGTCTTTGCCTTTGTCGCGCCGCTCGCCATCGAGGGCGGCGGGCTCAGCCAGATCGCGCTGCCCGGCATGCTGCTCGCCTTCGGCGTCGGCGCCGTCATCGGCAACATTGGCGGCGGCCAGGCAGCCGACCGGTTCGGCGCGACCCGCACCGTCGGTTGGTCGTTGGCGCTGAGTGCCGGCATGCTGGTCCTGCTGTCGGTCATCCCGACCTTCCTGCCGCACCATCTTGCCGGGCCGGCGCTGATGGCGATGATGGTGCCGTGGGGCATAGTCGGCTGGGCGTTCCCACCGGCGCAGGCGAGCCGCATCATCAAGCTGGCGCCCGATGCCGCCCCGATCGTGCTGTCGCTTAACGCCTCGGCGCTCTACCTGGGCGTCGCGTTGGGTGCCGTGGTCGGCGGCGTCGTGCTGCGCTACGGCGCGCCGGCCGATCTCGGCCTTGTCGCCGCAGCCTTCCCGATCGTCGGGCTCGGCATCCTGCTGGCCGGCAACTGGGCGGCCAGGACGGTCGCAATGCCGGCTGAGTAGTACGGCCGGCTCAGCTGGCCGGCGGCAGATCGAAATCCAGCGCGGCGATCTCATCCAGAGCCGCGCGCAGCCTTTCCGCCTTGTCCTTGCCGGCCACGTCCTCGAAACGCTGCTGGGCAATTTGCCACAGCTTCATCGCCTCATCCAGCTTGACTAGGCCTTTTGGCGTCAACCGTACGCGCTTGATGCGGCGGTCCGCCGGGTCGGCGAAGGTCTCGACATAACCGTCGCGGATCAGCGGCTTCAGCGTATGGCCGAGTGCCGACAAGTCCATGATCAGCGAGGCCGCAATAGCGCCCATCGCCGGCTCATCGCCGATATGAATCTGGTAGAGCAGGCCCTGCTGCGTGGCCTTCAGGCCCGAAGGCGCCATCACATCATCATAGAACTGGCCGAGCTTGCGCGCCGCACGGCGCAGCGCGGCGTTGTTGCAGAGCGTCAGGCCGGGCAGGGTATCCTTCGACATACTGTGTCCTTGGTGCCGGCGAATAATGCCCGGCCGCCACGTCTCAAATAATCCCCATTCCGATCATTGACAAGATAGTGGCATATGCCTATTTGCGTGATGGTGGCATATGCCACTAAATGAATCAAATGGCTTTGCCTGCAAGGCGAGGGTGATCTCTCGGGGCCGGCGGCGAGGTCGAAACGAAGCAAAGCAGTTCGAAGAAGGAGCAAGACAGTGAGTGGACAGAGCAACAAGGGCACGGCAGTCGTCACCGGTGCTTCGGCGGGCATCGGCGCGGTCTATGCGGACCGGCTGGCGGGGCAGGGCTATGACTTGGTGCTGGTGGCGCGGCGCGCAGACCGGCTCGAGGACCTGGCGGAGAAGCTACGAAATGCCTATGACCGCAAGGTCAGCGTGATCAGCGCGGATCTGGCCAACGACAATGACCTGCGCCGCGTCGAGCAGGCGATATCAGCCGATGACAGCGTGACGCTGCTGGTCAACAATGCCGGCCTCGGCGGTGCGCAAGTGGTGGCGACGGCGGACGCCGATGTCGCCGAGCGCATGATCAAGGTCAATGTCGTCGCCCTGACGCGGCTGACCCGTGCCGTGTTGCCCGGCCTGATCGCACGCAATCGCGGCGCCATCGTCAACATCGCATCGGTGCTGGCCTATGACACCTCGTTCGGCGGCATCTACAGTGGCACCAAGGCGTATGTCGTCAACTTCACCGAGGCCCTGCAGCGTGAGGTCGCTGACACCCAGGTGAAGGTGCAGGTCGTGTTGCCGGGCGCGACCCGGACCGATTTCTGGGAGATTGCCGGCAGCGATATCGACAGCGTCCCGCAAGAGATCGTCATGAGCGCCGACAATCTGGTCGATGCAGCACTTGTCGGCCTGGCCAGGGGCGAAGCCGTCACCGTGCCGGGACTTGCCGATCCGGCCAAGCTGGACACTTTCCTCGGCGCCCGGCAAGTCTTCTTCGGCAGCCTGCACGCCAACAAGCCGGCCGCGCGCTACGCGGCTTGAGCTGGCAAGGCTGGTTCGCTTGCGAACCAGGTCCCCCACCCCGCTGCTCCGCAGCGACCCTCCCCACAAGGGCAGGGGAATCGCACATGAGTACAAAGGGACTCTTGTGTGGTGTGCGGAAATCGATTCTGAAAGGACCTCTGGATGATCGGAG
>NZ_JAMYUT010000030.1:0-98917 GCF_040323235.1 Mesorhizobium sp. M0051
TTTATTTGTCTGGGCGCTGATATTTTTAAAAAACAAACCTACTCCGCCCCCCCCGCCGCGGGGGCCCCCCCACCCTGTGCCCGCGCCGCCACCCTGATCTCCACCCAACTGCGAAGGGAGCAAGCTCCCTAAAGCCGCTCCGGCCTCAATAGTAGAAGCGCTCTTCGGCAATCTTGCCGTTCTTGACCGTGTACAGGCCAACTTCGTCCATGGTGACACGCTCGCCGGTAGCCTTGGGCGTTATGTCGAACTTGAAGCGCACCGCGAACTGGTCGCCGTTGACATAGGGCCCCTCGACCGAGCCGCCATGCACTTCATTGTTCTCCTGCCACCACTGGCCCTTCTGCCTGAGAGCCTCCTTGCCACGGGCGATGGCCATCGGCCCCTCCATGGCTTCGAGGCTGACGATATCGTCGGCATTGTATTTTTCGGCGGCCGCTTCGTGTTCGCCCTGCTTGAGCAGTTCGGTGAAATCCTTGGCAATTTCCGCGATGGTCATTTGTGTTCCTCCTGTTCCGACGCATTGCAAATAGGGGACAGGTTGCTGGCTTGCCATCGTCTGGCCGGTCGTAGCTGACACGTCATGTCAGGATGATATCGCGGGACCGGATCCCCGCACATTCGGTTGCGGACACGAGCCATTTCCGCGATCCTAGGTAAATGTGCAACCTCTACAACATCACCACAACGCAAGAGGCGGTCCGCCAATGGACACGCACACTGCGCGACGTCATCGGCAACCTTGAACCTTCGGTCGACATCTATCCAAATCAGGCCGGCCCGGTTGTTCGCAATACGCCAGACGGGACGCGTGAGCTGGCGAAACTGCTTTGGGGTTTGCCAACGCCGCCAGAGCGCATGAAAGCTAGGGCCGACTACGGCACCACGAACGTTCGCAATCCGCAATATTCGCACTGGCAACAGTTTGTCGGCGTCGAGCATCGATGCGTCGTGCCCGTGACCAGCTTTGCAGAACCCAGCCCCACACCGAACGACAAGGACCCGGAAACAGGAATCCAGCGCAATTATTGGTTTGCCCGAGACGAAAGCCGACCTTTGTTTTTCTTCGCCGGTTTTTGGACCAGTTGGCATGGCGTGCGGAAAGTCAAGGATGGTCCTGGTGACTTCGAGTTGTATGCCTTCATGACAACCAGGCCTAATGCGCTCATCGCGCCGATCCATGAGAAGGCCATGCCGGTGATCCTGACGACGTCGGAAGAGACCGAGGCCTGGCTGACAGCGCCATGGTCAGAAGCACGGCATTTGCAGCGGACTGCGCTCGACGACGCGTTGGTGATCGTCGAGAAACCAGCCACACAGATCAAGTTCCCGCAGCACGTGCCAGCCCAGGGATCACTTTTCTAAGTTGCAGAATCGCCGTGTCAGCCCCTTCCTCAATCCTCGTCTCGCCACATCACCCGGCGAACCATGCGGACTTCGACAAGGCGTCTGACACGGATTTTCAATCGTTCAGCAGCACTCGGAAGGATGATATCGGCGTCAAGCTCGCGTAGTTTGCAGCGTTCGCACCGCATATGCCGTTCCACATCCCAAAAGGGGATGTCACCGACCAGCTTTGCGAGGTCGCCGGGCAGGTAGTGCCGAGTGATGTTGCAGTTCCGGCATCGGACGCGAACGAGTTGCCCGACGTCGTGCGCCAGGCACAGGGTTTGCACATTTCGGCGCGGTCGGCTGCTAGGTTCCGGCATCGACCAGATTTAGGAATATATTCCATGGCAGTCAAATCATACTTAATTTCATGCGGCCGTGGACTGCTTGTGGCCGCCGAACGGCGCGAACGTGTTGCTCCAGTTGTTACGTCGATGAGCCTAGCCCGGCAGCACGGGGCAGTTGGCGCCACGGCGCAGGCTGATATGCGCAACGTCGCCGACGCTGAACTGAAAACCCTCGGCCTGGCGCGGCGCGTCGATGACAACAGGTGCGCCCTGCCCGAGTTCGGCATGCAGGCGCAGCGTGCGGCCGTGAAAGACGATGCTGTTGACGCGCGCCGGCGCCGTGCCGGCCGCGGCCTCGGTGGCCGCCAGCAGATCCTCTGGCCGCACGCCGACGGTGCGCATGGCCCCTTCAGTGGGAGCCTCGCCGGCCTCGGACATGGCCTCCAGCGGCAGAGCGCCGGCGGCGAAATGCAGGCGATCGCCGTCGCGACCAATGAAACGCGACTGCAGCAGGTTCATCGTGCCGATGAAGCTGGCGACGAATTTGGTGGCTGGCCGGTCGTAGAGTGTGGCCGGCGGTGCGATCTGCTCGATGCGGCCCTTGTTCATGACGACGATGCGGTCCGAGATCGACAGCGCTTCCGTCTGGTCGTGGGTGACCATGACGAAGGTGGTGCCGAGCCGCGACTGCAACCGCTTCAGTTCGACCTGCATCTGCTCACGCAGATGCGCGTCAAGCGCCGACAGCGGCTCGTCGAGCAACAGCACGCGCGGCTCGCAGACGATGGCGCGGGCGAGCGCGACGCGCTGGCGCTGGCCGCCCGACAGTTCGGAGACGCGGGCGCCGATCTTGTCGGCGAGGCCGACCATGTCGAGCGCTTCGCCGACGCGTCTTGCCTGTTGGCTGCCTGAAAGCTTGCGCAGCGACAGGCCGAAGCCGACATTTTCTTCAACGTTCATGTGCGGAAACAGCGCATAATCCTGGAACACGGTGTTGACCGGCCGGTCGTAGGGCCGCAGCGCCGTGATGTCGCGGCCATCGAGCACCACCTTGCCGCTCGACGGGCTTTCGAAGCCGGCGATGACGCGCAGGCTGGTGGTCTTGCCACAGCCGGACGGGCCGAGCAGCGTGATGAACTCGCCGCTGACAATGTCGAGGTCGACGGCGTCAAGCCCGACGATGCCGCCGGGAAAGATCTTTGAGACCGCTTGCAGCCGGACGAGAGAATCAGGCGCCATCGCGAACCTCGGACGGCTTCGTGGTGTTGACCCAGAGGATTTGGCAGCGCTCGGCGCCCGGATTGCGGAAAGCGTGCAAAAGCGTGCTCTTGAAGGCAAAACTGTCGCCCGCCTTCAGCACGTATCTTGTCGCATCCACCACCAGTTCGACCTCGCCCGACAGGACGAAGCCGAACTCATGGCCGGCATGGGCATAGGCCTCGGCTGTGCCGCCGCCGGCTTCCACCGTCACCAGCATGCCGGTCAGCGTCGCGCCAGGCGGCGACAGCAGCGCCTTGGCAATGCCTTCCGACTTGACCGGGATTTGCCGCCGGCTGCCGGCCCGCACACAATAGAGATCGTTGGCGGCATCGTTGCCGTCGGCGATCAGCGCCGACGGCTCGATGTCGAGGGCGGCAGCGAGCGGCCAGATCACCTTGACGCGCAGCGAGGACATGCCGCGCTCGATCTGGCTCAGTGCCCCGATCGACACGCCTGCCCTGGCGGCAAGATCGGCCAGCGACAGCTTGCGCTCGAGCCGCAGCGCCCGCACCCGCCGGCCGACCCGCACATCGGCATCGTCCTTCGGCTTCTCAGCCGCTTCGTCCAGCATGTCCATTCATCCGTCCTCGTTTGCAGTCTCTCTATCGGAGTGCGGCGCAGCGCCGATAAGCTCCCCCTTCTCCCCTTGTGGGGTGAGAAGCGGTTCGCGCAGCGAACGAAAAGCCAATTGCTTGGCTTTTCGAGCTTCGAACGCCCTGAGCCTGCGAAGGGCCGGGCGTGGCTAGTCGATCCACCCTGCCGGGTCCCCGCTGCTTCGCAGCGTCCCGGCGTTCGCCGGCCTTTCATCGTGCCACTGGCACGATGAATTCGCCTACGCGAACCGGCTGCTCACCCCACAAGGGGAGAAGGCGGGCCTCAACTCAGCCGCCGGCCTTCACCTTCTCGAACATCTTGGCCAGCTCGTCATTCTGTTTCATCGGGCCGGTGAAGATGGTGGTCTTCAGCATCACTTCCGGGTCGGATGGCAGTTGCAATTTTTCCAGTTCCTCCTTCGGCACGGTGGCGAAGGCGGAACCCAGCGAGCTGCCATAGCCATAGGACTCGATCAGATATTTGCCGGAATCGGCGTCCAGCCGGCTGTTGATGAAATCATAGGCGAGATCGACATTCTTGGCGTCCTTGAGCATGACGAAACCGCAGGCCCAGGTCAGCATGCCCTCCTTCGGCTTCATGAACTCGACCGGCACGCCCTGCTTCTTCAGCGAGGTGGCCGACGCGTTCCAGGTCATGGCGGCGACCAGCTGACCGCTGGCCAGCGCCTGTTCGACCGAGGTCATGTCGGTTGTGTAGCTGGAAAGCAGCGGGCGTTGCTCGCGCAGCTTCTCGGCGACCTTGTCCATCTCGGCAGGCGTCATGTCGAACGGATTGACGCCGGCCAGAAGTGCGGCAACGATCGGCGTGTCGTGCACCGCGTCGATGGTCGCCATGCGGCCGGCATACTGCTTGTCCCACAGGAGGTTCCAGCTCGCCTCCGGATTCTTCACCAGATCGGTGCGGTAGAGGATCGAGGTGTTGCCCCAGTCCCACGGCACCATCCAGACCTTGCCGTCACCGGCCTGCAGGTCGGGCAGGTTCTTGAACACCGGGAAGATCGAATCCCAGTTCTTGATGCGCTTGGTGTCGATCGGCTGCAGCAGGCCTTCCTTGTTCCAGCGCGCCACCTTGTCATAGCAAGGGTGCGCAATATCGGGGCGGAAGCCGGCCTTGACCTTGGTGAACGCGTCGTCGTCGTCGCCGAAGATCGAGGCCTCGACGCCGTCGGGGTGCGCAACCAGGAAGCTCTTGTTGAAATCGGGCAGCTCGTAGCCCGACCAGGTGAAATATTGCAGCTTGTCGCCAGCGAAAGCGACCGTGGACGACAGCGCCAATGCCAGGGCGGCAAGACCGGCCCGGACAGTCTTTCCAGATATCAGGTCGCCAGATATCAGGTCGCCAGATTTCAGGTCGCTAGATTTCAGGTCGAATGCCATTGCAGTTCTCCTCTCTTGGTTTGTTTTGGTTGCAGTGGAACGGCGGGCGCCGCTGCGGCCAGGCCGCGATGGCGTAGGATTTCGGCTGCTGCCGCGATGACGAAGGACACCGCCAGGATCGACGTGCCCAGCGCCATGACCGTCGGCAGCGATTTGGGGAACCTGAGCTGGCTCCAGATGTAGAGCGGCAGCGTCGGCTCGGTGCCGGCCAGGAAGAAGACGACGATGAATTCGTCGAAGGAGATCAGGAAGGCCAGCATGAAGGCCGAGACGATGGCCGGCAGGCTGAGCGGCAGCATGACTCGCCGGAACGTCGTCCAGTCTGAAGCGCCGAGATCGAGAGCCGCCTCGCGAATGGTTTTCGGGATGGCTGCGAAGCGGCTGCGCATGATCACCACCGTCGTTGGCAGCGCCACCAGGATGTGGCCGAGAACGATGGCAACGCGCGATGGCCCGAGGCCGATGAGGTTGATGAGGATGAGCAGCGATATGCCGACGATGACGCCGGGGATCAGGATCGGCAGTCGGGCAATGCCGCTAATGGTGACGGCCAGCGGCGAGCGGCCATAGAGGTCCATATAGGATACGGTGATGCCGCACAGCGTAGCCCCCGTGGCGGCAATGACGCCGATGACGAGGCTGTTCAGGAGCGCACTGGTCAGTGCCGAATTGCCGAACAAAGTCGCGTACCATTGCAAGGTCAAGCCTTGCAGCGGAAACGCCGCCTGGATCGAGTTGTTGAAGGAAAACAGCGGGATCAGCAACACCGGCAGATAGAGAAAGACCAGGTAGGCGATGACGTAGGCGCCAAGCCAGCGGCCGTCTCGCTGCGTGCGCGTGGTTTTCATGTGCGGCTGCCAAATCTGCGGTCGGCGAAGCGCGCGACCAGCACCACCCAGAGGATGACCAGCATGACGGCGACGGAGAGTGCGGCGCCAAACGGCCAGTCATTGGCCTTGCCGAATTGCGCCTGGATCAGCGTGCCGATCATGGTGCTGGCCGGACCGCCGACGAGGGCCGGCGTGACATAATCGCCAACCGTCGGCACGAAGACGACAAGGGCTGCCGCCAGCACGCCCGGCATCGAATTGGGCAGCACGACACGGCGGAAAGAGGTGAAGGGCCGCGCGCCGAGATCGGAAGCGGCCTCGATCAGCGATTTCGGGATCGTGTCCAGCGCCACATAGATCGGCAGGATGGCGAAGGGCGCATAGGCGTGCGCCAGCGTGACGACGACGGCGGCCGGCGTGTTGAGAAAGGCCAATGTCGGCTCGGACCAGATGCCGCTTTCGATCAGCGCCGAGTTCAGCACGCCATTATAGGCGAGCACGATCTTCCAGGCGAAGACGCGCAAGAGATAGCTGGTCCAGAACGGCAGCGTCACCAGGAACAGCAGCAGGCCGCGCCGCCGGCCGGCATGGAAGGCGAGATAGTAGGCGACGGGATAGGCGGTGACGACGGTGGCCAGCGTGACAAGCGCGGCTATGACCAGCGAGCGCAGTGTCACCGTCCAGTACAACGGATCGGATACGACAGCTGCAAAATTCGCCACGGTGAAACCGGCGCCGAGCAGCGACCCGTCATTGCCGCGGAAGGCGAGGAAAAGCACCAGGCCGAGGGCAAACAGGATCAGCAGGAAGGTGACTAGCGCGCCCGGCAGCAGCATGGCGACCCGGAAGCCCGATGACGACCGGGCCTCTGGCGCTGGTGCTGCAACGATGGTCGACATCGACCTGCCTACCGAAATTTTGAAATTGGCTTAGAGTTTTTCATATTCATGAAACTGTCAAGCGGAATCCCAACCGAACCCCGCTGGAATGAATTGCCGTGGTCAGCGCTCCAGCGCGTCGAGCAGGCGATACCAGGCGATGGTCGCGGCGACGCCGACCTGCCGGAAGGCGTGGAATGGGATCGGCCGGATCGGCGAAAGCGGGAACGGCAATTGCCTCGCATCGCCACTTTGGAGATAGCCAGCGATACGCCCGCCAAGCGCTGTCATCAGTCCGACACCGCGGCCCTGGCAGCCGACCACGGCAAGCAGGCCCTGCTCCGGCTCGTGGATGTGCGGCAGGTGGTCCGGCGTCATCGCCACCCGGCCGAACCAGCGCTTCTCGATAGCGATTTCGGACAGCATGGGGTAGAGCCGCCGCAGCGCCCGCTCAAGATGTGCCCAGTCACTGGTGCTCGTCGGCAAGGCCATGCGGCCACGCCCGCCAAGCACCAGCCGTCCGTCGGCGCTCTTGCGGTAGTAGACGAGAATGCGCCTGGAGTCCGACACCGCCTGCCCCTCAGGCAGGATCGTGGCTGAAAAGTCGGGCGGCAATGGCGCTGTCGCGATCTGGAACGAATGCAACGGCACGATCGTCTCGGCGAGGCCGGGGACCAGACCATCCGTATAGGCATTGGTCGCCAGCACGACCGCTTTTGCCTGCAATTGCACCCCGTTCTCGGTTGAGATCCGCCAAACGCCGGCGCTCTTCTCCAACCGGACCACCTTCTGGTGTTCGGCGATTTTCGCGCCCGCTGCCGCGGCAATTCGTGCCAGTTCCGATGTGTAAGCAAGCGGATCGACGACACCTGCGCGGCGATCGAGCCAGCCGCCGAGATAGCCCTGCGCGCCGGTCATCGCCGTAATCTCCGTCGCGCCCAAAAGCCTGACATCGGCACCGCGCGCCCGCCACTGCCGGTCACGGTTTGCCGCGGCCTTCAGCGCGACCTCGGTGTGCGCCGCCTGGATCCAGCCATTGCGAACGAACGGCACCGCCAATTTTTCGCCGCGGATCAACTCGAAGACGGCATCGGCGGTCGAGGCGGCGAAATCGACGAGAGTTTCGCCGCGCTCCGGGCCAAAATGCGCCAGTAGCCATTCCGGATCATATTTCAGGCCGGGAATGACCTGGCCGCCATTCAGTCCTGATGCACCCTGGCCGATTTCGCCGGCCTCCAGCACCTGCACGGACAGGCCAAGGCGGGCAGCATGCAAGGCAGTCGACAGCCCCATGATCCCACCGCCGACAACCACGATATCGACACGATCACCGCTTGGAAAAAGCGATCGAAACCTGGAATCTGACTGCGGCTTGCGCCAGATGGGATCGGAGAATGGTGCGGACAAAGGGTCACCTGGATGCGTTGTGGATCAGTGAAAATTGTAGTGACGATTTCATATTTTTGAAAGAGCACTTCAGTTGTCGTCTGTGAACCCGACAGATGATCAGAAGCCGGAATCTCGATCGCCAGCGACGGGATAGACCTTTCAAGGGAATCCGGTGAAAGTGCCGCGCCGATCCAGCCAGCCGCATTTGTCGATCATTTCAGAGGACCAAACGCCATGACGAACCAGATGCACCTGCCCACTGAGGGGCTCTTTGTCGGCCGCGCCAGCAGCGCCTCGCATCCGCTGGTGGTCACGGTGCGCGACGGCACGGTCTTCGACATCACGTCGCGCACAGCGCCAACCATGCGCGACCTTTGCGAGATGGCCGATCCGGCAGGGCACGTCCGCTCGGCCAAGGGCAAACCGATCGGGTCGCTCGATGACGTCGCCGCCAACAGTTTTGAAACCAGGCGCGATCCGGCAAAGCCGTATTTGCTCTCCCCAGTCGACCTGCAGGCAGTAAAAGCCTCGGGCGTCACCTTTGTCGTCAGCCTGCTGGAACGGGTGATCGAGGAACAGGCGCGCGGCTCGGCGGAGAAGGCGGACGCC
This sequence comes from Mesorhizobium sp. M0051, assembly GCF_040323235.1. Lineage (NCBI taxonomy): Bacteria > Pseudomonadati > Pseudomonadota > Alphaproteobacteria > Hyphomicrobiales > Phyllobacteriaceae > Mesorhizobium > Mesorhizobium sp. M0051. Next base: position 8,634 of record NZ_JAMYUT010000030.1, read on the forward strand.
ATCCGCGCCGACATCGCCGGACTGATCGGCCACGATCTGTCGAAACTGAAGCCCGGTTCGCCCGAAGCGATGGAGATCAAGGCCAAGCTCATCGCGCGTGGCGCCTGGTCGCAATATCTGGAGGTCGGCATCGGCCCCGATGCCGAGATCTTCACCAAATGCCAGCCGATGGCCTCGGTCGGCTTCGGGGCCGATGTCGGCCTGCATCCCGTGTCGACCTGGAACAATCCGGAGCCCGAGATCGCCATGATCGCCGCCAGCAGCGGCAGGATCGTCGGCGCCACCATCGGCAACGACGTCAATCTGCGTGACGTCGAGGGGCGTTCGGCGCTGCTGCTCGGCAAGGCCAAGGACAACAATGCCTCGGCCGCACTCGGTCCCTTCATCCGCCTGTTCGACGACACCTTCTCGATCGATGACGTCAAGCGCGCGGTCGTGCGCCTCAAGGTCGAGGGCGAGGATGGGTTTTCGCTGGAGGGCGCGAGCTCGATGGCCGAGATCAGCCGCTCGCCGGAAGAGCTGATTGCCGCCGCCATGGGTCCGCACCACCAGTATCCGGACGGGCTGGCGCTCTATCTCGGCACCATGTTCGTGCCGTCGAAGGATCGCGGCGAAAAGGGCAAGGGTTTTACCCACAAGGTCGGCGACATCGTCACCATCTCGTCGGAAAAATTCGGCGCGCTGGTCAACAGGGTGCGGCTATCGCCCGATTGCCCGCACTGGACCTACGGCGCCAGCCGTCTGATGCGGGAACTGGCGAAGGCCGATCTGATCTAGCACCTTTCGACACGCAGCCGTGGGTTCGGTTGTTGACGCTGGTCCGAGGAGTGGCCGCCGGCGTCATCCTCGTCAGTGCTGGTTGCGCTATCGCAGGTCGGGCAAACAGGACGACCCGTTCGGCTCAGTTCGACGCCAGTTATCCGACAGTCTGAAAAATCACATCAACTGATGCGATCTGATGGGAGCGCTGATGGCGCCCCGTCAGGCGCCAACTACATCTGCAGACGGAGGCTTGCCAATCGCCGAAAAAGGGAATGCTCTGACGGCGCTGGCAAAGACGCAATCCGGCGGTCGCCGGAACAAGGGACGGATTGAGAACTGACCATCGACAAACGGGAGGAAATCAAATGCTGACACGGCTAAGACTCGTCCTATACGGCCTATTGGTGGCGCTGACGATTGTTCCGGCAGCGGCACAGGCCAAGACATTCTACTGGATTTCGCATGGCGGCCCGGCCGATCCGGTCTGGACCTACTTCCTGGCCGGCGCCAAGCAATGGGCCAAGGACACCGGCAACACCGTCAACACCTCGTTCCACAATGGCGATGTCGCCTCGCAGCAGGAAGCGGTTCGCGCCGCCCTCTCCGCCAAGGCCGATGGCATCGTCACCACGAGCCCCGATCCGGGCAGCCTGGTAGAGATCGTCAAGGAAGCGCGTGCGGCGAAAGTGCCGATCATCAATTTCAATACGCCGGACCCGAAAGCGGACTTCAACGCTTATGTCGGCGGCGACAACGTCACCTTCGGCAAGCACTGGGCGCAATATCTGGTCGACAAGGGCCTGGTGAAGAAGGGCGACTTCGTCTGGATGCCGGTTGAGGTCCCCGGCGCCACCTATGGCGTCCAGGAAGAAGAAGGCATCAAGAGCGTATTCGGGCCGCTCGGCATCACCTATGAAATCACCGAAGCCACGCTCGACCAGGCTGAAGTGATCAACCGCATGGTCGACTACCTCACAGCCAACAAAGCCAAGGTCAAGGCGATCATCGGCCTCGGCGATCTCGTCACTGGCTCGATCAAGCGGGTGTTCGACCAGGTCGGCATCAAGCCGGGCGAAATCCCGGTCGTCGGCTGGGGCAACTCGCTCGACACCACCCAGGAAGTGCTGAACGGCTACGTCAATGCCGGCCAGTGGCAGGATCCGCAGGCGACCAGCTATGTCGCACTCTCGCTCGCCAATATGGCCGCGAGTGGCATTCCTCCGGGCTTCAACGTCATCACCGGCGCGCTCTACGAGAAGGACACCGCGCAGGTCTACGACAACATCCTGTCCGGCAAGTAACATCCCGTGCCCAAACAGTCGCGATCGCCTCGGTGATCGCGACTGGCTTCCTATTTTCGCCGAGCCGTTCACGCACGGATATGCAAGGCTCAGCCTTTCCACCTATGTCGCGGGTTGCTCGTGGAAAATCGTTCGCTCATCCAACACTTCGTCGCACGGCCAGAATTCGGCCCCTTCGTGCTGCTCGTCGTCGAGATCGCCGTTTTCTGGGGCATCAACCACGACTTCCTGTCGCCGCAGAACATCTCCAACACGCTTGCCTTCACGGTCGAGCTCGGCCTGATCGCGCTGGCGATGACGCTGTTGATGACGTCGGGCGAATTCGACCTCTCGGTCGGTTCGTTGTTCGGTTTCTCGCCGGTGCTGATGTGGACGCTGTTCAACAGCGGCCTGACATCGCTGGAGGTCGGCTTTGTCGCCGCGCTGCTGGTTGCCGGCTTCATCGGGCTGGTCAACGGCTGGTTCGTGACGCAGCTCAAGATCCCGTCCTTCCTGGTGACACTCGGCATGCTTTTGGTGGTACGCGGCACCGCCCTTTTCGTCACCGATGGCTTTCCGCAGCGCACCTGGAGCGCGGAAGGCAGCTGGCTGGCGGAAGCGCTGGTCGGCGATTTCTTCATCGGGCCGTTCCGCATCTACATGTCGCTGTTCTGGTTCATCGCCGCGGCCATCGCGCTCGGCTATGTGCTGACGCAGAGCCGGACCGGCAATTGGATCCAGGCGGCCGGCGGCAATCCCAATGCGGCGCGCGCCCGCGGCGTCAATGTCAGCGGCGTCAAGATCGGCCTGTTCGTGCTGTCGTCGGTCATGGCTTCGCTTGCCGGCGTCATCTCCTCGCTGCGCACCTCGGCTGCCAACCCCAACAGCGGCACCGGCTACGAGCTGGAAGTCATCGCCATGGTGGTGATCGGCGGTACAGCACTCACCGGCGGGCGCGGCACGATCATCGGCACCGTGCTCGGCATCCTGATCCTGCGCGTGATGCGCAACGGCATCGTGCTGATCGGCGTGCCAGGCCTTGCCTACAACATCTTCATCGGCGCGATCATCCTTGGCATGATGGCGCTCCACTCATGGCTGGAACGCCGGCATCAGGCAGGGACTTGAATCATGGCCGAGCCACTGATCCGCATGCAGAACATCCGCAAGTCCTATGGCCGCGTCCAGGCATTGGAGGATGCCAACTTCCATGTCAACGAACGGGAGATCGTCGGCCTGCTCGGCGACAATGGCGCCGGCAAGTCGACGCTGATCAAGGTGCTTTCGGGCGCCGTTCCATTGACCAGTGGCGATATCTTCATCCGCGGCCAGAAGGTGAGCCTGCGCAGCACCAGCGACGCCATCGCCCAGGGCATCGAAACGATCTACCAGGACTCGGCACTGGTCACGCAATTGTCGATCGCCCGCAATCTGTTCCTCGGGCGCGAGCCGCTAAAACCACCGCGCTTCCTCAACCGGATGGACCAGGACGCCATGAACACGGTCGCCCGCGATCTGCTCAAGCAGGTCGGCATCTCCAAGAACATACCGCCGACGACGCCGATCGGCTCGCTGTCGGGCGGCGAGCGCCAGGCGGTGGCGATCGCTCGCGCCATGCATTTCGACAGCGACCTGATTATCCTCGACGAGCCGACCAACAATCTCGGCGTCGCCGAAACACAGGGCGTGCTCAGCTTCGTTCGCAACGCCCGCGATTCCGGTCATTCCTGCATCTTCATCGCGCATAACATCCACCATGTCTTCCAAGTGGTCGACCGCATCGTCGTCATGCGCCGGGGCAAGGTGGTCGCCGACGACATCGACCCCAAGAAGACCAGCGTGTTGGAAGTCGAGCGGATCATCACCGGCATGTCGGACAAGGAAATCCGTGATGCCATTGCCGATGGCAAGCCATCGCACTGACTATCTGTGATGGACGGCAATCATCCGTCACTCAGGTCGCATCGTTCATCTGGCGCGGCCTCGCATCGGCGCATAGGTTGCGGCATGAAAGCCACCGTCTCGTATTTCGCCCGCAATTGCGGGCCGTGGGTTGCGGCATGAAAGCCACCGTTTCGGATCACGCCCGCAATTGCGGGCCGTGGGTTGCGGCATGAAAGCCACCGTTTCGGATCACGCCCGCAATTGCGGGCCGGGGGTTGCGGCATGAAAGCCACCGTCTCGGATATCGCCCGCAATTGCGGGCTGTCTACCGCAACGGTCGACAGGGTGCTCAATAGCCGGCCGGGTGCGAGCGCCGCCAACCGGCAGCGCGTCATGGAGGCGGCCAAGCAGCTCGGCTATCTGCCGGTCGCGGATCAGGTGACGCTGCCCTCGCGGCCCGCGCACCTCGAATTCCTGCTGCCGATCGGCAGCAATGCCTTCATGCGCGATCTTGCCGGCCATATCGAGGATTACGCCGCGCGCCTGCCGCTCGTCGCCTCGTGCCGGATCCACAACCTCGCAGGCATCTCGCCGAACGCGCTGCAGAGTGCCGTCGAAAATCTCTCGCTCAAGGCCAATGGCGTCGGTGTCATCGCCGTCGATCATCCGCGTACGCGCAACATCCTGCGCGACATCGTCGACGCCGGCATGCGCCTGGTGACGCTGGTGTCCGATGTTCCGGCGGCACCGCGCTCGGCCTATGTCGGCATCGACAACCGGGTGGCGGGACGAACGGCGGCGCTGTTGATGGGACGCTTCCTTGGCGGCCGCACCGGCCATCTGGCGATGGTCGTCGGCTCCCGCTCTTATCGCGGCCACGAGGAACGCGAGATGGGTTTCCGATCGGTGCTCAATGAAGAGTTTCCCAACCTGACGGTGAGCAGCGCAGTCGAGATCAACGACGAGCCTGAGATTAGCTATGCCGAAACCATGAAGGCACTGCGCAACGAACCGGAACTGCTGGGCATCTATTGCGTCGGAGCCGGACATTCGGGCGTTGCAAGGGCGATTCGGGAAGCGAGGCCGAACCGCAAACCGGTGTTCATCTGTCACGACCTCACCAAGGACACACGCGGCCATCTGGTCGACGATCTGCTCGATGTCGTCATCGACCAGAATGCCAGGCTGATCGCGGAACAGTCGGTCATTCGCCTGCTCGGCTCGATTGCCTCCTCGGCGCCCTACCTTACCAGGAAGTTCATCGAACCGCGGTTGATCTTCAGGGAAAACATTCCGGTGCAGTGAGGTGGGCGACTTGGCAAGGCACAATCCGGATTTGTACGACAATTGACACGGCAAATCTGCACAGGAGCTATGCAGGATTCATTATTGCCGAATCATTGGGCAAATCGTAGTTTCTGGTTGTCGGCCATCTACTCCTCCCAGATGCGATGCCGACGCTGAATGGGGTGCACCTCCTCCCGCACCACATTCGAAATCGAGCCCGCTGCCACCTCCTCCCGGCAGCGGGCTTTTTTTGTTTGGTCCTTGGAAATTTCCGGTGCAGCCTGCGTTGGGGCGGCGATGATCACCTCGGTCACACGACGGGTAAGACGCCAACAGTCGCGGTGGAGATCAACCGGCGGCGGTGCCCCGGAAGGAAACGATCAACCCTTCGGCCATGCGCACGAACTGCATGCTAGGACCTTCGTTTCCCACGGTCTGCACGCTGACACGCGCGCCCTCGAACAGCAGCGACAGCGTATCGGCGAGCAGTTCGGCCTGACCGATACCCGCATCCCTGCATAGCGTTACAAGGCGCTCACGCTGGGCTTCCTTGAGCTCCTTGATCACCAGCCTGGCCGGATGGTCCGGCTCGGTCAGTTCAGCGGCGGCATTGGCCATGTCGCAGCCACGACCGTCAGCATTGAGCATGGCAGCCGCCTTGCGAACCCAGGCATGCAGCTGGGCAAGCTTGTCACCAGGAAATTCGGCTTCAAATACATCCCACATAGCGCCGGCCTTGGCCGCATTGGCGCGCAGGCATTCGACGATCAGTTCGTCCTTGGATTCGAAGTGACGATAGAGCGTCATCTTGTTCGTGCCGGCAGCTTCGGTGATGGCGTCGACGCCGACGCCCTTGATGCCATGCTTGTGGAACATGTCGCGTGCCGTCTCCAGGATCCGCTCCCGGGGACGAGAGCGCTCCACGACGCCTTCTGTCATCATGATCTCCTTTCGTTTCCAAAAAACCCTCGGCCACCTCTTGACTAGGGTGTTACCGGTCTGTAACTTCCAGAATGTTACTTACTGGTAACACCTCTATCGTCCGTCGTCAATAACAAGGCCGTGAACTGGCCCTGCCAGGCGAAGGCGGATGAAAAACTGCCAATCATGCGGCCTCGGCCGGTGAAGAGATGAAAAACGGTTCGCGAGCATGGGCTGCGAACCGACAGACAAGGAGCCGGCCAATGCCACAGCGCCGCGATCTTACCATAGAGGAAGCCGTCCGGGATCCGATGATCCGGCTGGTCATGAAAGCCGATGGCGTTGATCCGCGCGCCTTCGAAAACATGCTGCGCTCACTCGCCGATGCGCAGCAGCGCGAGGTGCCGTTATTCCGTTCGCAGGATGAGTTCGGTGTCGGGCGCGCTCAAAGGTTGTCCAGGGTTGCCAGTGCCTTCGGCAGGGCAACGGCGGCCGGGGAGGCGTGTGTGTCGTGGTAAACTTTTTCATCCATCGTCCGATCTTCGCCTCGGCGATCGCCATCATAATGGTGCTCGCCGGGACGATTTGTTATTTCCTGCTGCCCGTCTCCCAGTTCCCCGACATCACACCGCCGCAGGTCGTGGTCAGCGCCCATTATCCAGGCGCCAGCGCGCAAGTGGTGGCAGACACGGTGACGACGCCGCTCGAGCAGCAGATCAACGGCGTGCAAGGCATGACCTATATGTCGTCGACGAGCTCCAATGACGGCTCCTCGACCATCACCATCACCTTCGATGTCGGCTATTCGCTGAGCACCGCCGCGGTCGACGTCCAGAACCGCGTCTCGCAGGCGGCCTCGTCGCTGCCGGCGATCGTCAACCAGGGCGGCGTGACGATCAAGAAGCAGAACCCGAACTTCGTCCTCATCGTCAACCTGACCTCGCCGGACAGTTCCGTCGATCCGGTGGCGCTGAGTAACCTTGCCTATCTGCAGGTGGTCGATCCGCTGAAGCGGTTGCCCGGCGTCGGCGACGTGCAGATCTTCGGCGAGCGCCGCTATTCGATGCGCGTCTGGCTCGATCCCGACAAGCTTGCCAATCTCGGCATCACCGCGGTCGACGTGCAAAACGCCATCGCCGAACAGAATGTCCAGGTGGCGGCCGGCAAGATCGGCCAGTCCCCGGCCCCGGCTGGCACCGCTTTCGAGATGCAGGTCAATGCCGTCGGTCGCCTGAGCGATCCCAAGGAATTTGGGGACATCGTCGTGCGCGCCAATACCGGCACCGGCTCGCTGGTTCGGCTGCGCGACGTCGCCCGCATCGAACTCGGAGCGCTGCAATATTCGTCGTCCGCCTTCTTCGGCAAGGATCCGACCGTCGTGCTCGCCGTCTACCAGATGCCGGGTTCCAACGCGCTCGATCTGCAGCAGCGCGTCAAGGACAAGATGCAGGAGCTGTCCGGCCGTTTCCCGAAGGGCGTCTCCTATGCGATGCACTACGACACGACCCGCTTCGTCTCGGCATCGATGCATGACGTGCTGATCACGCTCGGCGAAGCGCTGGTGCTGGTCGTCGCCGTGGTGTTCATCTTCCTGCAAAGCTGGCGCACGACGATCATCCCGACCATCGCCATACCGGTTTCGCTGGTGGCGACGCTGGTCGTCATGGAGATGCTCGGCTTCTCGCTCAACATGCTCTCCCTGCTCGGCATGGTGCTGGCGATCGGCCTCGTCGTCGACGATGCCATCGTCGTGGTCGAGAATGTCGAACGACAGCTGGAGGCCGGGCTCAAACCGCTGGCGGCCACCAAGGCCGCGATGGCCGAAGTCACCGGTCCTATCATCGCCACGACGGCGGTGCTGATGGCCGTGTTCGTCCCGGTTGCCTTCATTCCGGGTGTCTCCGGCAGGCTTTACAATCAGTTCGCGCTGACGGTCGCGATTTCCGTCGGCATCTCCGCCTTCAACTCGCTGACGCTCAGTCCCGCGCTCAGCGCGGCCTTCCTGCGGCATCGCGGCGAGACGCAGTTCGCCCCGTTCCGCTGGTTCAACACAGGCTTCGACAGGCTGTCGCATGCTTATGCGCACGGCGTGCGCATTCTCATCCGCCTGCGCTGGATCATGCTCGGCTTGTTCGCGGCCGGACTGGTCGCCACCTACTTCGTCTGGCAACGCCTGCCCTCGACCTTCCTTCCGGTCGAGGACCAGGGCTATTTCTTCGTCGTCATCCAGTTGCCCGACGGCGCTTCGCTGGAACGCACCGACGCAGTGGCCAAGAAGGCGCGCGACATCCTGCAGGCAACGCCCGGCGTCGAAATCGTCGGCTCGATCAGCGGCCTGAACTTCCTGACCAGTGCCGCGCAGTCGAATTCGGCGGTCGAGTTCGCCATCCTGAAGCCATGGGAGGAACGCGGTCCCGACCAGAGCGCCTCCAAGCTCGTCGCCGACGTGCGCGGCAAGCTGATGCAGATTCCGGAAGCCTTTGCGCTGAGCTTCGATCCGCCGTCGATCCCCGGCATAGGCACGACGGGCGGCTTCGAATTCGTCGTCGAGGACCTCACCGGTCGCGGCAGTTCAGCTCTCAACGACGCCACGCAAGCCGTGATCGCCGAGGCGCGCAAGCAGCCGGAGATCAATCCGCAGCAGCTGTTCTCGCCGTTCTCGACCTCGACGCCGCAGTTCAACTACGACCTCGACCGCAGCAAGGCGAAACTGCTCGGCCTCAACCTGCCGGATGTGTTCAGCACGCTGCAGATCTATCTCGGCTCGCTTTACGTGAACGATTTCAACCTGTTCGGCCGAACCTTCCGGGTGACCATCCAGGCCGACAAGGATGCACGTGCGGGTGCTGCCGACATTTCGCGGCTCTACGTGCGCAATGCCTCCGGCGGCATGGTGCCGCTCAGCACGCTGGGCAAGCTCGTGCCGTTCGTCGGCCCGGAAACCGTGCCGCACTACAACAACAACGCCTCGGCCTCGATCAATGGCGGCGCCGCACCCGGCTTCTCCTCGGGCCAGGCGGTCGCCGCGATGGAACGGGCCGCTGCCACCGCGCTGCCCAGGGATTTCGGTTTCGAATGGACCGGCATCACCTTCCAGGAGCTCAAGGCAGGATCGATCGCGTCCGTCGTCTTCGGCCTCGCCATCGTCTTCGTCTTCCTGATCCTGGCGGCGCAGTATGAGAGTTGGGCGATGCCGTTCATGGTGCTGCTGGCGGTGCCGCTCGCTCTGTTCGGCGCGTTCGTGGCGCTGTGGATGCGCGGCATGCAGATCGACGTCTACTCGCAGATCGGCTTCGTCATGCTGATCGGGCTGGCGGCGAAGAACGCGATCCTGATCGTCGAGTTCGCCCGGCGACGGCGCGAGGAAGGCTTGAGCATTGTGGAGGCGGCGATGGAAGCCGCCCGGCTCAGGCTGCGGCCGATCCTGATGACGGCCTTCGCCTTCATCCTCGGCGTGCTACCGCTGATGTTTGCGACCGGTGCCGGTGCAGCAAGCCGTCAGTCGATCGGCACCACCGTGTTCGGCGGCATGGTCGCCGCGACCATTCTGTCGCTGGTGTTCGTGCCGGTTTTCTACGCGGTCATCGAACAGCTGCGCGAGCGCCGCGGCAATGACGAGCCCGCTACTCAAGACAATGAGCCAACGACTGAGCACGCCTTCCCGCCCCTGGCGGAAGCGGCCGAATAAGATTGGAGACTGATCATGCGTAAATGGAAAATCGCTTTGGGAACGGCTGTCGCGCTGGGTGCGATCTCGGTGGCCAGCGTCCACCTGCTCGACATGGGCAATCTCAGCCTCAATGCCGGCACGGCCGGTGCCGCGCCCGCCCCGGCGGCGTTCGTCATGCCGGTGCCGGTGGTCAGCGTCGTCAGGAAGACGATCCCGATCTACCTCGACTACGCCGCGCGGACGGAACCGATCCGCAGCATAACGTTGCAAGCCAGGATTCCAGGCTATCTGCAGGAACAGAACGCTGCTGACGGCGTTGACGTCCGGCAAGGCGATCTTCTCTACAAGATCTCGCCTGACGACTTCCAGGCCGCTCTTGACCAGGCGAAGGCGCAGGTGCAGCGCGACATGGCGACGCTCGACTATGCCCGCTCCAATCTTGGTCGCGGCACCGAGCTTGCCAAGAGCGGGTACCTCGCCAAGGACGGCTTCGACCAGCGCACCAGCACCTTGCGCGAAGCGCAAGCGTCTTTGGCGCTCAACCAGGCGGCGGTCCGCACGGCCGAGCTCAATCTGAGCTATTCCGAAATCCGTGCGCCGTTCGGTGGGCGCCTCGGCCGCAACCAGGCCTCTGTCGGAACGCTGGTCAGCGTCGCCGGCACGGTGCTCAACACGCTGGTGCAGCTCGATCCGATCTACGTCACCTTCAATCCGAGCGAGACGGATCTGGCCGAGATCGAGCAGGCTCGCGCCAACGGCCCGATCGAGGTCGAGGTCCTGCTTCCCGGCCAGACCGAGGCGAGCCAGAAGGGCGAACTGACCTTCATCGACAATTCGGTCGACCGTTCGACCGGCACCATCACTGCGCGAGCGACGATCGGCAACGGCAAGTTCACCCTGTTGCCGGGGCAATATGTTCGTGTCCGGCTGCATGTGAAGCAGCAGCCCGATGCGCTCATGGTACCGCAGACGGCGCTGGGCTCGAGCCAGCTCGGCAAATATCTCTATGTCGTCGGCAAGGGCAACACGGTCGACCAGCGGCTGGTTTCGCTCGGCCCGACGAGCGGCGATCAGGTCGCCATCTTAAGCGGCGTCGCCGAGGGCGATCAGGTCATCACGGGCAATCTGCAGAAGATCGGACCCGGAATGCCTGTATCTCCAACGCCGGAAAAGCCGGCCACCTGAACTCCCCCGTCAGGACCGGCTTCAGCGCGGCGCCCCGACCTTCCCACAGGTCGCGGGCGCCGCTTTCGTGAGCAGTCCCCCAGTCAGGGGTGGCCGAGGCGCACCGACACGGGTGACAGCGCGATCGGCCCGGCGCCGTGACGCGGTGACCAACGGCGGGGCCCGGTCTCGCCGAGATGATCGCCAGGCTGGCGCCTTCGAAGAAGTCATAATGGCTCTTGTTCGATTGTCGACAACCTGATTGGCTTGCTGTCTCTCCTACGCGCGCGGTCTCGAACAGCGCCCTTCGAAAGGCGTTTGACCCGTCCCCACCATCGCAGCCAACGGAAAAGACACGTGCAGATCCAAACCATCAAAGCCTACCATGTCGTGCAGCCTTTCGTGGACGGGCCCTACCGCATGTCGAAGGGGCGCGTTGCCGATGCCTTCGACGCGGTGATCGTGTCCATTACCTCGGATAGCGGCCTCACCGGCTGGGGCGAAATGGCGCCGCTCGGCAATTTCTATTCGCCTGCCTTCGCGGCCGGCGTCCGCGCCGGCGTGGTGGAGATCGCCCCGCATCTGATCGGCCACGATCCACGCGGGCTTGCCAGCGTCGGGCGGCTGATGGACACGGTGTTCAAGGGTCATCCCTACATCAAGTCGGCGCTGGACATGGCGTGCTGGGATCTCGCGGCGCGCGCCGCCGACGTGCCGCTGGTGACGCTGCTCGGCGGCCAGGAGAGCGAGACGGCCGAACTCTACAAGGTCGTCACGCATGGCAGGGTCGAGGCCATGGCCACGCTGGCCAAGCGCATCGTCAAGGACGGCTTCCACCGGCTGCAGGTCAAGGTCGGCGGCAATGTCCACGACGACATCGAGCGCGTCACAGCGGTCGCCGCCTCGGTGCCGAAAGGCACGGTTATCTTCTGCGACGCCAATGCCGGCTGGACGCCCTACCAGGCGCGCCAGTTTGCCGACGCCACACGGGCCATCGACTATACATTCGAGCAGCCCTGCACGACGATCGACGAATGCATGTCGGTGCGCCGCTCGCTCGACAAGCCGATGGTGCTCGACGAGTCCGTCGCCTCGCTGGACGACATGCTCGACATCCACCGCAAGGGTGCTGCCGACGGGCTGACGCTGAAGATTTCGCGGCTCGGCGGCGTGAGCAGGACACGGCAGATCCGCGACCTTGCCGTCGACCTCGGCTTCATGATCACCGTCGAGGATACTGGCGGCGCCGAGATCGACACCGCTGCCATGGCGCATCTGTCGCTGTCGACGCCTGAAGAGCGCCGGCTGCACGCCATCGCTTTCCATGAATGGGTGACGGTGCGCACGGCGTCGAACATGCCGCCGGTCGCCGGCAGCCGCATGGGCATCCCGGACGGACCGGGCCTTGGCATCGACGTCGTTCCCGACCTGCTCGGGAAGCCTTTCTTCGAGGTCGGGCGCTGAGATGAAAATCCGCGGCATCAAAGCCGCGCCGATCAATTTGCGCCTTATGCCTGGGCGCTCGGCGAGCTCGACGGGTTTTCGCCGACCATTGTCGAGGTCGAGGATGGGCGCTTGATCGGGACGTAGCGCAGCGCGTACCTTCCCGAAAGCAGGGAGGGCTATCGATGGATCTTTTCAAACTTGACGGCGATGTCGCGCTGGTCACGGGCGCCGGCAGCGGCATCGGCCAGGCGATCGCGATCGGGCTGGCCGAGGCGGGTGCCGACGTCGCCTGTTTCGGCCATGCGTCGAAAGGTGGACTGGACGAAACCGCGCACCGGATCACCGCACTCGGCCGCAAGGCGCTTGTGCTCACCGGCACGGTGACGTCTGAGAGCGATCTCGCGGCGGCGATCGATCGCGTCGAGGCCGAACTCGGTGCGCTGACCGTCGCCGTCAACAATGCCGGCATTGCCGGCTCCGAGCCCGCCGAGACGCTGTCGCTGGAGACATGGCAGAAGGTGCACGAGGTGAATGTCGCCGGCGTGTTCCTTTCCTGCCAAGCCGAAGCCCGCAAGATGCTGGCGCGACGCAAGGGCTCGATCATCAACATCGCCTCGATGTCCGGCACCATCGTCAACCGGGGCCTGACGCAGGCGCACTACAATTCCTCGAAAGCCGCCGTCATCCACATGTCCAGGAGTCTCGCCATGGAGTGGGCCGACCGCGGACTGCGCGTCAATGTCGTCAGCCCCGGCTACACGCTGACGCCGATGAACAAGCGGCCGGAGGTGGCGGAAGAGGTCAAGATCTTCAAGCGCGACACACCGATGGGGCGCATGGCGGCGCCGGAGGAAATGGTCGGGCCGACAGTGTTCCTGGCCAGCCGCGCCTCAAGCTTCGTGACCGGCCTCGACTTGATTGTCGATGGCGGCTACGTCTGCTGGTAGGCTTCGACTTCGCCTGCAGTCTGAATTTATGCGTTTCGCGAAGCGTTAGTCGTTGCGCGACATGAACCTTGGTATATATAATTTCATCCTATGAAACGACCTTGGCGAGACGGGGCTTGCCGGGTCGATAGCCGAGAGCAATTGCAGCAAAAGTGCGAAGCGGTTTTGCGGCCGGAATTGCGTAAAAAACAAACGGATAGAGCATGGAGGCGATCGTGTTTCGCCGGAAATGCTCTGGATCATGGGAACACCTTGCAGGGCGCCGCAGGACTGGCAATTGATCCGCAGATGATCGCTCCCGCAGCGATCCGTCGGCAGCTATGACGCTGAGACTCCCAGCATTTTCCACCATCACCAGAATTGAGCACCATCTTGCCTGCGTTGGCCAGGACAGGGCAACAATTTGGCGCCGACGGCCTTGCGCAACGAACCGCCTTTCCAACACAATCAAGAAAAGCCGCAAGAAGGGAACGACCGATAAAACTGTCACAGCTTGAAGGAGAACAAGCATGTCATTTCGCAGTCACATCTCGAAACTCTCGATGGGCGCCGTCGCGCTCGCGACCTTAGGCCTGCTGACGCCGTCCGCCCAAGCCGCCGCACCGGAATCCAACGATCCGATCAAGATCGCGCTGTTCGACTGGACCAGCGTCAATCTGAACGCCAAGATCCTCGGCGGCATCCTGGAAAAGCTCGGCTATACCGTCGAATATCCGACCGCCGACTACCTCTCCAGCCTGACCACCGGTCTCACCAATGGCGATCTCGATGTCGGCCTGGAATTCTGGGACACGACCGCAGGCGAGGCCATGAAGGCCTCCGACGCGACCGGACAGACCGAACGGCTAGGCAAGCTCGGACCAAAGGCCAAGGAAGAGTGGTGGTTTCCCGAATACATGAAGGAGAAGTGCCCCGGCCTGCCCAATTGGGAAGCGCTGAAAGACCCGAAATGCGCCGAGGCCTTCTCGACGGCGGAAACCACACCGAAAGGGCGTTATCTCGGCGGGCCGGTGACATGGGAAGGCTTTGATGACGAGCGCGTCGAGGCACTGAAGCTGCCCTTCACCGTCATCCATGCCGGCACCGACGCGGCGATGTTCGCGGAACTCGATTCCGCCTACCAGCGCAAGGCGCCGATCATGCTGTGGATCTATTCGCCGCACTGGGCGCCGGCCAAGTACAAGGGCGAGTGGATTGAATTCCCCGAATACACGCCCGAGTGCTACAACGACCCGAAATGGGGCGTGAACCCCGACGCCAAGTATGATTGCGGCAAGCCGCATGGCGAGATCTGGAAATACTCCTGGGCCGGCATGAAGGACAAATGGCCGGTCGCCTACAAGGTGACGAAGGCCTACACGGTCGACACCGACGAACTCAACAAGATGAGCGGCGAGATCGATCTCGGCGGCAAGACGCCGGAAGATGTCGCCGCAGCCTGGATCGCCGCCCACGAGGCCGACTGGAAAGCCTGGGCGCAGTGATCGTTCCAACTGGAACAATGAGACCCGGCTGCTTGATCGGCCGGGTCTCAATTATTGATGTTCCAGAAGGACGTTTGAATGACGGACAAGATTGAACAGGAGCCAAACGTGGCGGGCACGCCAAAGGATGCCCGCCCGATAAAACTTGCCTGCCGCAATGTCTGGAAGCTGTTCGGATCGAATGCGGCCAACTTCATCCGAGAACGCGACGGCAAGGCCAGCATGGCTGAAGTCGCTGCTGCCGGACTTGTCGGCGCGGTGCGCGCCGTCGATCTTGAAATCCGCCAGGGTGAGATCTTCATCATTATGGGTCTGTCGGGCTCCGGCAAATCGACGCTGGTGCGCTGCATGTCGAGGCTGGTCGAGCCGACCCACGGCAAGGTCGAATTCGAGGGCAAGGACCTCCTGAAAATCTCGGATGCAGCACTGATCGAATTGCGGCGGCATCGCATGGGGATGGTGTTCCAGAATTTTGCGCTTCTGCCGCATCTCAACGTGCTGGAGAACATCGCCTTTCCGCTCAGCATCCAGGGACAGGACCGGCCGACGCGCGAGGCACGGTCCCGCGAGGTTATCGAACTCGTCGGCTTAAGCGGTCGGGAGCATTTCTATCCGCGCGAGCTTTCCGGCGGCCAGCAGCAACGTGTCGGCATCGCCCGCAGCCTGGCGACCAAACCGGAAATCTGGTTTCTCGACGAACCGTTCTCCGCGCTCGATCCGCTGATCCGCCGCGAGATGCAGGATGAGCTGATGCGGCTGCAGACCATGCTGCACAAGACCATCGTCTTCATCACCCATGATTTCGACGAGGCGATCCGGCTGGCCGACCGCATCGCCATCATGAAGGACGGCGAGGTCATCCAGATCGGCACGCCGGAGGAGTTGGTGGTCAATCCGGCGACCGACTATGTCGCCGAATTCACCCGCGACGTTGACCGCGCCAAGGTGATTTCGGCTCGCAGCCTGATGCGCGCCTGCGACGGCTCGGAGCATGGCGGCACGGTTTCGCCCGATGCCAAGATCGCCAGCTTCTCGGCCGGTATCGTTGCCGCCGACAAGCCGTTCGCGGTGGTCAACGGCACCGGCAAGCCGATCGGCGAGGTGACGCCGCAAGCGGTGATCGATCTGCTGGCCGGTATCGATCGCTCGAGGGCCGGCGCATGACGGTGACGGCAAGTGCCAGTGAAGCAAGGGCGCGACCGCTTCAGATCTGGCTGCTGATCTGGGCGTTCGCGCTTGCCGCCGTGCTTGTCGTTTTCCTGCTGCAGGACCGCCTGCCCTGGGCCGTCAACTATCCGGCAAGCGCCGTCGTGCCGGTCGCCGACTGGGTCAGCGCGCTGATGCGCTGGATCAAGTCGAACCTGTCGTGGCTGACCCGCTCGATCACCGCTGTGCTCGGCGTGCCGCTCGATTTCGCGCTCAACCTGCTGGCCAAGAATTTCAAGATCGGTCATGGCATTGATGCCTATGTCCTGCCGCGCCTGTCCTGGGTCGGCGTCTGCGCTGCCGCCTTCCTCGCCGGACATGCCGTTGGCGGCCGGAAACTCAGCCTGCTGGTTGGCGGCTGCTTCCTCTATATCGCGCTGTTCGGCCAATGGACCAGTGCCATGCTGACGCTGGCGCTGATCTCGATCGCGGTGCCGTTCTGCATCGTCACCGGCCTGTTCGCCGGCATATGGGCATGGCGCAAGCCTTGGGCCGAAAGGCTCATCGTCTCCCCTGCCCTTGACCTGATGCAGACGATCCCGACCTTTGCCTACCTCATCCCGATGCTGCTGCTGTTCGGCAACAGCCCGGTCTCGGCGATGATCGCGACCGCCATTTTCGCCACGCCGCCGATGGTGCGGGCGACGATGCTGGGGCTGTCGCGGGTGCCCTCCGAGATCGACGATTTCAGCGAAATGGCCGGCTGCACGGCCCGCCAGAAATTGTGGCGGGTGCTGCTGCCTTCGGCGCGGCCGACACTGATGGTCGGCGTCAACCAGGTGATCATGCTGGCGCTGAATATGGTCATCATCGCCTCGATGATCGGTGCCGGTGGCCTCGGCTACGACGTGCTCCTGGCACTGCGCGCGCTGAAGGTCGGCGAAGCGATGGAAGCCGGTCTCGCCATCGTGGCGCTCGCCATCGCGCTCGACCGACTGAGCCAGGCCATCGCGCACAAGCAGGCCAAGGGTCATGTCCATAAGGCGATCGGCGCGAGCCTCTGGCGACGCTACCCCAATCTGACGCTGGCCATCGCCATCCTTGCCGTGACAACGCTGCTCGGCCTGTTCGTGCCGGCCTTCGCGGCGGTGCCGAAGGCGATCACCTTCACCACCGCGCCGCTGTGGAAGGCGGCGGTGAACTGGGTCACGATCAATTTCTTCGATGCGATCGAGGCGTTTCGCGTGGCGCTGATCCTCAATTTGCTGAATCCGCTGCGCGCCTTTTGCGAAGGCTTTCCCTGGCTGGGTGCCGTCTTCCTGCTCGGCCTCGCCGGCTATCAGCTTAGCGGTTTCCGCCTGGCCGTATTGGTTGCCGCTCTGACCGCCTTCTGTGCCATCACAGGCCTGTGGGAAAAAACCATGGCGACCGTCTATCTCTGCGGCATCTCGGCCTTCGTCGCTTGTCTGATCGGCATCCCGATCGGGCTGATGGCCTCGCGCAGCGACCGCTTCGAGAAGATCGTCACCCCGGTCATCGACACGCTGCAGGTGCTGCCTTCCTTCTGCTTCATAATCCCGGTGGTGATGCTGTTTCGGGTCGGTGATGTCACCGCGATGATCGCAACGATAGCCTTCGCGGTGGTGCCGGCGATCCGCTACACCAATCACGGCATCAGGCAGGTGCCGCCGGCGCTGATCGAGGCGGCCAAGGTGTCCGGCTGCACGCCGCGCCAGACCTTCTTTCGCGTGCAACTGCCGCTGGCGCTGCCGGAGATCATGCTCGGCGTCAACCAGACGATCCTGATGGCGCTGGCAATGATCATCATCTGCGCCATGGTCGGCACGCGCGATCTCGGCCAGGAAGTGTTCATCGCGTTGTCCAAGGCCGATTCCGGCCGCGGCATCGTCGCCGGCCTGGCAATAGCCTTCATCGGCATCGTCGCCGACCGGCTGTTCAGCGCCTGGACGGCGAAGGCACGGGCGAGGCTGGGGTAGGATTCGTCAGCGAACGAACACAGAGCTTCATTTCCGGTCGTGGCCGAATGACCCGGTAAGGTCGGAATCCGATCCAATGCGACATTCGCCGTACTAGGCGTCTGCCTCGCGCCATATCCGGACCTTGCCGGCGATGCCGTGAATGTTAAGTCTCGGCTCCGATGCGGACGTTCCGCCCGAGTTCGAAGACTGAGAGCGACCGTTCTGCCAATGAGTGGCGTCTCACATCCCACTCCTTGCGTCCATTGGGAGGGGTCGTTGTGGACCAAGCCCTACTACCCGGGCTTGTGACAAAGCCGATCCAGCGCGTCTCGAAGTGCAGTGGCGGCATCGCCACGCTCGTCAGGGGACATCAGCTCCGGTTCAAGTTCCAGCCTGAAGTGCGGCAGCTCGGTTCGAACAGCACAACGAGCGGCCGCCAGATTGGCCTTCAGATCGATGACGCGGTAGGTGGCGACGGGATAGGCGATCCCCTTGACCTGGACGTGCCCCAGCTCCTCACAGTCGATTGAGTCCTTCACTTGCGCAAACGTCTCGTAGGAAATGAGGATGGCCCCCGGCGGCGCCTCCTGCTCCAGGCGCGAGGCGAGATTCACGGCGCCGCCGATTATCGTGTAGTCCATCCGGTCCTCGCTGCCGAAGTTACCGACGGTGCAGTAGTCGGTATGGATGCCGATGCGACAGCGCAGCGGTGTTTCGATCCCCATGTCCCGCCAGACTTCGGCAAGCTCGATAATCCGCTTTTGCATTGCAAGTGCCATCTGCGCGCAAGCCAGCGCGTCCTCCTTGACGCCGCGAGTCTCGGGATCGCCGAAAAACATCAGGATCGCGTCGCCGACATATTTGTCGATTGTCGCGCCGTGATCCGAAGCAATTTTCGACATTTCCGTCAGATAGTGATTGAGGAGTTGGGTGAGATCCTCGGATTCCATTTTGTCAGTGGTCTCGGTAAAGCCGGCGATATCGGAGAAGCATATTGTCAGTTTCTTCCGCTGGCTGGCGATCCTGACCTCCTGGCGGCCGGTGAATATCGAGCGATACACTTGGGGCGCCAGATACTTCGCCAGCTTGCTGGAAAGCGCCTCCAGAACCACGGATTTCTCGGCGAGGTTCTCCTCCCTTTGCTTCAGCTCAGTGATGTCCGAATAGACGGCGACCGTGCCGCCGGCGCTGATCCGCCGCTCGCTGATCATGACCCATCGCCCATCGCCTCGCCGCTGCACCCAAGGTTCGCCAGGGTTGCGGTGCCGCGAGAGGCGCTCGGCGACCCACTCCTCGACCCGCCCCTCGGCGTCCCTGATGTAGCCGCGCTCAGCGGATCGGCGAATGATTTGCTCGAATGTCGTGCCGGGCGTCAGTTCGGTCTCCAGACCGGTGTAGAGCAATTCGCGGTAGCGGCTGTTGCTGAGGACGAGCCGGTCCTCCCAGTCGTACAGGGCGAATCCTTCGGAGATGCTTTCGATGGCATCGATGAGCCGCTGACGAGCTTCCGCAACGTCGCGCAGATTCTTTTCCTCGATCTCGACAGCAGTATCCCGGAAGAGTCTCAGCGCTTCGGCCATGCGCCCGATTTCGTCGCTGCCAGCTGCGGGCAGCGGCGCACGAAGGTTGCCCCCCGCAATCGCGAGCATGCCCTGGCTCACGGCCCCCAGTCGGGCAAGGAGGCTGCGGTCGACATAGAGCCAGACAACCAGAACCGAACTCAGGAGGCTGAGGAAGGCGGAGCCGAGCACAACCGCGGTGCCGTAGCGCTGGACGAGCGCGGCTTCGCGACCGGACGCAGCGATCTCCTGGTCTGCCGTGGCGACCAGGCGATCGACGCCAGCGGTGAGATTGCGCGACAGTCGATTGTTCTCGGCCAGAAGCCTTTCGCCCTGTGCCAGGACACCAAACTCGTCCTCCCGCGCCTTGGGGATGCTGTCCTCGCCGTCGGTCAAACCCTTGAATTCGTCGACACGCTGCCGGAAGCGGATCCGCAGCTTTTCGTCGATCTCCGTGGCAACCTTTTCAAGAGCAGTGAGCGAACGGCGTAGCGGAAAAAGGATCAACGCCAGGTCGCCCGGCGTCGGCGCGTTCGCGACCTTCACCAGCGCGTCGTTGACCGCCGAGATCTCCAGCTGCGCCTTCTGCTGGGGGATGTAGGCCGCAATCGCCTGGACCAGGTCGGCCATCGCCGCTGCGCGTCGATCAGCCGACAGCGACGTGTCGGCCGCGACCGCCCGCCATTGCGGGAGCCTGGAATCCATCACTAGGATGCCGGTGGCGACAAGGCGCTGGCTGCCGGTCGTCGTCGCGGCGAGGCGGTTCAGGAGTTCCTCCTTACGGGCTACCACGTCGAGCCGGGCGACAACAAGAGAGTCGAGCTCCTTCAGGTTGCGCCTCAGAACAATCGCGGCTTCCTCGATCTCGGCCAAAGGCACTGTGCCCGACGTGGCATCCCGGAGGTCCGTGCGCAGGGCCTCGAGGCGGGACATCTCGAGCGCGACGGCAGCCGAGACCTCGCTGTGCTGAGCCCTGCTTGTCGCTGCCAGCACCGATGGCGCGGCAGCAGCGACCCGTTCGGCCTGGCGCGACAGCTGGAGGGAGGCGAGCGCCGACGGCACTCGATCCGTGGTAATTCGGTCGACGACGTCGCCAACCTGGAGGAAGGCATAAAGCGCCGCAGCGGTTGCTAGCACCGCAAGGGCGCTGATCCCGAAAAAGGCGAGCAACAGCCGGCCGCGTATGCCGAGGCGTTCAAGCATCTCGGCGAGTCGGAACAGTCCGGCCACACTGGTCTTCATCAGACTAGACGTCTCAGCCGGCGCGCCGGCGATCAGCGAATCCTATTCAACCGGCACGTACTCTCCGCCGCGCCAGACGTACCAAACCCAGCTCTGCTTCGTGAGGTCGCCCTTGTCGTCGAAATCGACCCGGCCGATGACGGTGTCGAATTCCTGTTCGTGCAGTGCCGCAATGACGGCCTTCGGCTCCAGCGAACCTGCCTTCGAGACGGCCTGGGCCCAGACCTGGACCGCGCAGTAGCTCAACAGCGTATAGCCCGCGGGTTCGAAGTTCTCCGCACGGAACTGCTCAACGACCGCGGCCGCTTCGGAGCTTCGCCTCGGGTCCGCCGGGAACGTGAAGAGGGTCCCCTCCGCCGCGGGGCCGGCGATCAGGGCAAATTCCTCGGTCGCCAAAGCATCTCCGGATATGAGCTGAAGCGTATAGCCACTGTCGTGTGCAGCGCGAGCAATCAGCGCAACCTCGGCATGATACCCACCCACATACAAGGCCGAGACGCCGGCGGTCTGCAACGCAGCGACCTCGGCCGAATAGTCGTCCTTCCCGGGAATGTATGCGTCGTAAACGGCCTCAGTCACGCCCCGCTTGTTCAGCTGCTTCCTGGTCTCGTCGGCGAGACCCTTCCCATAGGTCGAGTTGTCGTGGAGGATCGCAATCTTCTTGTTGCCCCAGCGATCGGCAAGGTAGTTGCCGGCGATGAACCCTTGCGCGTCGTCGCGGCCAATGGTGCGAAAGACATTGGCACGGCCCTGTTCGGTCAGCTGCGGATTGGTCGAGCCTGGGGATATCTCAACGACGCCCGCCTCCTCGTACACTTTTGATGCGGGGATCGAGGCCCCGGAGCAATAATGCCCGACGACGAGCACGACCCCGTCAGCCACCAGCTTCTTGGCGGCCGCCACAGCTTGCTCGGGATCGCAGAAGTCGTCGACCGAGATGAGCCTCACCTTCTGGCCGAGCACGCCGCCCGCCGTGTTGACGTCGGCCACTGCCATCTCCGCGCCGCGCTGTCCCTGCTCGCCGATCCAGGCGAGCCGTCCCGTCATCGCAGCCGAGACGCCGATCAGCACCTCCGCCCGCGCGGAGCTGAACACGGCCGCGAGAACTAAGATCGCTATGGCGATGATGCGGTGCATGTGTGCACCCCCTTAGCTGTAGCTTACGCCAATCCCGCCAGAGCCGACAGCCCCTTCGGCAAGCGCGACTGAATCCGGCTGCTATTGCAGCGCACACCTAATTTGGCGAAGCAATCATACACTGGAATGGCGTGTCGTAACTTCGTTCGCTGAGGTCGGAATCGCGCGCCAAATCCGGACGTTACCACTGACCGGAGTGAGCGTCGTGATCGGGTCAACTTGCGTCGTCCAGGCTCTCGGCGTCAAATGGCCGAGAAGGGCCGGGACTCGATCGTTCAGAATGATTGGATTTTGACCCTAAGCCGCGGACTCTATTTTCGTTTTCTTATTTGACCATGATCTTTTCCGAACGGAGGTCAGCGAAGCAAAAACCGGTATCCACTTTTCGCTGATGCGACCCTTCGGTTCGGAGGCCGGAGCTACTCAGCCGCTACCCCCTTTACCTCCAGATAGCTCTCCATCGAATCGTCCAGCGCCTGCAGCCAGGGCGTATGATGCAACGGCGCCATGGTGCCGGTCATCAGCGAGCGATAGGCGTGGTCGCGGAAGCTCATGATGTCTTCGCCTTTGTGGTGCTCCCACTCCATGAAGGTCTGGTTGACCGCCTCGACATCGAAACCGGGATAGTCGGTCTGATCCATCAATTCCTTGGTGTAGTCGCCCTGGAACCAGATCATCTGCTCGGCGTCTTCGAGCGTTTCCTCACGCGCCCGCCATTTCGCGCCGTGCGCGGCCATCGCCTCGGCCGACGGCAGCTTGATGCGGCCCATGATCACGTCTCGCGCGAACCAGGCCTGCGCGTCGAACATGTTGAAGGTGTAGAACTGGTCCTGCATGCCGATATAGGAAAGCTGCGGGTTCTTCTCCCAGACGACGCCTTCGTAGAGATCGAGCGGCCACATGCGGTTGGCGGTCTTGAGCTTCAAATCGTCGGTCAGGAACGGGAAAGAATGCAGGTAGCCGGTGCACAGGATGATAGCGTCGACATCCCTAGTAGTGCCATCCTTGAAATGCGCCGTCTTGCCGACAACCTTCTGCAGCAGCGGCACCTCTTTCCAATTCTCCGGCCATTTGAAGCCCATCGGCTTCGAGCGGTAGCTGGTGGTGATCGATTTGGCGCCGTACTTGTAACATTGCGAACCGATGTCCTCGGCTGAATAGGAACGGCCGATGATCAGGATATCCTTGCCCTTGAATTCCATCGCGTCGCGGAAATCATGGCTGTGCAAGATGCGGCCGTTGAAGGTGGAGAAACCCTCGAAATAGGGCACGTTGGGCACCGAGAAATGCCCCGAAGCGACGACGACATTGTCGAACTCTTCCGAGTAGGTGACGTCATTGGTGCGGTCATGCGCGGTGACGGTAAATTTCTTCGTCTCGTTCGAGAAGGTGACCATGCGCACCGGGCTGTTGAAGCGCACCCATTTGCGCACGCCCGACTTCTCGACACGGCCCTTGATGTAATCCCACAGCACGGCGCGCGGCGGATAGGAGCCGATCGGCCGGCCGAAATGCTCCTCGAAAGTGTAGTCGGCGAATTCCAGGCATTCCTTCGGGCCGTTGGACCATAGGTAGCGGTACATCGAGCCATGCACAGGATCGCCGTGCTCGTCGAGGCCGGTGCGCCAGGTGTAATTCCATAGGCCGCCCCAGTCCGACTGCTTTTCGAAGCAGACGATCTCGGGGATGTCGGCGCCCTTGTCGGCCGCCGACTTGAAAGCCCTGAGCTGTGCCAGGCCGGATGGACCGGCTCCGATGACGGCAACGCGACTGTTCATGGCAGGCCTCCCGATCCGATTTCGGCTTTTGTCTTGACGCAATCCCCAAGGGAAAGCGCAACCGGCTTTTCCCGGGAAAACCGCTTTACGTTTTTCATGGAATTGCTCTTACGAAACAAATTTCACTCACAGGACAATAATTGGCCCTTTCGTGCTGTCAACCGGCCGGTGCTGAAACAAGGTTGCACCGTGATGGATTTCCGAAAAAAAACTGGTGCGGCCAAACGCGGGATCACGCGCATGCGCCTTCAGGCGACTTGCCGTCGCAGTTGCGCTGCTGTATCGGCAGCTGACATGTTCACCTAGAGTGAAATAAATCCCAGGAGTGCCGGGGCGACATGGCGAAGACAGTTTCCGATTCCAAGGCTGGTTCCGCCGGTGCGAAGGCCAAGCCGCTGCCAAAGGTCTCGGCCGACGGGAAAACCATCCGCGCGCCGCTGACGCAGAACCCGCATGCCATTCGCGATACCCGTGAAAAAGTGCTGGAGGTCGCGATCGGCCGCGAGGTGCGCGCCTTCCGCAAGAAGCTCGGCATCACCGTCGCAGACCTCGCGGTCGCCACCGACATTTCGCTGGGCATGCTGTCGAAAATCGAGAACGGCATCACCTCGCCGTCGCTGACCACTTTGCAGGCACTGTCGCGGGCGCTGGGCGTTCCGGTGACCGCCTTCTTCCGCCGCTTCGAGGAAGAGCGCAGTGCCGTCTTCGTCAAGGCGGGCGAAGGCCTCGATGTCGAGCGCCGCGGTACGCGAGCCGGCCACCAGTACAATCTGCTCGGTCATATCGGTTCCAACACCAGCGGCGTCGTCGTCGAACCCTATCTGATCACGCTGACGGAGGATTCGGATGTGTTCCCGACCTTCCAGCACGAAGGCATGGAGTTCCTCTACATGCTCGAGGGCGAGGTCGTTTACCGGCACGGCAGCAACCTCTACCCGATGAAGCCCGGCGACAGCCTGTTCTTCGACGCGGATGCGCCGCACGGGCCGGAGCAGCTGACCAAACTGCCGATGCGCTATCTCTCGATCATCTGCTATCCGCAGAGCGCGGGTTAGGTTAGCCGATCTCCCCCCTCGAGGGGGAGATCGGCAGATTTGCGGGCGGCAGCTTCAGTCCGGCCCGAACCCCGGGCTCGTCGCACTCCCATCATCGAGCTTCGACAACCACTCGACGAGCGCCGGACGGTAGCGCGTCAGGCCCTTGTAATTGGCGAGTTCGTCGGGAAGATCGCGGATGACGCGGTGCAGGCGCCGTGCCCATTTCGGCTGCGTCACCAGTTCATCCATCTTGATCAGGTAGCAGCGAATTGGAAAGACGATGCCGTTCGAGCGCGGCAGGCGCCAGAAGCTCTGCAGTTCGACGCGCAGATGCACCTTGTCGCCGACATTTTCGGGCGTCACCGTCGCCCGGTCCGGACCCCATTTGTGATAGTTCTCCGGGCTCGTATCGAGGCGTGGATTGATGGTCATCGTCCAGTTCAGGCGCCGCGCCGGCTTGCCTTGCTGGATGTTGGTGAGGAATTTCAGCGCCCTGACGAAAATCCCCTTCTCATGCGCCAGCGGCACCGGCGCGTGCCATTCGAAGAAATTCATGCCGATGTCGAAATCGAGCGACCAGTCGGCCTGGGTGGTGACCATGCCGGCATCCATCCACAGATTGCCGTCGCGCTGGTCGAGGATGCAGAAATCGCCCTGGCTCTGCCGGGTGATGTACTCCATCGGCCCGTAAGGCAGCGTCGAGGTGTCGCCGAAGGTGAAGGTGTCGTCGATGCCGAGCGGCCGGTTGATCCAGCGCCAACGATCGCCGTCACGGGTCAGCGTGAAGTGCTCGGGATAGCCAAGTGCCTGCTGCTCCATCAAAAGCTCGAGCAGGTCCCAGCCGGCCAACGTCATGTGCGGCAGCGACTGGCACCGCAACGGGTCCTCGGCGAGCACCAGCGCGCGGTCCTGCATCTCGGCGACATAGTGCTCGTCGACGTCGATCAGATTTTCCAGCACGCTGCCCCTCGACCCGACGACATGCGGCTCGATGTTGACGGCATACATGTAGGCATCTTCGTGGAACGGGAACGGAAACCGCCTGATGTGCTCCGGGCTGTTCCTGAAGGTGAAGTCGTCGCGGAACGTTTCCTTGCGAAAGGTGATGCCCATGATTTTCTCCTAGCGCTCCAGGACCAGCGACCGGCCCTCGAAGCGCGACACGCACGGCATGATCTTCTTGCCCGAACGGTGCTCTTCCTCGCTCAGCCAGTGGTCGTTGTGGATGAACCTGCCGTCCGAAGAGATGACGTTGGTTTCACACTGGCCACAGACGCCGCCGCGGCAGAGATAGGGTGGATCGACGCCGGCCGCCTCGATCGCCTCGAGAAGGCTCTGCTGCTCATCGACACGGATCGTCTTGGCGCTGACGGCAAGCGTCACGTCGAACGGCAGCCCGGGCTGGGGGGCCGCGAAATGCTCGAAATGCACGGTCTCCGTCGGCCAGCCGAGGCTTGCCGCGCGGTCACGCACCCAATTGATCATGCCGGCCGGGCCGCAGACATAGAGATGCGTGCCGAGCGGCTGCGTCGACAGCAAGCGGTCGAGCTCGATGCGTTCCTCGCGATCGTCGTGATAGAGCCTGATGCGACGGCCGTAGCGCTCGCGCAGCACATCGGCATAGGTGCCGAGCGATGCGGTGCGGCAGGTGTAGTGCAGCTCGAAATTGCCGCCTTCGGCCGCCAGTTGCGCGGTCTGCGCCATGAACGGCGTGATGCCGATGCCGCCGGCCAGCATCAGGTGCTTCCTGGCGCGCAGGTCAAGCGAGAATAGGTTGACGGGGTAGCTGACCACCATCTCCATGCCGGGGCGAACATGCCTGTGCATGAACAGCGAGCCGCCGCGGCCGACATCGTCGCGGCGCACCGAGATCGTATATTCGCGGGTGTCGAGCGGCGAGCCCATCAGCGAATAAGGATTGAGCCTGGTGCGCTCGCCGTCGCGCATCTCGACCACGACATGGGCGCCACCGGAAAAGATCGGCAAAAGCTCGCCGTCGCGGCGACGGAAATGGAAGCGGGTGACCAGGTCGTTGACCGGGACGACATCGCTGACGACGACGTCGAGTTTTGTTGTTCCGATGCTCATCGGAAGACCTCCTCCATCGGAGGAATCTCCGAGCGATCTTCCGCATTGATGCAGACGCCCTGGAAGGCGGCGATGCGCCGGGAATAGTGATCGCGCACCAGAAGCAGCAGCCCGCAATGCGCGCAGGTCGCCGGCTGCGTCGTCACATTCTCGGTGATGCCCTTGCAGTGAACGCACTGCATGCGCCGCGCCAGCGAGCCGCGGTGCTCGGTCTGGATCGAGGTGTGGTCGATGCCGGCTTCAAGCGCCACCTGCATCGCCTGGCCGATCAGGCCTTCTGTGCCGGCGAGATAGAGGCGCAGCCCCATATGCGCGTTGGCGAGTGTCTGCCTGAGCCGTGGCAGCAGGCTGGCGAAGGACGGGGCCTGATGAAACTGTGCCGGTTTCAGCATTTCGAGCGCGGCGATGTGTTTACCGTCAGAGCCAGGAATAAAGACGATTTCGGCCCCGTCGAAGAACCCGGCCGGCGCGCTGCCGGCCATGTCCCTTATCGCCAGCGCCCCTTCCGCATCCGCGATAAATAGATGATGCTTGCCCGGTTGCGGACCCAAGGTTCCGTAAACCGGCCGGCTGATGATGCTTTTGGCTGCCATTTAAGTCTTCGTGCCTCGAACCCCTCGCCGTTGACTATGCCTCAACCTTTCGCCGTGCGCTTTGTCTTCTTGGGATCATCGAAAGGGAGCGGCTGCGCAGTCGCCTTGATGGCACCGCTCTTGTTGCGGATTTCGAGCCTGGTGTCCTTGACCGCGCAATCGACGTCGAGCCGGGCGATGCCCATCGATTTCTCGACCAGCGGCGAATACATGGCGCAGGTCACCAAGCCGACCTTCTTTCCGTCGCGATAGACCGGCGCGCCTTCATCGGCGGGCTCCTTGCCGTCAAGCAGAACGCCATAGATCTTGAAGCGCTCCTTGCCCTTCAGGCGGTAGTGCTCCTCGGCGCCGCGAAAGCCCGTCTTGCCAGGGCTGACGGTGAAATCGAGGCCGAGTTCCCACAGCGTGTCGCCGGGGCCTTCATTGTCGAACGGATACTTTTGGGAATTGTCGTAGGGAGAAAAGAGCAGGTAACTTTCGACGCGCAGCATGTCGAGCGTGGTGAAGCGGCACGGAATGATGCCGGCGCTCTTGCCTTCGTCGAGGATCCTGTCCCAGATCGTGCCGGCATCCTGGCCGCGGCAGAAGATCTCGTAGCCGCGCTCGCCGGTGTAACCGGTGCGCGAAATCATCACCGGAAAGCCGAACAGCTGCGTCTGCATGTGGTGGAAATAGTTGAGGTCGCGGATGCCCGGCACATGCTTGGCCAGATAGTCGACCGATGTCGGGCCCTGCAGCGACAGATCGTGCAGATTGTCGTCGAAGCGCAGCGAGACGTCGCGTCCTACCGAAGCGCGCTGCAATTCCTCGTGGCCGGTGCCCGATCCGTGCACGACCATCCAGGCATTGGGGCCGGTGCGGTAGAGGATGCAATCGTCGGTGAATTTTCCGGCTTCGTTCAGCATGCAGGCATAGGCCGACTTGCCGGGATAGATCTTTTCGACATCGCGCGTCGTCGCCAGGTCGATCAGGTGCGAGGCATGCGGCCCGGTGATGTGGACCTTCTTGAGGCCGGAGACGTCCATCAGGCCAGCCTTGGTGCGGATGGCGATGTACTCCTCGTCGGCATTCTTGTCGTAGCTCCAGGCGGTTCCCATGCCGCTCCAGTCTTCGAGCTTCGAGCCGAGCGCGCGATGGCGATCCGCCAGGGCCGAAAATCTCCAGGATGCCGTCATCCGCACGTCCTCCGCTTCGAAAAATCTTTTGCCGTTCCCCGCTCCCTGCGCAGCGGCGGGAGCTTTGGCCGAATATTGACCGCAAACGTCAGGGCGCCGCAATACCCATAAGCAATTAATTTCATTGTGAGGCAAAATCCGTTGCGCGAAGCAAACGGTTAACCCGGCGTAAATCGCGCTTGACAATTGCGGGATTCGGACGGAATTTATGAAAAAAATTTCACTCTCTTGAAAGAGGGCGGCGAGCGGCCAATTCGGGGTCGAACGTTGGGAAAAGGGGAAAACCGATGTCAGACATGCACCGGCGCATCGAAGCGCTGTACCGTTCCGACGTGCGCGGGTCCGCGCTCCTGATCGTGTGCCTGTGGGCGACGATCCTCTTCGTCCTCTTCATGACGTGGCCGTACGTCCCGAACACGGGGATCAAGGCGGTCGTCGCCGCCGCCGCCGCTGCCGTGCTGATCTTCAACACGGCCGCCATCCTGGCGATGGTCAAGCACTACAAGGAAGACAAGGAATTCATCTACGGGCTCGATATCAAGAACGCCGACGCGTTCCGCAACCGCAAGTCCTGAGGGGTAGAAGAGATGCCGCGCTACACGCCACCGGAGCAGAGCAAGGCCGGGCAGGTTTTCGACATCGCCGTCGTCGTGGTCGCCATTTTCGTGGCACTGTGGCTGCCGCTCAAGCTGGGCCTTGCCGGTGCGGCAAAATCGATCGACGCGCTCGACGCCAAGACGTGGGAAGCGCTTGGCCAGAACCCGACCATGGCCTCGATCTGGGAAAAGCTCGGCTACACGCCCGAGACCGCGCATGACATCATCCAGAACCGCTTCCACTATGTCATCGACTGGCCGACGCTGATTATCATGGCCGCGGTGCTGATCGGCTATTTCGTCTTCCTGTTTCGCGCATCCGACCGCGAATATCGCGACGTCATCAACGAAAAATTCGACGACAAGTAAAAGCTTCGACGACAAAATTGGGGCACGCACCATGTGGACGGTACTCTCTTACGCATGCTGGGGCATCTCGATCGTGCTTGCCCTGTGGATGCTCTACGACTGGTTCAAGGTCGACACGACCTTCTCCGAAGAGGTGCTGACCTCGTCGCGCGAAGGTGAACTGGAAGCCGTTTCCGAAAAACACCGGATCTGAGTGGGGATTGAACAATGACGGTTACACTTGAACCGGCAATCCACGGAGACAGGGTTTCCCTGCTGCGCGTGCTTGGCCCGGCCCATGTCTGGGCGCTTGGCGTCGGCATCGTTCTCGTCGGCGAATTCACAGGCTGGAACTTTGCCGCCGACAAGGGCGGCGCGCTGGCAGCACTGATCGTCTGCTGGGTTGTCGGTTTGCTCTACACCTCGGTCGCGATGATCGATTCCGAGGTGACATCGACCGTCGCCGCCGCCGGCGGCCAATATGCGCAGGCCAAGCACATTGTCGGACCGCTGATGGCGTTCAATGTCGCGCTGTTCCTGGTCTTTGCCTACACCATGCTCGAAGTGTCCGACGCCATCCTGCTCGGCGACACCATCGTCGCCAAGGCAGGGGTCGAAGGGCTGACCCACAATTCCTTCATCGCCGCGACCATCGTCGTGCTGGCGTGGCTGAACTATCGTGGCGTGCTGATGACGCTCAACGTCAACTTCGTCATCACCGCAATCGCCTATATCTCGATCGTCATCCTGTTCTTCTCGGTCAGCCCGTGGACGCAGGGCGCCGTGCTGAAGCTCAACGAACTGGTCACCCCCGGCAATGCCCTGCCCTATGGCTGGATCGGTGTCATCGCCGCCTTCCAGTTCGGCATCTGGTATTATCTCGGCATCGAGGGCACCACGCAGGCCGCCGAAGAAGTGCGCTCGCCGGCCCGCTCGCTGCCTTACGGCACCATGGCCGGCATGATCACGCTTTTGATCGCCGCCGCCATGACCTGGTATGTCTGCGCCTCGATGATGCCGTGGGAATATCTGGGCATCACCTATTACCCGTTGTGGGACGCGGGCAAGCTGACCGGCAGTCCGCTGCTCGAGAACCTGCTGTTCGTCGCCACGCTGCTTGCCGCGCTGGCCTCGGCCAATGGCTGCATCAACGATGCGGCGCGCGCCTGGTTCTCGCTCGGCCGTGACCGCTATCTGCCGACCTGGTTCTCGGCCGTGCACCCGAAATATCGCACGCCCTACCGCTCGATCCTGTTCCTGCTGCCGATCGCGCTGGCCTTCGCCTTCATCGCCGACCTCAACCAGGCGATCACTTTCTCGATCCTGTCAGGCGTGCTGCAATACACGTTCATGAGCATCAACATCGTCATGTTCCGCAAGAAGTGGCCGCTGGGCTCTATCCGCCGCGGCTACACGCACCCGTTCCATCCGATCCCGGCCGTCGTGCTGTTTTGCCTTTGCGTGGTGACCTTCTTCGCCATCTTCCTCGGCTTCGGTTCGCAGCTGATCGCCATGGTCGCCTTCTACTTCTTGATCTCGCTGTGGTTCCATTTCTACCGGTACAGATTCGTGCGGCGCGGCGATCAGTTCACCATGCCGTGGCCGAAGCCGCAGGGGTATTGATGGGAGCAGGCCTGTCCGGACTCCGGGCGGGCCCGGCATGAGAAAATGTCCGAGGTGACACCAGCACTGCTTGCCGGGGCCATTGTCCTGGCTCTCGTCCTCCACCTTGCCTGGCTGGCGCGCATCGGCCGCAAAAGGGCCTCGGCTGCGCTCGCCGTCGAGCAGGGCCGTGTCCGCACAGTCATCGCCGACGCAGCCGATGTTTCGGACGGCACCGCCGGCGTCATCACCTGGCAAGGATCATGGAGAGGCCGGCGCGTGCAGGTACGCACCATCGTCGATACGCTGGCGACGCGGAAACTGCCGGCGCGCTGGCTCAGTGTTTCGGTCACCGAAGCGGTGGCGGTGCCAGCTACGTTCGACATGATGATGCGGCCGGGCTCGCCGACGACCTTCTCCAATTTCGATCACCTTGAGCATACGCTGCCGAAGGCCCCGGGATTTCCTGCCGAGGCGGTGCTGCGCACCGACCGCAGGGCGGCGCGCTTTCCCCAGGGCCTCATCGCCAGCCATATCGAGATCTTTGCCGAGGGCCGCGCCAAGGAACTGCTGATCACCCCGAACGGAGTGCGTATCGTCTGGCTGCTGGCCGAGGCCGAACGGGCACGCTACGGCGTTTTCCGGCAAGCCGAATTTGGCGGCACCACACTCGATCCAGCATTGATCGAAAGATTGCTGGTATCGGTGTCGGCGCTGCGCGACGCCATCAACAAAACCGAACGGCAGGCCGCATGACCAGTTCCATCCCCGCACCCACCAATCCCTATCTGGTCCTCGGCGCCGCAATCATGCTGCCGGCAAGCGGACATGTCATTCTCGGCGTGCCGGTGCGCGGCCTGCAGTTCCTCTTCTTCATGGTGATCCTGGCATGGGTCACGGCCAAGATCGCGCCGCCTGATGCCAGCTTCGTCGGCCGCCATGCCGGCGGCTTCCTGATCTATGCCCTGTCGATCCTCGACGCCTACAAGATCGCCCGCATCCGCACCGCCAAATGGGTTCACAATGCGCGGACGGGCAGCGATAATTCGCATGGCGGCATTACGCCACGCACGTAATCAGAGGAAAATTTTTTTCATAGCATTGAATTTTGCCAACGCATTCGATACATCATCTCATAGTTACAAACGTTGGGAGGCTGACATGTGTGGGATTGTCGGACTGTTTTTGAAAGACAAGGCGCTGGAACCCCAGCTTGGGGCGATGCTGTCGCAGATGCTGATCTCGCTCAGCGATCGCGGCCCGGACAGCGCCGGCATCGCCATCTATGGCGCGCCTTCCAAAAACGAGGCCAAGATCACCATCCAGTCAGCCAAGCCGGAGCGCGATTTCCGCGGCCTCGAGGCGGAACTCGCCAGGGCCATCGGCACACCGGTGACGATCGCGGTGAAATCCACCCATGCGGTCGTCAGGACCACGCCTGCCAAGATCGACGAAGCGCGCGAAACCATCCAGGCGCTACGCCCCGACATCCGCATCATGGGCGCCGGCGACGTTGTCGAGATCTACAAGGAAGTCGGCCTGCCCGAGGCCGTCGTCGATCGCTTCGATGTTCGCAAGATGACCGGCACGCATGGCATCGGCCACACCCGCATGGCGACGGAATCGGCAGTGACGACGATGGGCGCGCATCCGTTCTCGACCGGCGCCGACCAGTGCCTGGTGCACAATGGTTCGCTTTCCAACCACAACAATGTCCGCCGCGAGCTGATCCGCGAAGGCATGACTTTCGAGACCGAGAATGACACCGAGGTCGCCGCCGCCTATCTCTCGTCGCAGATGGCGCATGGCAAGAATCTCGGCGAGGCGCTGGAAGGCACGCTCTCCGATCTCGACGGCTTCTTCACCTTTGTCGTCGGCACCAAGAACGGCTTTGGCGTGGTGCGCGACCCGATCGCCTGCAAGCCCGCCGTGATGGCCGAGACCGACCAGTATGTCGCCTTCGGCTCGGAATATCGCGCGCTGACCAAACTGCCCGGCATAGACAATGCGAGGGTCTGGGAACCCGAGCCCGCAACCGTCTATTTCTGGGAGCACTGAGTTCATGCCGGCAATCAACCTTTCAAAGATGACGGCGCACGACCCTCGGGTCTTCGATCTCGATCAGCTGTCGCTGCGCGAACTCAACCAGGCACTTCACAATCTGGCTCCCGGCTCGAATGAAACAGCCTGGGAGGTGCTCCATCCGAAAGGCAGTCATTCGGTCGCCGTTGGCGTCGACCAGCCTGTCGCCATCGATGTGCGCGGCAGCGTCGGCTATTACTGCGGCGGCATGAATTCCGGCAGCACGATTACCGTGCATGGCTCGGCGGGTCCCGGCGTCGGCGAGAACATGATGTCGGGGTCGATCACCATCAAGGGTGACGCCAGCCAGTATGCCGGCGCCACCGGCAGGGGCGGCCTGCTGGTCATCGAGGGCAACGCCTCGTCGCGCTGCGGCATCTCGATGAAGGGGATCGACATCGTCGTTCACGGCAATATCGGCCACATGTCTGCGTTCATGGCGCAGTCCGGAAATCTGGTGGTGCTTGGCGACGCCGGCGACGCGCTGGGCGATTCCATCTACGAGGCGCGGCTGTTCGTGCGCGGCAAGGTCGACAGCCTGGGTGCCGACTGCATTGCCAAGGAGATGCGGACCGAGCATCTGGAATTGCTGCAGGGCCTGCTCGACCGCGCCGGTGTCACCGGCGTCAATCCCTCGGAATTCAAGCGCTACGGCTCGGCGCGCACGCTCTACAATTTCAATATCGACAACGCCGACGCGTATTGAGGCAGCATGACCTACAGGAACCCGCCGACGACGCCGCGCAAATCCGCGACCTTCGACGACTATACGCTTTCCGAAATTCGCCGTGCCGCGGCGACCGGCATCTATGACATCCGTGGTGGCGGTGCCAAACGCAAGCTGCCGCATTTCGACGACCTCCTGTTCCTCGGCGCCTCGATCTCGCGTTACCCGCTCGAAGGCTATCGCGAACGCTGCGACACCAGCGTGGTGCTGGGTTCGCGCCACGCCACGAAGCCTATCGAGCTGAAGATCCCGATCACCATCGCCGGCATGAGCTTTGGTTCGCTGTCGGGGCCTGCTAAGGAAGCACTTGGGCGCGGCGCGACGCTGGCCGGCACCTCGACCACCACGGGCGATGGCGGCATGACCGAGGAGGAGCGCGGCCATTCCAAGCAGTTGGTCTATCAATATCTGCCCTCCCGCTACGGCATGAACCCGCGCGATTTGCGCCGGGCCGATGCCATCGAGGTGGTCGTCGGCCAAGGCGCCAAGCCCGGCGGCGGCGGCATGCTGCTTGGCCAGAAGATCTCGGATCGCGTCGCGGAAATGCGCACGCTGCCGAAAGGCATCGACCAGCGCTCCGCCTCGCGCCACCCGGACTGGACCGGACCCGACGATCTCGAGATCAAGATTCTCGAACTGCGTGAAATCACCGACTGGGAGAAGCCGATCTACGTCAAGGTCGGCGGCGCGCGGCCCTATTACGACACTGCGCTTGCCGTGAAGGCCGGCGCCGATGTCGTCGTCGTCGACGGCATGCAGGGCGGTACCGCCGCGACGCAGGAAGTGTTCATCGAAAATGTCGGCCAGCCGACACTTGCCTGCATCAGGCCGGCCGTGCAGGCGCTGCAGGATCTCGGCATGCACCGCAAGGTGCAGCTGATCGTCTCCGGCGGCATCCGCAACGGCGCCGATGTCGCCAAGGCGCTGGCCCTCGGCGTCGATGCGGTCTCGATCGGCACGGCTGCCCTTGTCGCGCTCGGCGACAACGATCCCCACTGGGAGGCGGAGTATAACGAACTCGGCACCACGGCCGGCGCCTATGACGATTGGCACGAGGGGCGCGACCCGGCCGGCATCACCACGCAGGACCCGGAACTGATGAAGCGGGTCGATCCCATCGCCGCCGGACGCAGGCTGGCGAATTACCTCAAGGTGATGACGCTCGAGGCGCAGACCATTGCGCGCGCCTGCGGCAAGAACAGCCTGCACAATCTCGAGCCCGAGGACCTTGTCGCGCTGACGATCGAGGCAGCCGCCATGGCCGGCGTGCCGCTGGCCGGCACCAACTGGATACCGGGGAAGAACGGCTTCTGATCAACGAAGGGCCGAAGCCCACATGCTCTGGAGCCAACAATCGACAAAAAATGGGGAACTGCGGTGACACTTGATCTTGCTGAATTCGCAAGGGCGAAAAACGTCAAATACTTCATGATTTCCTACACCGACCTGTTCAGTGGCCAGCGTGCCAAGCTGGTGCCGGCGCAGGCGATCGCCGACATGCAGAAGGATGGCGCCGGCTTTGCCGGCTTCGCCACTTGGCTCGATCTGACGCCGGCGCATCCCGACATGCTGGCGGTGCCGGACCCGACTTCGGTCATCCAGCTGCCGTGGAAGCCTGAGGTGGCCTGGGTCGCAGCCAACTGCATCATGGACGACAAGGAGGTCGACCAGGCGCCGCGCAACACGCTGAAGCGGCTGGTCGCGGAAGCCGCCAGTGATGGCATGCATGTCAAGACCGGCGTCGAGGCCGAGTTCTTCCTGATTTCCCCGGACGGCAAGACGATCTCCGACGAATACGATACGGCGTCGAAACCTTGCTACGACCAGCAGGCGGTGATGCGCCGCTACGATGTCATCGCGGAAATCTGCGACCACATGCTCGCGCTCGGCTGGGGCGCCTACCAGAACGACCACGAGGACGCCAACGGCCAGTTCGAAATGAACTGGGCCTTCGACGATGCGTTGGCGACCGCCGACAAGCACTCCTTCTTCAAATTCATGGTCAAGTCGATCGCGGAAAAGCATGGCCTGCGCGCCACCTTCATGCCCAAACCCTTCCAGGGACTGACCGGCAATGGCTGCCATGCCCATATCTCGGTGTGGGACAAGGCCGGCAAGACCAACGTCTTCGCCGACAATGCGATGGAACTCGGCCTGTCGGCGAAGGGCAGGAATTTCCTCGGCGGCATCATGAAGCATGCCTCCGCGCTGGCCGCCATCACCAACCCGACAGTCAATTCCTACAAGCGTATCAACGCGCCGCGCACCATTTCGGGTGCCACCTGGGCACCGAACACGGTGACCTGGACCGGCAACAACCGCACCCACATGGTGCGCGTGCCCGGTCCCGGCCGCTTCGAACTGCGCCTGCCGGATGGTGCCGCCAACCCTTATCTGCTGCAGGCGGTCATCATCGCGGCCGGCCTCGACGGCATCCGCTCGAAAGCCGATCCGGGCAGGCGCTACGACATCGACATGTACCAGCACGGCCATACGGTGGAGGGCGCGCCGAAGCTGCCGCTTAACCTGCTCGATGCGTTGCGCGAGTTCGACAACGACAAATCGCTCAAGGCGGCGCTGGGTGAGGAATTTTCGTCGGCCTACCTAAAGCTGAAGCACCAGGAATGGAATTCCTATGCTTCGCACTTCACGCAATGGGAGCGCGACCACACGCTGGATATTTAACAACCTGCGTGGTGCGAGCGGCCTCGGAATGAATTGATGAAATATTCTATCTTCTCGCTCGTCCGCGCCGCCCTTTCCGGCCACAAGAACTGGCAACGCACATGGCGCGACGCCACGCCGAAGGATCACTACGACGTGGTGATCATCGGCGGCGGTGGCCACGGGCTGGCAACCGCCTGGTTCCTGGCCAGCGAGTACGGCATCAGAAACGTCGCCGTGCTCGAGAAAGGCTGGATCGGCTCCGGCAATGCCGGCCGCAACACCACCATCATCCGCTCCAATTACGGCCTGCCCGGCAACACCGGCTTCTACGAACTGTCGATGAAGCTGTGGGAGCGGATGGAGCAGGACCTCAACTACAACACGATGGTCAGCCAGCGCGGCGTCATTAACCTCTACCACTCCGACGCGCAGCGCGACGCCTATGCACGGCGCGGCAACACGATGCGCATCAACGGCATCGATGCCGAACTGCTCGACCTCGCCGCGGTCAGGAAGATGATACCGTTCCTGAACTTCGATAATGCGCGCTTTCCCGTGCAAGGCGGGCTCCTGCAGCGGCGCGGCGGCACGGCGCGCCACGATGCGGTGGTCTGGGGTTATGCACATGCGGCAAGTGCGCTCGGCGTCGACGTCATCCAGAATTGCGAAGTGACGGGCTTCACCCGTGATGCCAACGGCAAGGTGACCGGCGTCGAGACATCGCGTGGCAAAATCGGTGCCGGTAAGGTCGGCATGGCCGTCGCCGGCAGTTCGTCGCGCGTCGCGGCGATGGCCGGCCTGCGCCTGCCGATCGAAAGCCATGTGCTGCAAGCTTTCGTCTCCGAGGCGATCAAGCCGCTTATCCCCGGCGTCATGACCTTCGGCGCCGGCCATTTCTATGTCAGCCAATCCGACAAGGGCGGCCTGGTCTTCGGCGGCGACATAGACGGCTACAATTCCTACGCCCAGCGCGGCAACATGCCTGTGATGGAGGACGTCTGCGAGGGCGGTATGGCGCTGATGCCGATGATCGGCCGTGTGCGTCTTTTGCGCCAGTGGGGCGGCATCATGGACATGTCGATGGACGGCTCGCCGATCATCGACAAGAGCCCGGTGGACGGGCTCTACATCAACGCCGGCTGGTGCTATGGCGGCTTCAAGGCGACGCCGGGCTCGGGCTTCGTGTTCGCCCACCTTCTGGCCCGCGATGAATCGCACGGAGAAGCTGCAAGGTTCCGCCTCGACCGGTTCCGGACTGGTGCGATGATCGACGAAAAGGGCCAGGGCGCCCAACCGAACCTGCATTGAAGGCGGTCTAGAACAGCATGCGCATTGTCTGTCCCTTCTGCGGCGAACGTGAACTCGGCGAGTTCACCTATCTCGGCGACGCCAAGCCGGTGCGGCCCGAAGCCGGCGCCTCACAAGACGAGGTCTTCGACTATGTCTATCTGCGCGACAACGTCGCCGGGCAAACCAGCGAATACTGGTACCATGGCGACGGCTGCCGGGCCTGGCTGAATGTCACCCGCAACACGCTGACGCACGAAATTTCGGCGGTAGAGCCGGCGACCGGCGCTGGGGCGAGGCAGGTCGCGAAATGAGTTTTCCTGTCGAGACCATAGCCGTCGCGAAAAGCGCCAGCGCTCCACCTCCCCCTTGTGGGGAGGTCGGACCGCAGGTCCGGGTGGGGGGCGGTGCCGCACCCCCACCGCGCTGCTGCGCAGCGACCCTCCCCACAAGGGGGAGGGTAAGAGGCGGCGCAACCGTCTCGCATTTCATCGAACTCACGGAAGGCCGGCAGTCGTGACGTCGTCCCAATCCCATCGCCTCACATCCGGCGGTCTCATCGACCGCTCGGCGCGGCTCACCTTCCGCTTCGACGGCAAGGCTTTCTCCGGCTTCCAGGGCGACACGCTGGCCTCGGCGCTGATCGCCAATGGCGTCAAGCTGGTCGGCCGCTCGTTCAAATACCATCGCCCGCGCGGTATCCTCACCACCGGCTCGGAAGAGCCCAACGCGCTGGTCGAACTGCGCACAGGCGCTCGGCGCGAGCCGAACACCAAGGCGACCACGGCCGAACTCTATGACGGGCTGGAAGCCGCGAGCCAGAACCGCTGGCCGTCGCTGCGCCACGATGTAATGTCTGTGAACCAGCTGTTCGCGCCGATCTTCGTCGCCGGCTTCTACTACAAGACCTTCATGTGGCCGGCGAAGTTTTGGGAAGCGATCTATGAGCCGGCGATCCGCCGTGCCGCCGGCCTTGGCCGCGCCGCCGGCGTCGCCGATCCCGACCACTACGACAAGGCTTGGGCACACTGCGATGTGCTGATCGCCGGCTCAGGTCCGGCCGGTCTGGCCGCGGCATTGGCCGCCGGCCGCTCTGGCGCCCGCGTCATCCTGTGCGAAGAAGATTTCACGCTTGGCAGCCGTCTGCTGTCGGACGGCGGCACGATCGATGGCTTGCCGGCAGCCGAGTGGCTGTCTCGGTCATTGGCAGAACTGGCTGATATGCCCGACGTCCGCACCATGACCCGCACGACATTGTTCGGCGTCTACGACGGCGGCACGTATGGTGCGATCGAGCGGGTCAACGACCATTTGCCGTCGCCGCCCGAGCATCAGGTGCGTCAGCGCCTGTGGCGGATCGTGGCCAAGCGCTGCATCGTCGCGGCCGGCGCCATCGAACGGCCGATCGTCTTTGCCGGTAACGACACGCCCGGCGTGATGATGGCCTCCGCCATGCGAACCTACATCGCGCGCTACGCTGCAACGCCGGCCAGACGCATCGCGCTGTTCACCAACAATGAGGATGGCTGGCGCACGGTCGAGACCGCGCTTGGCGCCGGACTGCAGATCGCGGCGGTCATCGATGCGCGCCCTGATGTATCTCCAGCCCACCGATCGCTCGCCTCCAGGGGTGGCTTCGCGGTGCTGCACGGCTCCGTCAGTGGTGTCGAGGGCGGCAAGGGCGGCGTCAGGAAAATCGCGGTGTCGCTGACGGGCGGCGCTCGCGCCGAGGTCGAAGCCGACGGCCTCGCCGTTTCCGGTGGCTGGAACCCGGCTGTCGGGCTGACCTCGTATCATCGCGGACGGCCGAAATGGCGTGACGACATCGCCGCCTTCGTGCCGGACGGCGTTCCTCCAGGCATGATTGCCGCCGGCGCCGCGAACGGCGACTTCGGGCTCGGCGCCTGCCTGAGCCAGGGATTTGCCGCCGGCATGGCCGCGGCGCGTGACGCGGGGCACAATGGGATGGCGGGCGCCGTTCCTGTCGCCGACGACGAGGCCTTTTCACTGACACCGCTCTGGCATGTCGCCGGAAAGGGAAAGGCCTTCGTCGACTACCAGCACGACGTCACCGCTTCCGACATCGAACTGGCGCAGCGCGAGGGCTTTGAATCGATCGAGCACCTGAAGCGCTACACGACGCTCGGCATGGCGACCGACCAGGGCAAGACCTCAAATGTCGCCGGCCTCGCCATCATGGCTGCGATCAGCGGCCGCTCCATTCCCGAGACCGGGACGACGATCTACCGGCCTCCTTATGTGCCGGTCGCCATAGGCGCCTTCGCCGGCCATCATCGCGACGAGACTTTCCACGCCACAAGACTGACGCCGTCGCATCACTGGGCGGCCGAACAGGGTGCGATCTTCGTCGACACCGGCCTGTGGAAGCGTGCGCAATGGTATCCGCGCGCCGGCGAAAAGGACTGGCTGGAATCGGTGACCCGCGAGGTCAAGGCGGTGCGCGGCGGCGTCGGCTTCTGCGATGTCTCGACGCTCGGCAAGATCGACGTGCATGGCCCGGATGCCGGCGCCTTCCTCGACCGCGTCTACATCAACACCTTCTCCAGCCTTGCGGTGGGAAAAGCCCGCTACGGGCTGATGCTGCGCGAGGACGGCATCGTCTACGATGACGGCACCACGTCGCGGCTGGCCGAGGATCATTATTTCCTGACCACCACCACCGCCAAGGCCGGCCTGGTGATGCAGCATCTCGAATTCTGCCGGCAGGTACTGTTCCCGGACCTCGATGTGCAACTGACCTCCGTCTCCGACCAGTGGGCGCAATTCTCGATCGCAGGCCCGAAAACGCGCGACCTGCTCAGGGAGATCGTCGACCCGGCGGAAGACCTTTCAAACGAGGGTTTCCCGTTCATGGGCGCACGCGAAGTCGCCCTTCGCGGTGGCCTCAAGGCGCGGCTGTTCCGCATCTCGTTCTCCGGTGAAATGGCCTTCGAGATTTCGGTGCCGGCACGCTTCGGCGACGCCATGGCGCGCAATCTGATGCTGGCCGGCACGCCATTCGGCGTCACACCCTACGGCACCGAGGCGCTCGGCGTCATGCGCATCGAAAAGGGGCACATCGCCGGACCGGAACTGAGCGGCACGACGACGGCGGCCGATCTCGGCTTGGGCAAGATGATGTCGACCAAGAAGGACTATATCGGCCGCGTCATGGCGGGGCGCGAGGCGCTGGTCGCGCCGGATCGCCAGGTCGTTGTCGGCGTCAAGCCGGCCGACAAGGCCCGCCGCTTACGCTCCGGCGCGCACGTCATTCCGAAAGGGCAGACACCTGGCCCCGGCAACGACCAGGGCTATGTCACCTCGGTCTGTTTCTCGCCGACATCGGACCAATGGATCGGGCTCGCACTTGTCGAACGCGGCCGCGAGCGCATCGGCGAGATCGTACACGCGCATGACCCATTGCGCGGCGAGGACTATGATGTCGAGCTGTGCAATCCCGTCTTCTACGATCCCGATGGAGGGCGCCAGCGTGGCTGAGTTTTCCTGGGCTCCCCGCAGCCCCCTCGAGCACGCGCTGGTCGCCGGTCGGCATGGTGCAAGCAGCATCGAGGCCGGCGTTTGGCTGACCGAGATACGCAACTTCGACCTGATCCAGGTGATGGCGCGGCGCGGCCAAGCGGCCGAACTGGCAAAGGCGGCCATGGCCCGCTTCGACGTGGCGGCCCCGGATGCGCCGAAGGCGATACAGGCTCAGGAGGCCACGCTTATCTGGTCGGGACCGGATCAGTTCTTCGTCCTGTCGAAGGGCGGCAAGCACGCAATGGATACGCTGGCGCCGGCATTGTCCGGTGCCGCCTCGCTGTCCGACCAGTCGCATGCGCGCGCCATGATCAGCATTTCCGGAGCAAAGGCCCGGATGATGCTGGTGAAACTGTCGTCGATCGATCTGCACGCGGGAGCATTTCCGATCGGCGCTGCCGCCGCAACCTCGATGGACCACACCAGCGTCACGCTCTGGCGCGGCGGCGATCGTCCGGATGGGCTGGCGGTGTTCAATCTGCTGGTGTTTGCGACCTTTGCCGAAAGCCTTTGGCACACGATGCTCGACTCGGCTGCGGAATATGGAGTTGCTGTCAGCCATTCCGCAGAACTGGCGTAGCGGTCTTCTCTTCTCCCCTGTGGGTCCCACAGGGGGAGAAGGGGGAGCCAGCATCACCTCCGCCTTGCCAAACCCAACCGCACTGCTATTCTTGCTGCTAAAATAATTTTACACACAGGCAAACTTGTTTCTCGAACCGCAAGGCAGAGATGAGCCAGTCGCCCTACCCCGCAATTGCAGCCGGACCGCCCCGGCCGAGCCTCATCCTGAGGCCCGGCCAGATTGCGCTGCCGCCGGGCATGGAGCGTTATACGATCCAGGGCAACGGCGCGGTGCTGATCGACATCGAGGCCGGCGATACGATCACCGTGCGCAATGTCGAGGGCGGCCAGGCCTGCGAATTGCTGGC
The DNA here is from genome assembly GCF_040323235.1 of Mesorhizobium sp. M0051. Classification (NCBI taxonomy): domain Bacteria; kingdom Pseudomonadati; phylum Pseudomonadota; class Alphaproteobacteria; order Hyphomicrobiales; family Phyllobacteriaceae; genus Mesorhizobium; species Mesorhizobium sp. M0051. Next base: position 50,991 of record NZ_JAMYUT010000030.1, read on the forward strand.
CTGGGACAAGACCGGCGCGACCGGCTCCGACATTTTTGGAGAAACATCGAACAGCAATGCGGCCGGCATCAAGGCGCTGCTGGCCGAGGGCGACGATAGTCTCGCATCCCTGCGGGGCGGGCTCGCGCGCCGGCAGGTGCATCTGGACCAGGCCAAGGCGGTGCGCGTGTTCGGCGGTTCCACGCCTGCCGGCACCGAGCAGGCTTTCACCGTCGCGCGCGACGGCTCGATGGTCGTCGCCGCGCCCGGCGGGCCGATGCTGGTCGATGGCCATGACACGGCGACTCCGCTCACGGTTATCGTGCGCCGCGCCACGATCCGCCCGGCGGCGAAATCGCAACTGGCCGATCCGCTGGCCGATCCGGTGCTGGATTTGCGCGTACATTCGGCGACGGCGCAGTCCTATTTCGTCAAGGCGGGCGACTATCTGCAGATCATCGATGTCGATGGGCGCCAGTGCACCGACTTCCAGTGCTTTTCGGCGCGCAAGCTGGACAAGGGCTTCGACCAGCCACTCGACGTGACGACGACCCGCACGCTGATGGGTGCGAGCTATCCGATGCCCGGCCTGCATTCGAAATATTACGACCAGGACATGGAGCCGCTGGTCGAAGTGGTGCAGGACACATGCGGTCGGCATGATGCGTTCGCGCTCGCCTGCGCAGCCAAATATTACGACGATATCGGCTATCCCGGCCACGCCAACTGCTCGGAGAATTTCAATCGCGCGCTGGCGGACAGAGGCGTCAATCCTCGTGCCGGCTGGATGGCGATCAACTTCTTCTTCAACACCGCGATCGACGCGCGTGGCGTGATGGTGTCCGATGAGCCATGGTCGCGGCCCGGCGACTATGTGCTGCTGCGCGCGCTCACCGACATCGTCTGCGTTTCCTCCGCCTGTCCCGACGACACGACGCCGGCCAATGGCTGGAACCCGACCGACATCCATGTGCGCACCTATTCCGGCCAGCACAAATTCTCGCGAGCGATCGCCAGACGCATGACGCCTGATTCGGAACCGAAAATGACCCGCGAGACCTCCTTTCATTCGAGCTTTGCCAAGCACACCCGCAACTTCCAGGAGTACAGGGGCTACTGGCTGGCCAACTCCTTCGCCAAGGACGGACCGATCGCCGAATACTGGGCCTGCCGGCAGGATGCGGTGATCATGGACCTGTCGCCGCTGCGCAAGTTCGAGGTCACTGGTCCCGACTCCGAAGCGCTGCTGCAGTACACGCTGACCCGTGACGTCAAGAAGCTCGGCGTCGGCCAGGTCGTCTATTCCGCCATGTGCTACGAGCATGGCGGCATGATCGATGACGGCACGTTGCTGCGCCTCGGCAAGGATAATTTCCGTTGGGTCGGCGGCGATGATCTGTCCGGCGAATGGCTGCGCGAGACAGCGGCAAAGCTGGGGCTCAACGTGCTGGTGCGTTCCTCCACCGACCAGATGCACAATGTCGCCATGCAAGGGCCGAAGAGCCGCGACATCCTGCGTGAAGTCATCTGGACGTCGCCGCTGCAGCCGTCGATCGACGAGCTCGAATGGTTCCGTTTCGCCGTCGCCCGCATCGGTGGGGGCAACGGCATTCCGGTCGTCGTCTCGCGCACCGGCTACACCGGCGAGCTCGGCTACGAGATCTGGTGCCATCCGCGCGACGCCGAAAAAGTGTTCGACGCTATCTGGGAGGCCGGCCAGCCGCACGGATTGAAGCCGATGGGGCTGCAGGCACTCGACATGGTGCGTATCGAGGCCGGGCTGATCTTCGCCGGCTACGAATTCTCCGACCAGACCGATCCGTTCGAGGCCGGCATCGGTTTTACCGTGCCGCTGACAAGCAAGACCGATGACTTCATTGGCCGCGAGGCGCTGATCCGCCGCAAGGAGCACCCGCAGACGAAGCTGGTCGGGCTCGACATCGACGCCAATGTCGCAGTCGGCCACGGCGACTGTGTGCATGTCGGCCGCGCCCAGATCGGCGTCGTCACCTCAGGGATGCGTTCGCCGGTGCTGAACAAGAACATCGCATTGGCCAGGCTCGACGTCACTCATTCGGCGATTGGCACCGAGGTCGAGATCGGCAAGCTCGATGGCCATGCCAAGCGGCTGCCGGCGCGGGTCGTTGCCTTCGCACATTACGATCCGCAGAAGATAAAACCGCGCTCATGAGGACCGTTTTCATGACAAACAGGTCGGCCGGTCTGTAATTTCACTGGTCGCGTGAATCCTACGCTCACAAGCGTGATGTGCATGGCTTCACAAAACGCTTGACCTGAAAGCGTGTCGGATCAATCTTCACTGTTAAGAAAAAAATACGACTGAGTGGAAACACGCAGTCGCTCAATGCGTGCGTCGATGATGAAGCCTCGCGAAGTCGCGGCCGTCACGAACGGGGAACATCAAAAAAGGGGAACAAAGACACATGAGCACGATAACGACTGCCCTGGAGCCGCTTGCAGAAGGCAAGCTGCACCGGAATATCGATTGGCGCGGCGCCTTCTGGGTGGCGAGTGGCGTCCCTGCCCTCGTCCTGTTTTCGATCGGCGGCATTGCCGGCACGACCGGAACGTTGGCCTTCGCGATCTGGATCGCCTCCATGATCATGGGCTTCCTGCAATCCTTCACCTATGCCGAGATCGCCGGCCTGTTCCCGAACAAATCCGGCGGCGCCTCGATTTATGGCGCCACGGCCTGGCTGCGCTATTCCAAATTCATCGCGCCGCTGTCGGTCTGGTGCAACTGGTTCGCCTGGTCGCCGGTGCTGTCGCTCGGCTGCTCGATCGCCGCCGCCTACATTCTCAACGCGCTGGCGCCGGTGCCGCTGTTCACCGACGCCTCGCCGGATGTCGTCGCCTATATCGCCGCGCATGCCGGAACGAGTGCCGCCGACGCCATCACGGCGGTGACAGCCGCCGCAACGCCGGCGATCCGCAACTGGACGCTCTACAGCCACACGCTGGGACCGGTCTCGTTCACGTTCAACGCGACTTTCTTCATCGGCGCGGTGCTGATGCTGATCATCTTCGCCATCCAGCATCGCGGCATCCTCGGGACGGCCAACGTGCAAAAGTATATCGGCCTGCTGGTCATCATCCCGATGCTGATCGTCGGCGTCGTGCCGATCATCACCGGCCAGATCAACTGGGCGAATTTTTCGCCATTTGTACCGCTGGCGGCTGCCTATGCGCCAGAACCCGGCGTCTGGAATATCGCTGGCTGGACGCTGGTGCTCGGCGGCATGTTCATCGCCGCGTGGTCGACCTACGGCTTCGAGACCGCCGTCTGCTACACCTCGGAGTTCAAGAACCCCGGTACCGACACTTTCAAGGCGATCTTCTATTCCGGCCTTTTGTGCATGCTGCTGTTCATCCTGGTGCCCTTCACCTTCCAGGGCGTGCTCGGCCTTAACGGCATGTTGGCCACGCCGATCGTCGACGGCTCCGGCGTCGCCGACGCATTGGCCGGCATGGTCGGTGGCGGCGCGCTGATCCACAGCCTGCTGGTAATGCTGATGATCCTGGCGCTGGTGCTGTGCATCATGACCGCCATGGCCGGCTCTTCGCGCACGCTTTACCAGGGCTCGGTCGACGGCTGGCTGCCGCGCTATCTGAGCCATGTCAACGAGCACGGCGCACCGACCCGCGCCATGTGGACCGATCTCGTCTTCAACCTGATCGTGCTGGCCATCGCCTCGGCCGACGCGACGAGCTTCTTCTTCATCCTCGCCGTGTCGAACTGCGGCTACATCATCTTCAACTTCCTCAACCTCAACGCCGGCTGGATCCACCGCATCGACAACGGCCATATCGCGCGGCCCTGGAAGGCGCCGAGCTGGCTGCTCGGGATCGGGGCGATCTTCGCCTATGTCAACGCCATCTTCATGGGCGCCGGCGCCAAGGTGTGGAACCCGATGGCGCTGTGGGCAGGACTGATCACAGCGGCGCTGATCATCCCGGTGTTCTGCTTCCGCCACTACGTCCAGGACAAGGGCAAGTTCCCCGACCACATGCTGGCCGACCTCGGCATGACGGGAGCCGACCTCGCGGTCAAAAAGGCGGGCATGCTGCCCTATTTGACGCTGGTCGCCGGCGTGGTGGTGATGCTGCTGGCCAACTGGTTTTTCGTCATCTGACGACTTCCCGAAAAGGCCGGCAGCGGAAAGCCTTAACAGGATGGACAATCGGCCGGTCGAAACTCGACCGGCCGATATCGTTTATTCAGCCGCCAAGGCCAGTCGAGGCCTTTCGGCTACTTTGCTGGATGCCAAATCGTCTTCCTTCGCGGCAATCCTCTTGGGCTCGCGGCCGAAGAACAGGGCGTAGCCCGCCGGCAGGACCAGGATGGTCAGCACGGTGGCAACGAGGATGCCGCCCATCATGGCGTAGGCGAGCGGCCCCCAGAACACGCCGCGCGAGATCGGGATCAGTGCAAGCACCGCCGTCATCGCTGTCAGCACGATCGGCCTGAAGCGGCGCACGGCCGAGCCGACGATCGCTTCGTAGCGGTCCATGCCTCTCGCAATGTCCTGGTCTATCTGGTCGACCAGGATGATCGAGTTGCGCATGATGATGCCGAGCAGAGCGATGACGCCGAGGATGGCGACGAAGCCGAACGGCGCGCCGCTGATCAAAAGGGCCGCCGCAGCACCGATGATGCCGAGAGGACCGGTCGCCAGAACCAGCATCGCCTTGCCGAAATGCTGCAGCTGGATCATCAACAGCACGACGATGACGGCCAGCATTATCGGCGCCTTGGCGGCGATCGAAGCCTGGCTTTCCGCCGAATCCTCCGCACCGCCCTGGATCTCGATCTTGTAGCCGGGCGCCAGCCCGTCACGCAGGCCCTGCATGTCCTTGTACATTTTGGTGATGACGTCGTTTGACTGCACGCCATCCGGCAGCGTCGCCCGCACGCTGATGGTCGGCAAGCGGTCGCGGCGCCATTCGATGCCTTGCTCCAGCACCGGCACAACCTTGGCCACCTGCGACAGCGGCACGGAGCCGCCGAAATCGGTCGGAATATAGACGGAGTCGACCGAGGACAGCAGGCTGCGGCTGGCATCCGGCTCGCGGGCGACGATCGACACCGTCTCCTCGCCGTTGCGGAAGTCGTCGAGCGGCACGCCGGACATGGCCGCCCGCAGCGTCTGGCGGATGCGCTGCGAGGTGACGCCGAGCGCACGGGCGCGATCCTGGTCGATGTCCAGCTTCATGGCCGGCACCGGCTCGAGCCAATCGTCATGGACTGCGCCGAGTAGCGGATCCTCGCTGAACTTCGCCTTCACCTGGTCGGCGATGCGGCGCACCTCCTGGCGATCCGGCCCCATGACGCGCATCTGCACCGGCCATCCGGTCGGCGGACCGAGGAACAGACGGTCGACCTTGGCGCGGATCGACGGAAAATCCTCGGCCAGGACGGTGCGCAATTTGACGATCAGCCGTTCGCGGGCCGGTTCGTCATTGGCCATGACGAGCAGCTGGGCAAAGTTCGGGTTGCTCAGCTGCTGGTCCAGCGGCAGGAAGAAGCGCGGCGCGCCTTCGCCGATATAGGTAGCGATGAAGCGCTTGTCCTTGTCGTCCATCATCTTGGCTTCGAGCGCCTTGGCCTGTGCCTCGACCTCCTTGATGCTGGTGCCTTCCGGCAGCCAGAGGTCGACGAGGATTTCCGGACGCGACGATTGCGGGAAGAAGTTCTGCGGGATGAACTGGAAGGCCCACAGGCTGGTGCCGAAGGTGACCAAAGTCATGGCTAGGACGATGATGCGATGGCGCACCGCCCAGCCGACGGTTCCGCGCAGCCGGCGATAGAAGCGCGTGTCGAAGGCGTCGTGGTGGCTGCCAGCATGCTTGCGCTGCTTGAGGATCATGTTGCCAAGCCACGGCGTGAAATACACCGCGACGAACCAGGAGACGACCAGCGCGATGCCGACGACATAGAACAGGGTGCGGACATATTCGCCGGCCGTCGAGGCGGCGAAGCCGACCGGGATGAAGCCGGCCGTGGTGATCAGCGTGCCGGTCAGCATCGGGAAGGCGGTCGAGGAATAGGCGAAGCTTGCCGCCTCGATCTTGACCAGCCCCTCTTCCAGCTTCCGCTCCATCATCTCGACGACGATCATGGCATCATCGACAAGCAGGCCGAGCGCGATGATCAGGGCGCCGAGCGAGATGCGCTGCAGGTCGATGCCGAGTTCGTACATGATGGCGAAGGTGGCAGCGAGCACCAGCGGGATGGTGATGGCGATGATCAGGCCCGAGCGCCAGCCGATCGACAGGAACGAGACGACGAGCACGATCAGCAGCGCTTCGCCGAGCGCATGCATGAACTCGGCCACCGCATCCGTGACGACGCCCGGCTGATCGGAAATCTGGTCGACCGAAACGCCATAGGGCAGCGTCTCCTCGAAGCGCTTGTAGGTGGCCTCGACGTCCTTGCCGACATCGGTGACCTTAAATCCCTTGGCCATGACGACGCCAAGCTGCACGCTGTCATGACCGTTGAAGCGGTATTTGCGCTGGAACGGGTCTTCCAGACCTGAAGTCACCGTGGCGATGTCGCCCAGCCTTGTGACCTGGCCGCCGGCGCGCAAGCGCAGGTTCCTGATATCCTCGACCTTGGCGACGTCGCCTTCGACGGCAATGCGCACCGAATTGGTGCCGGTGTCGACGGATCCGGCCGGATCGACATTGTTCTGTCCCTTGATCGCGTTCTGCAGATCGGTCAGCGTCAGGCCGCGTTCGGCGAGCGCCTTGGACGAGACGTCGATATAGAGCTTTTCCGGCTGATCGCCGATGATGACGGCCTTCTCGACGCCGGGCGTCGTCAAAAGCATGTCGCGCGCCTGGATGGCGAACTTCTTCAACTCGGGATAACTGAAGCCGTCGCCGCTGATCGAATGCAGCGTGATGAAGGTGTCGCCGAATTCGTCGTTGAAATAGGGGCCGAGCAGGCCTTGCGGCAGGTCGCCTGATATGTCGCCGACTTTCTTGCGCACCTGATAGAAGGCGTCGGTCACCTCGGCGGTGTTGGTGTCACCCTTGATCTGGACCGTGATGATGGCGCTGCCGGCGCGGGTGAAGGAGCGGACGAAGTCGAGATGCGGCGTCTCCTGCAGCTTGCGCTCGATCTTGTTGACGACCTGGTCTTCCATCTCCTGGATCGACGAGCCCGGCCAGATTGCCTGGACGACCATGACCCGGAAGGTGAAATCGGGATCTTCCTTCTGGCCCATGCGCATCAGGCCGAGCGCGCCGGAAATGATGATCAGGCCAAACAGGAACCGCGCAATGGCGGGGTGGCCGATTGCCCAGCGCGACAGGTTGAAGGGCCGCTTCTCTTCCGTGGAATTGGTCATGGATGCAGATCCATCTGTTCAGCAATCGAGGTTCGGTATTGGCTTCCGGGCGGCAAGGCTCTCCGAGAGGAGAAACGCTCATCGCGGTGGGACGCGAAATCGATGTGGGGGTTACATCAATCGAGCGTCTCGGGTGGGCGCTTGCCGCCCGGAAACCAGCGGCTGCGGGAACGCGCAGCCGGTTGTCTTTCGTCAGCGCACCTGCTTGGTGTCGCCGCCGTCACCCGCCGCAGAGGCGGATTGCAGCACCGTGTCACCGGCGAATTTCACCTTGAGATTCTCGGTCATGAACTGCGTGCCGGCAGCGACCACGACGTCGCCGGGCTTCAGACCCTCTGCGACACGCACGCCATCGGCGGCAAACTTCGCGACCTTGACCGGACGGGCATGAACGGTATCGGCGCCACGATCGACGGTCCAGACGATCGACTGGCTGTCTTTCTCAGCCAATGCGCTCAGCGGGATCGAGACGAGCTGCCGTTCATTGGCGGCCGAGGCTTCGATGCTGGCGGTCATGCCGAGAAGCACGCGTGGGTCGTTTGGCAGGCTGACGCGGACGGCAAAGGTGCGCGATTGCGGATCGGCGCTGCCGGCGACTTCACGGACCTTGCCGTCCAGCGCCAACGCGTCGTCGGACCAGAAGCCCGCCTTGACGACCTTGCCCGGCTTGAATTCGGCGATTTCCATTTCCGGAACGGCGATCAGCACTTCCTTTTCGCCGTCGACCGCGACGGTGACCACCGGCGAGCCGGAGCCGACCACCTGGCCGACATCGGCGCTGACTGCGGTGATGATGCCATCCCTGTCGGCCTTGAGATCGGTATAGCCAACCTGGTTCCTGGCCTGGGCAAGCGTCGAGCGGGCGGAATCGCGGGTGGCGACGGCCTGGTCGTAGGCCAAGGTCGCCTGCTCCAGCTGCGATTTCGGCGCGAACTTCTTGTCGAACAGCTGTTCGGCGCGCTTGCGGGCAAGCTCCGATGTCTCGACCTGCCGATCGGCGGCATCAAGGGCTGCCTGCGCGCTCTTGACCGAAAGGTCGTAGTCGATGGGATCGATGCGGGCGAGCACATCGCCCGAGGCCACGTGCTGGCCGATGTCGACGAGGCGCTCTGTGATCTTGCCGTTGACCCGGAAAGCCAGCGCGCTTTCGGTGCGGGCCCGCACCGAGCCGGAATAGGAGAGCGTGCGCTTATCATGCGCCTGGGCGATCTCGACGACCTTGACCGGCCGGATGATCTCCTTGACCTCGGCTTTTTCTTGGCTGCAGCCGGCGAGCCCGAGGGCCGCGACCATCAGGCCAGCAACTGGCAGTTTGCGGAGGATGGAACTGGACAAAGACATCTTGTACTCCCGACTGGAGATGAACGGTCGATACCGGCGTTCGGCGGCTATTACTTCAAAGCCCTGATCGCATAGTCGATCAGGTCGTCGGGCATCGCCCGGTTGGTCTTGGCAAGGCATTGCGCCACCATCTGCGGATGACACAGGATGACGGTCGAGGCGCCGAAGCACCGAGACGCGATCACCGGATCCTGTTCCCTGAACTCACCGGCCTCGATGCCGTCGCGGATCACGTCCGCAAACAGGTCGTGAATGCTGTCGACATGCTTGTCGATGACGCCCCAGTCCCGTTCGAGTGCGACGACGACAATCTCGTGGACCTTCTGCTCGTCGAGCATGACTTCCATCGTCATCTTGTATTGGGCATGTATGTAGCGCCGAAGCCGCTCCTCGGCGCTGATCGGCAGGTGGGCAATCACCTAGGCCATCTTATAGCTTGCACCGAGCATCCGACCGCAGACCGCCTGGTGGATTTCCACCTTGGAAGCGAAGAAGCGGTAGATGTTGGCCGGCGACATGCCGAGTTCGCGGGCGATGTCGGCGACATTGGTCTTGCCGTAGCCGTAGTGGCGGAACAAGCGCTCGGCGCAATCGAGAATGCGCGTCACATTTTCCTGTCGGGCGGCGTCGGCGACGATGGTGGCGGCTTCGGACATGACCTCTGTTGCTTTACGAATGACGAATTTCAATTTTCGTCACTCGTAAATCGAAACGAGTGACCTGTCAATGCGATTTCGGCGTACTTGTACGATTGTTGACAGATGGTGACATTCGATAGACGTCACGAAGCCACCGGAGGATGCGGACCGTAGAGAATATTTTCCGCGAGAGACTGTCGGCGATTCAGGCGACCTTTGCCATTTCGCGCAGCCGGAACTTCTGAATCTTGCCGGTCGAGGTCTTCGGGATTTCGGCGAAGATCACCGCCTTCGGCACTTTGAAGCGGGCAAGCAGCGCGCGGCAGTGTTCGATGATCTCGGCCTCGGTCGCCGACTTGCCAGGCTTCAATTCGACATAGGCGATGGGCACCTCGCCCCATTTGTCGTCGGGCCTGGCGACAACACCGCAAGAGGCGACGGAGGGGTGTTTGTAGAGCGCATCCTCGACCTCGATCGAGGAGATATTCTCGCCGCCCGAGATGATGATGTCCTTGGAGCGGTCCTTGAGCTGGATGTAGCCATCGGCGTGCATGACACCGAGATCGCCGGAATGGAACCAGCCGCCGGCAAAGGCCTCGTCGCTCGCCTTGCGGTTCTTCAGATAGCCCTTCATGACGATGTTGCCGCGGAACATGACCTCGCCGATGGTCTCGCCGTCCGCCGGCGTCGTCCGCATCGTCTCAGGATCCATGATGGTCAGGCCTTCGAGTGCCGCATAGCGTACGCCCTGCCGTGCCTTCTTGGCGCTGCGTTCACCCTTTTCGAGGTCGTCCCAGGCGCCGTGCCATTCGTTGACGACCGCGGGGCCATAGGTCTCGGTCAGGCCATAGAGATGGGTGACGGCAAAGCCGGCATCGGCCATCCCCGACAGCACGGCTTCCGGCGGTGGTGCGGCGGCCGTGTTGAAGGAGACCGTCTGCGGGAACTCCCGCTTGTCCCCGTCCTTCGCATTGATCAGCACCGACATGACCACGGGCGCGCCGCAAAGATGCGTGACGCCGAGATCGGCAATCGCATCGTAGATCGGCTTCGGCCGCACCCAGCGCAGGCAGACATGGGTGCCGGCCTGGACGGCGAGCGTCCAGGGAAAGCACCAGCCATTGCAGTGGAACATCGGCAGCGTCCACAGATAGACCGCATGCTTGGCCATGCCGGCATGGATGGTGTTGGTGTAGGCCATCAGGGCGGCACCGCGGTGATGGTACACCACGCCCTTCGGATTGCCTGTCGTGCCCGACGTGTAGTTGAGCGAGATCGCATCCCATTCGTCGTCGGGCATCGACCAGGCGAAATCCGCATCACCACCGGCGACAAAGGCCTCATAGTCGAGCGAGCCAATCCGCTCGCCTTTAGGGTACGGCGCGTCGGCGGCGTAGTCGGGATCGTCATAGTCGATGACCAGCGGCTTGACCTTGGCCAGTTCCAGGGCCTGTTTGATGACACTGGAGAACTCGCGGTCGACGATCAGTACCTTGGTCTCCGCGTGGTCGAGTTGGAAGGCGATGACCGCGGCATCGAGGCGTGTGTTGAGCGAATGCAGCACCGCCTTGGTCATCGGCACGCCGAAATGCGCCTCCAGCATCGGCGGCGTGTTGGACAGCATGACGGTGACCGTGTCGCCCTTGCCGATGCCCCGTTTCTGAAGCGCCGAGGCAAGCTTCAGCGAGCGATGCCAGAAATTGCGATAGTCGATGCGCTGGCGGCCGTGGATGATGGCGATATGGTCGGGATAGGTCCTGGCCGCGCGCTCCAGATAGGTGAGCGGCGTCAGCGGCTGATGGTTGGCCGCGTTCTTGTCGAGATCCTGTTCGTAAGGATTGCCCATCCCCATACTCCCCGCGTTCTTTCTTTAGACGTTCTAATCACGGCCTCGGGCCGCGTCACCATCAACGATGCCCCGTTGAGGCGCATTTGGCGCAATGATCATCCAGATTCGCCTCGCCAAAGGGCATCGCATACCTGTGTCCAGTTTGACTTTTGTCGAGAGCCGTGAATAATGTCAGCCGAGGAGATGGCATGGCGATCAGACCGGCAGAACAACTTATCCACAAGGCCGCCTGGCTCTATTATGCCCATGGCCTGCGGCAGGACCAGGTGGCAAGCCAGCTTAACATTTCCCGCGCTTCGGTCGCCATGTATCTGCGCAAGGCGCGCGAGACCGGCATCGTCAACATCTCGACCTCGACCCAACTTTTCACCGACGATGTGCTGGCGCGCAAACTCGAAGATGCGCTGCACCTCGACGCCGTCTGGATCGCGCCTGAAAACGACCATATCGCCGACCCATCGACGGAAATCGCCGTGCTGGCGGCAAGCGTCTTTCTCGAGCTGGTCAAGAAGGGCGACCGCATCGGCGTCGCCTGGGGCCGGACCGTCTACATGATCGCCGACATCATGTCCTATGCTGACCTGCAGGATGTCACGGTGGCGCAACTCTGCGGCAATCTCGGCGCGCCCTATTCCTATCGGCCCGATCAGTGCACGATGGAGATCGCGCGGCGCCTGAACGCCAAGGGGCTCAACTTCTACGCACCGCTGGTGCTGTCGACGGAAGAGCTGGCACGTGCGCTGCGTGCCGAACCGGTGATCCGCGAACAATTATCGGGCGTCGGCGAATGCGATCTGGCGCTATACTCGGTCGGCGCGGTCGATGCCGACAGCCATCTGGTCAAATGCGGCGCGCTGACACCAAGTGAAATGGCGGAACTGCGAAAGCAGGGCGCTGCCGGCGTCATTGCCGGGCAGATCATCGACGCCGGGGGCAAAGTGCTCGACTGCAGTTATAACAGGCGGGTGATCTCCGCCGAACTTGCCTCACTGCGCGCCATCGCCCGGCGGCTGATGGTCGTACAGGAGGACAGCAAGTTCGAACCGCTGCTCGCGGCGATCGCCGGTGGCCTTTGCACGCATTTGGTGGTCGGCGCGCGCATGGCGCAGCGGCTCTTGGATCATGCGGCCGCCACGACAGAAAAGGCTTCCTAGCAATCAGCACTCCCGTCGCCGTCGCATTGTCATCAAAGCGTCGCGGCATTCCTGTTTCACCATCGAAGACAGCAATTGGACGAAGCGAACATGAAGAACCTGTGGAATGACGATGCAGCCGAAAAGCTCGTTGCCGACTATGCAAGGAAGGGCGTCGGCCGCGACCTGGCCTTGCGCGTCTACACGACGCGGCTGCTGGGCGGTGAACCGAGACTGGTGCTGCATGGCGGCGGCAACACCTCCTGCAAGACGACGGCCGTCGATCTTGTCGGCGACGAGTGGGACGTGCTGTGCGTCAAGGGCAGCGGCTGGGATATGGGCGTCATCGAGCCGCAGGGCCTGCCGGCGGTCAAGCTCAAGCCACTGCTCAAGGCGCGCGCGCTGAACAAACTGGCCGACGAGGACATGGTTGCCCTGCAACGCGCCAACCTCATCGACCCGTCATCGCCCAATCCTTCTGTCGAGACGCTGCTGCATGCCTTCCTGCCGCACAAATTCGTCGACCACACGCACTCGACTGCCATCTTGGCCATCGTCGACCAGGAAGATTCGAAACCGCTGGTGAAGACGGTGTTCGGGAGCAAGATGGGCTATGTGCCCTACATCATGCCCGGCTTCGACCTCGCCAAGGCGGCCGCCGACATCTTCGACGCCGACCCCACGGTCGAGGGCCTGATCCTCGACAAGCATGGCATCTTCACCTTCGGCGACGACGCCAAACAAGCCTACGACCGGATGATCCACTATGTGAATGTCGCCGAGGACTTCATTACCGCAAGCGGCAAGCCCAAGGCAGCAAAGGCAGCCTTGCCGGCAAAGCTCGCGACACCGGCGTCTATCGCGCCGATGCTGCGTGGTGCCGTTGCAGTGGCTCGCGGCGAAGGCCGCTTCGACCGCATGATCAGCGACTTCCGCACTTCGCCGGCAATCGTCGATTTCATCAATTCGACCGAGATTGCCGATTATGCTGGACGCGGCGTGTCGACGCCCGATCTGTCGATCCGCATCAAGACCGGACCGATGGCACTGCCGGCGCCCGATGCCGACAAGGCCGGCGACTACAAGGCGGTGATCAAGGACCATGTCGACGCCTTCGCCAAGGATTACCGCGCCTATTTCGAGACCAATGACGCGCTCGACGACGTCAAGCGCACCATGCTCGACCAGATGCCGCGGCTGACGTTGGTGCCGGGCCTCGGCATGTTCGGCCATGGCCGCACTCTGAAGGATGCGAAGATCGCGTCGGATGTCGGCGAGATGTGGATCGAGGCGGTGCGCGGCGCCGAGGCGGTCGGGCGTTTCCATCCGCTCTCCAAGGCAGACCTGTTCCCGCTCGAATACTGGTCGCTGGAGCAGGCCAAGCTCGCCTCCAACAAGCCGAAGCCGCTGACCGGCCAGGTCGTGCTGATCACCGGCGGCGCCGGCGCGATCGGTGCGGCGACAGCAAAACTGTTCGCCGACAATGGCGCTCACGCCGTCGTCGTCGATCTCGATGCCGAGAAGGCCGCCGAGGCGGCGAAGAAGGCCGGTAACAATTCGATCGGCGTCGCCACCGACATCACCGACCCGGCACAGGTGCGTGCCGCCTTCGACAGAGCGGTCGCCGTGTTCGGCGGTGTCGACATCCTGGTGTCCAATGCCGGTGCTGCCTGGGAAGGCCGCATCGGCGAACTCGACGATGCGCTTTTGCGCAAAAGCTTCGAGCTCAACTTCTTCGCCCATCAGTCGGTGGCGCAGAACGCTGTGCGCATCATGCTCGAACAAGGCACTGGCGGCGTGTTGTTGTTCAACACGTCCAAACAAGCAGTCAATCCTGGCCCGAAGTTCGGCGCCTATGGCTTGCCGAAGGCAGCGACCCTGTTCCTGTCCAGGCAATACGCGCTCGACTATGGCGCGTATGGCATCCGATCCAACGCCGTCAACGCCGACCGCATCCGCTCAGGCCTGTTGACCGACGCCATGATCGCCAGCCGCTCGGGCGCGCGCGGCGTGTCGGAGAAGGACTACATGTCCGGCAATCTGCTCGGCCAGGAAGTGACGGCGCAGGACGTGGCACAGGCATTCCTGCACCACGCGCTGGCCGACCGAACCACCGCCGACGTGACGACGGTCGACGGCGGCAATATCGCGGCGGCGTTGCGGTAGATTGAGAGAGCATCAACCGGCTTGCGCAGCTAGCAATCCGTAGCTACATTGTAGCTCACTCAGAGGAGTTATAACATGGCAACTGATACCGTGGTCCGCGCTCGGATCGATACGGCGACAAAGGATCAGGCAACAGAAGCCCTGGCGGCAATGGGCCTGTCGGTTTCCGACGCCATCCGCCTGCTTTTGGTTCGCGTCGCTGCCGACAAGGAATTTCCCTTTCCGGTGAAGGTGCCTAACGCAACCACTCGAAAGGCCATGGCCGAATTGGAACAGGGCAAGGGCAAGCGTTTCGCCTCGGCCGATGAGCTGTTCAAGGATTTGGGCATCTGATGTGCTGACGCCTGTTCGCTCCGGGCAATTCCGTCGCGACGTGAAACGTATTGAGAAGCGTGGCAAAGACCTTGGCAAATTGCGCGAACTGCTCGGCCGGCTGATCGCCGGAAACGAGCTACCGGCGAGTTATAAGGACCACCCCTTGAAAGGCGACTGGAAAGGCTATCGTGACGCGCACATAGAACCGGACTGGCTCTTGATCTATCGGGTGGCCAGCGACGAATTACAGCTTGCTCGGACCGGCTCTCACTCCGATCTGTTCAACGAGTAGCCGAAACCGGTCTGCTACAGCAGTTCCCGGATGCCTTCCCAAGCCTTTCTGCCAAGCCTTGAATCAGCCTCGTCATTGCCTCCGTGTGCATGCAATGCGGAGCGTGGTGTGTTCTCACCTGGCAAGAGAATGCGGTGGCCCGCGCCCGGCGATGAAACGAGATGTGTGACCTTGCCTTTGTTGTCTCGCCGCCGAACAATGTCCATTGCGAACCATAGGGAGGGCCACAGCGCGTCGTCGCCACCTGCAACCAGCAGAATCTCGGCCGATGCGGTCTCAACGGGGATGGCTGTCGCATTTGCTTCCCGTTCGAAGGCTTTGAAACAATGCTCAAAGTGTCCTCGGTAGGACACAAGGCCATCCACATACTCTCGGGTCCAATTCGGATCCGTCGGCACAAACGGTAGGGGAATACCGTCGAGCGACCATGAGGATCGCTCGGGCCAGCTGACACCATCCCGGCCCGCGCCGATATTTCCCCAAACCACCGATGACGGGCTGATTGCGACCACAGCGTCGATTCTCGGGTCATGGACCGCCGCGAGCAGTGAGGCCCCGGCACGCTTGGATGTGCCGACGTAGACGATGCGGCGGCATCCTGTTTCAATGAGAGAGTTGGTTGCCGCAAAGAAGGTTTCGAGGGGAATTTCGCATATTCCGGGAGCCTGGCCCTCGCCGCCGAACCACTGCAGGGCCAAGGCAGATGAGCCCTCGTTTGCAAAAAGCCGCGCGCGCCCGACATCGACGCGGCCACTCGATCCGCCCAACACCACGACGCCGGTGGTGGCCTGCGGGCATCGAAGCAATGTTCCGGCGACGGCACCGGACAGATTTTCCTCGATTGCGGTCTGTGGTTCCATACACGCACCGAACCTTGGGCCGGAACAAGCGAGCCGGCCCTGCAAATATTCGGCAAGAAGGCCGCCCGCAGCAAGCGGCTGCAAGCGGCCCTCGATAGCGAACTTACTTCGCGTTCGGGTTCGGCATCCAGGCCGGCATCGCGACATCGGCGTGAGCGAACTGCGGCAGCTTGGCCGACAGATCCTCCATGTTCTTGATGTCCTTGTCGATGAGGTCCTTCTGGGTGATCAGCGTCGGCGGCACGACGACGTTGTGGCCGGGATCTTCACCGGCCAGCAGCTGCGCCAGCGCACGCACCGAGACCTGGCCGACGACGGCCGGGTTGGTCGCGGCGGTCGCGGCCCAGGCGCTGTCGGGCTCGCGCATCGCTGATATATCGGACGTTGAGATATCGGCCGAATAGATCTTGATGCCCTTGTTCAAGCCCGCTTCGTCGACGGCGATCTTCACGCCCTTGGCGAATTCATCGTAGGGGGCGAACATCACCTTGATGTCGGGATGGGCCGACAGCACCGAGCGGGCCTGGTTGGCGACCGAGTTGGCGATCGGATTGTCGAGCGTGCCGAACATCGCGACTTCCTTGATGCCGGCATATTTCTTCTTCACGTCGACCCAGGTCTCGTTGCGGCGGTCGAGCGGCGCGATACCGGCGACATAGACATAGCCGGCATCCCAGCTCTCGCCATTGTCCTTGACCGCCTGCTCGAGCGCGAGGCGGGCCAAGTCGCGGTCGGACTGTTCGACCTGCGGGATCTTGGGGTTCTCGACATTGACGTCGAAAGCCACAACCTTGATGCCTGCGTCGACCGCACGCTGTGCGGCGTCCTTCATCGATTCTGTCAGGCCGTGCTGGATGATGATGCCCTGAACGCCGAGCGCAATGGCCTGGTCGACCATGTCGGATTGAAGCGCGGCGTCCTGGCGGCTGTCGAGCACGCGCAGGTCGATGCCGAGCGCCTTCGACTGTGCCTCGACGCCGCTGAGATAGGCCTGGAAGAAGTCACCGGTCGAGAGATAACGCACCAGCGCGATCTTGACGCCGGGCTTGTCGAAAGGCGCCGGCTTGTCGGCGGCCAGCGCCGGAACCTGCATCAGCATGGTTGCGCCGGCCAATCCGAGCGCCACCTTTCCCAGAAGTCTTCTTGTAATGCTCACTTTGTTTTCCTCCACTCTTGTTGAACCCAAAATCCTGTTCCGATCGAAAGCTACCTCCTGCCCCTGCCCGAAAGCGCAAAGGTGAAGACAAGGGCGACGACCAGAACCACGCCCTTGACGAAATCCTGCGTGTAGTAAGGCGCGTTCATCATCGTCAGGCCTTGCAGCAAGATGCCGACGAACAGCGCGCCAACGGCCGTGCCGAAGGCGTTCGGCTTGGCAGCACCCAGCACCGCGTAGCCGATCAGCGCCGCAGCGACGGCATCGAGCAGCAGATTATTACCCGAGGCGATGTCGCCCCGTCCAAGCCGGGCGGCGAGCAAGATGCCGCCGATCGAGGCAAAAACTCCTGAAATAACGTAGGCCCAGATCTTGTATGCCTTGACAGGCGCGCCGGCGAGTTCGGCGGCACGCTCGTTGCTGCCGACCGCATACATCATGCGGCCGAAACGGGTGTATTCGAGGAAGAACCAGATCAGCACGGCGAGCACGAGCAGCACCACCACCGACACCGGAATGAGGTTGGGGATGAAGAAATCGAAGCGGTGGCGGCCAAGCGCCAGGAAGGCGTCAGAGAATTTGCCGTTGGCGACCGAGCCGTCCGGCATGGTCATGCCGGTGGCGATCGAGCGGCCTTCGGTCGGAATGCGCTGCAGGCCGACGAGCAGGAACATCATGCCGAGCGTCGCCAGGAGATCAGGCACGCGCATGTAGACGATCAGCCAGCCGTTGATCAGGCCGACAATGGCGCCGATCAGCAGGCAGACGACGACCGCGACGAAGGCGTTCTGCTCCAGCACCACCATGACATAGGCGGCCGCCATCATGGCCGACGTGGCGACCGAGCCGATCGACAGGTCAAAGCCGCCGACGACGAGCGTCGCGGTGACGCCGAGTGCAAGCACGCCGGTGATGGCAACCGATTGGAAGATGAAGACGGCACTTTGCGGAGAGACGAAACCGTCGGCGGCAATGGCGAAATAGCCGACGAGCCCGAACAAGAGCACGATGAAGCCGTAGCGGATGGCGTGGTCGCGCGACGTCATTCAGCGCTCCCGCGCGCCGCTGCCGTCTTTACCCAACTCGAACCCATGCTCTCTCCAATCCTATTCACCGCGACCCTCAGGCGGCGCTGTGCAGCGGTCCGCCCGCCACCTCGGCCAGCAGACGATCGAGATCGACGTCGGCATTGCGATGCTCGCCGACGATGGTCTGTTCCGACATCACCAGGATGCGATCGGCGGTCTCCAGCGCCTCGTCGAGTTCGGTGACGAACAACAACGTGGCGCGGCCGTTTGCACTCGCTCTCAATTTGGCGGCAATGTCGCGCCGCGCGGAAATGTCGACGCCCTGAAACGGCTCGTCCAGAATGAACAGTCTTGCATCCTGAGCCATCCAGCGGGCGACCATTACCTTCTGCTGGTTGCCGCCGGACAGCTCCGACATCTCGTCCTTCTCGGAGCGGCAGACGATGCCCAGTTCCTCGATCTGCCGGCGCGCCGTGGCGCGTTCGAGACGGCGCCTGAGAACAGCGAAACGCGACATGCGCTTGTGAAACGGCAGGCTGATATTTTCCTGGATGTTGAAGCCGCCGACAATGCCGTTCTCACCACGGTCCTTGGCGACGAGGAACACGCCGGCGGCGATCGCCTCACCCGTCGATCGCGGTGCATAGGGCTTGCCGCTCATCGTCATGGTGCCGGCGAGCGGCTGGCGCACGCCAAACAGCGTCTCGGCAAGCACCGTCTTGCCGACACCGACGAGGCCGGTGATCGCAACGACCTCGCCGTCGCCGAGCGTCAGCGAGATCGGCCGGGCACCTGGCGCGATGCGCAGGCCCTCGATCGTCAGGATTGCCTTGGCCGAATTCCTGGCAACGATCTGGTCGAGATGGATCTTGCGGCCGAGCATGGCGTTGACCGCGCCTTCATAGTCGAGCGGCTTCTTGTCGAAGATGCCTGAGATGATCCCGTCGCGCATGGAGACGATGCGGTCGGCAAGTCGCCTGATATCCGACATGCGGTGCGAGATGTAGAGGATGGCCACGCCTTGCTTGCGCAGCCTGTCGACCAGTGCAAACAGCCGATCGGCCTCGGTGCTGGAGAGCGATGAGGTCGGCTCGTCGAGAATCAGCACTTTCGGCTGGTGCGCCAGCGCACGGGCAATCGCCACCATCTGGCGATCGGCCAGCGAAAGATCGCTTACCCGCGCCATCAGATCGATGGCCAGCCCCATGCGGTCCGCGACCGCCTTGGCCTCCCGGCGCACGCGCGCCGGATTGAACAGGGTCGGCGCGCCGCTGCCACTCAGCCTGTCGAGAGTGAGATTGGTAGCAACGTCGAGATCGGCGACGACACCGTCATTGATGTTCTGGTGAACGGTGACGACGCCGGCGCGGATCGCCTCGGCCGGGGTTTTCGGTGCAAAATCCTGGTCGGCAAGCGCCATCGTGCCGCCACCGCGTTCGTAGACGCCGGAGATGATCTTGACGAGGGTGGATTTGCCGGCGCCGTTGGCGCCCATCAGCACGGTCGCTTCGCCCGCATGCAATTCGAGCGAGACGCCGCCAAGCACCTCGTTATGGCCAAAGGATTTCCTCAGTCCCTCTACGCGGAACACGGCATTGCCGACCATGCGTTCCTCCCTGACATGACGCTATGGCCTGTATCGTCAATTGTCAACACGATTGACAATTGCCAGATCGCTTCCTAGCTTGGCCCGACCGTCACGTCTCGATTATGTTCGGGGCGCGCATAGCGGGAGGATGACGATGACTGAAGAATTGCCGTTCGAAGCCCTGTCGGTCGAGACCCTGGCTGCCCGCCTTGGCACAAACTACGCGCTGTGCGCGAAGATCGGCAATGACACCACACGCTGGAAGGTCCGCGAGGTCGGTGACGGCAATCTCAACCTCGTCTTCATCGTCGAGGGCGCCAGCGGTGCGGCGGTGGTCAAGCAGGCCCTGCCTTATGTCCGTCTGGTCGGCGACAGCTGGCCGCTGCCCTTGAAACGCTCCTTCTTCGAATATCATGCGCTGACAAGGCAAGAGGCGCGCGCGCCGGGTTCGGTGCCGGCGATCCATTATTTCGACGAAAGCCAGGCGCTGATCATCATGGAATATCTAGCGCCGCCGCACATCATCCTGCGCCGCGCGCTGATCGAAGGCCGGCGATTGCCGAACATTGCTCGGGATATCGGCCTGTTCATGGCCCGCACGCTGTTTCGCGGCTCCGACCTGTACATGGCGGCCAAGGACCGCAAGGTCGACCTGGCGCTGTTCGCCGACAATGTCGAACTCTGCGACATCACCGAGAGCCTGGTGTTTTCCGACCCCTATTTCGACGCCAGGATGAACCGGCACACCTCGCCGCAGCTCGACGGCCTCGTCGCCGAATTGCGCGCGGACCGCGACCTCAAGGTCGAGGCGCAGCGGCTGAAGCACATCTTCGCCGCCAATGCCGAAACGCTGCTGCATGGCGACCTGCATTCCGGCTCGATCATGGTCACCGATACAGAAACCCGGATGATCGATCCGGAATTCGCCTTCTACGGCCCGATGGCCTTCGATGTCGGCATGCTGCTCGCCAATTTCTGGATGTCGTTCTTCTCGCAACGCGGGCACGAGCAGGAAGGAAAGCGCGATGCCATGCGCGCCTATCTGCTCGAGGTGACAGTCGAGACCTGGTCAGTGTTCCGCGCGGAGTTCTCGCATCTGTGGCGCACCGAACGCAGCGGCATGCTCTATCAGAAGAGCCTGTTCGAGGATCAGGGCGACAGGCTCGGCGCCGAGCAGGCACTCGACCATGTGCTGCACCAGATCTGGACCGATCTGCTCGGCTTTGCCGGCATCGAGGTTCATCGGCGCATCCTCGGTCTCGCCCACAATGCCGATTTCGAGACCATTGCCGACGAGGATTTGCGCGCCAGTTGTGAGGCAAAGGCGCTGAAATTCGGCCGTCACATCGCCGTCAACCGGCGCCATATCCATAGCATCGGCGAGGTCAACCAACTGGCCGCGCTGATCGAACAGGAGAGCAGCATTTGAACGTCGGCGACCGCCACTATCGCACCATCTGGCTGAGCGGCGACGGGCGTTCGGTGGAGATCATCGACCAGCGCTGGCTGCCGCATGATTTCCGCATCGAGACGATCGGCACGGTTGACGGCATCGCCACCGCGATCCGCGACATGTGGGTGCGCGGCGCGCCGCTGATCGGCGTCACCGCTGCCTATGGCGTCGCCATGCAGATGGCCGACGATCCCTCCGATGCGGCGCTCGATGCCGCGTGGGAGACGTTGCACGAGACGCGCCCGACCGCCATCAATCTGCGCTGGGCGCTGGACGAGATGCGGCGCTTCCTGCGGCCATTGCCAGCAGAGCAACGCGCCGAAGCAGCCTACCGACGCGCCGGTGAAATCGCCGACGAGGATGTAGGCCTCAACCGGGCCATCGGCGAGAACGGCCTCGCCATCATCAAGGCGATCGCGGCGCGCAAGCAGCAGGGCGAACCGGTCAACATCCTGACCCACTGCAATGCCGGCTGGCTGGCCACCGTCGACTACGGCACCGCCACCGCGCCGATCTACCTAGCCACCGAGGCTGGCATTCCGGTCCACGTCTATGTCGATGAGACGCGGCCACGCAACCAGGGCGCCCAGCTGACCGCATGGGAGATGGCCGGCCACGGCGTGCCGCACACGCTGATCGTCGACAATGCCGGCGGCCATCTGATGCAGCGCGGCTCAATCGACATGGTCATCGTCGGCACCGACCGCACGACTGCCAGTGGTGATGTCTGCAACAAGATCGGTACCTATCTCAAGGCGTTAGCCGCCGCCGACAATGATGTGCCTTTCTATGTCGCGCTGCCGTCGCCGACCATCGACTGGACGGTGCATGACGGTCTGGCCGAGATCCCGATCGAGCAACGCTCTTCCGACGAGGTGTCGCTGGTCTGGGGCAAGACCGCCAGCGGCGAGATTGCCCAGGTGCGCATTTCGCCGGCGACGACGCCCGCAGCGAACCCGGCTTTCGACGTGACGCCGGCGCGGCTGGTGACCGGCCTGATCACCGAGCGTGGCATCGCCAAGGCGTCGCGCGAAGGCCTGCAGGCGCTGTTTCCCGAGCGTGGTTAGGAGCCGACCGTCGAACCTCAATACAGCGGCTTGGCCATATGCCTTGGCGTTGGCCACTCGGTGGTGGTGCCGGGCTGCACCGGCCGCTCGAGATAGGTAGACAGCACCACATAGCTGCGGGTCGAGGTGACACCAGGCGTCTCGTAAAGGCGCGACAGCAGTCCTTCGAGTGCCCTGGTGTCTTCGGTGCGCACCTTGAGCAGCATGCAGCTGTCGCCGGCAACCGAATGGATCTCCTCGACCTCCGGATACTCCGAAACCGCCATCAGCTCCGGGGTTTTTCCCCAGCCTTTGGTGTCGATATGGACAAAGGCAAGCAAAGGCTTTTTTACCGCCCGGGGATCGATGATTGCCGCGGTGTTGCGGATGGCGCCGCTGCGCCGAAGGCGTTTGACCCGCTCATGCGCGGCAGGAGGCGACAAGCCCACGCGATCGCCCAGTTCGGCGTAGCTGATCGTGGCGTCATCGACCAGGACGCCTAATATTCTTCGGTCTATCGCGTCGAGGTCGCGGGTCGCAGCCTTGTTCTGCGGAATACCATCTGTTTCTTCATCCATGGCCAATTTCCCGATTGCAGCTGAATAAAATACGGCGATCATGACGATATGTCGAACGCAGATCAAGTTGCATCTCTGGCGCCTAGCGCTCGCGCGCCGATCCCGGCGCTGGCTTACCTGCTGACCGGATGCATCGCGGTCATCGGCTCGAATTCGCTTGTGCTGGGTCCGATCGCACCGGCCGTGGCCTCCTCGTTCGGTACCAGCGTGCCGACCGTGATGATCGCGGCGGCCGCGTTCGGCCTCGGCACCTCCGCAAGCGCCCTGTTCCTGGCCCGCTACATCGACCGCCTCGGCGCGCGCCGGATGCTGCAGGGCGCATTGCTGTTGCTGGCGATAGCGCTGGTAGCAAGTGCAATGGCGCCCACAGTGGTCATGCTGGTCGCGGCACAGTTGCTGGCGGGCATCGCTGCAGGCATCGCCATGCCGGCGATCTATGCCAGTGCGGCGGCCATCGCTCCACCGGGCAGGGAGAGCGGCACGATCGGCGTCGTGCTGACCGGATGGACGCTCAGCATGGTGGCCGGCGTCTCGCTGTCGGCGGTGTTGGCCGATCTCGTGCATTGGCGCGCCGTCTTCGCAGCAGTCGCTCTGCTGGCAGTGCTTGCACTGGCCGGCCTCTCACTCTCCTCGCTAAACGATGTCAGGAAAAGCGGTCCGGCACCGACCCCGCTGGACGCGCTCGGCATTCCCGGCATCGTCCCGCTTCTCATTGCCTGCGCCGCGTTCATGACCGCCTTCTATGGTGTCTATGGCTATCTCGGCGACCACCTTCACGTTGGGCTGGGAGAGCCGGTCAGCGCCAATGGGCTCGCCGCACTCGCCTATGGGATCGGGTTCGGCACCGCTGCTCTCCTCGACGGCGTCATCGATCGGCTGGGTGCACGACGCGTCATGCCATTCGCCTACCTTCTGGTCGCCGTCGTCTATGTCGCAATGGCCGCGACGAGCGGCAGTTTCGGGCTGACCTTGACCATGGTGGCCGTTTGGGGACTGGCCAATCATTTCGGCCTCAACGTCTTGGTGATGCGTCTGTCAGCACTCGATCCGTCGCGCCGCGGCACGATCATGGGCTTGAACAGCGCGGTAACCTATCTTGCGGTCTTCGTCGGCACCACCAGCTTCGGGCCGCTTTATTCCAGCTTTGGTTTTGCGACATGCGCGGCGGTCGCAGCAGTGCTGATGCTGGTTGCGGCGTCGGCGGCGGCGTGGCGCCGATCCACTTGACAGACTGTATTGGTCATCGGCTCTTCGTCCGGTTGACAGCGGCACCCCTGCCCTTCCATACAAAGCCGTTAAAGTTCTCAGGGCGGGGTGAAAGTCCCCACCGGCGGTAAAGGTTTCGGCCTGAGCCCGCGAGCGCCCTCCGATGGTCGGAGGGGTCAGCAGATCCGGTGTGAATCCGGAGCCGACGGTTACAGTCCGGATGGAAGAGAACGAAACGGAAGCCGGCCCGCTTTTCGCGGGCTTAATCCGTATCGTGCGTCCTGATTCTGGTTCGAAACGGAAGGATGGACCCATGAATCAGCATTCCCATAAAGACTATGAAACGACCCGCGTCGCCGTTATCAGGGCGCGCTGGCATGCCGACATCGTCGACCAATGTGTGCAGGCCTTCGAAGCGGAGCTTTCCGCGCTTGGGGAGAACCGCTTCGCCGTCGATGTCTTCGACGTGCCGGGCGCCTATGAAATTCCGCTGCACGCCAAGACCCTGGCCCAAACCGGCCGCTATGCCGCGATCCTCGGCACCGCCTTCGTCGTCAATGGCGGCATTTACCGGCACGAGTTCGTCGCCAGCGCGGTGATCGACGGCATGATGAACGTGCAGCTGTCGACCGGCGTGCCAGTGCTGTCGGCGGTGCTCACCCCGCACAACTACCATGACAGCGCCGAGCATCACCGCTTCTTCTTCGAGCACTTCGCCGTCAAGGGCAAGGAAGCCGCCAATGCCTGCGTGCAACTCCTGGCGGCGCGGGAATTGATCGCGGCCTGACCAAAGAGCCCGGATTTCAGCCCTGCAACAAGAATTGCGATCGAGAAGAACCGTGAAGGTTGCGGTTCCGCTGAAATCCGGCCAGAAGCATCAAGGGCCGGCCGGCTACCGGTCGGACGACGTTGCGCTTGAAACCAGATACGGGAGACTATTGGGTGGCTCGCATAACACTGAGACAATTGCTCGACCACGCCGCCGAATACGGCTACGGCGTACCCGCCTTCAACATGAACAATATGGAACAGGGCCTCGCCATCATGGAGGCCGCCGAGGAGACCAAATCGCCGGTCATCCTGCAGGCAAGCCGCGGCGCGCGGGCCTATGCCAATGACGTTGTGCTGGCCAAGCTGATCGATGCGCTGGTCGAAATCCATCCCGACATTCCGGTCTGCATGCATCTCGACCATGGCAACAACGAGGCCACCTGCGTCACCGCGATCCAGTATGGCTTCACCTCGGTCATGATGGACGGATCGCTGAAGGAAGACGGCAAGACGCCTGCCGACTACGCCTACAATTCCGGCATCACCAAGCGCGTCGTCGACATGGCGCATTGGGGCGGCGTGTCCGTCGAAGGCGAGATCGGCGTGCTCGGATCGCTGGAGAGCGGCGGCGGCGAGCAGGAAGACGGCCACGGCATCGAAGGCGCGATCAGCCACGACCAGCTTTTGACCGATCCGGAACAAGCGGTGGAATTCGCTAGGGATACCCATGTCGATGCGCTGGCGGTTGCCATGGGCACGAGCCACGGCGCCTACAAGTTCTCGCGCAAGCCTGACGGCGCGGTGCTGGCCATGAACGTCATCGAGGAAATCCACCGCCGCCTGCCCACCATGCATCTGGTGATGCACGGCTCGTCCTCGGTGCCGGAGGATCTGCAGGAGATCATCAACAAATATGGCGGCCAGATGAAGCCGACCTGGGGCGTCCCGGTCGAGGAGATCCAGCGCGGCATCAAGCACGGCGTGCGCAAGATCAACATCGACACCGACAACCGCATGGCGCTGACCGGAGCCATCCGCAAGGTGCTGACCGAGAACCCGAGCGAGTTCGATCCGCGCAAATATCTGACGCCTGCCATGGCCGCGATGCGCAAGCTTTGCAAGGAGCGCTTCGAACAGTTCGGCACCGCCGGCAACGCGCAGAAGATCAAGCCGCTGCCGGTCGCGGAAATGGCCAAGCGTTACAAGTCGGGCAGTCTAGATCCGAAGTTTGGGTGAGCTGCCTTGGCGGTTCTCCCTTCTCCCCTTGTGGGCCCACAAGGGGAGAAGGTGGATCGGCGCGCAGCGCCGAGACGGTTGAGGCCCAGCGGAGTGAGGCGGCGGTGTCTTCTGGAACACCCCTCATCCGACCGAGCTGCGCTCGGCCACCTTCTCCCACAAGGGGCCCACAAGGGGAGAAGGGAAAGAGAGGGCGGCGCTGCCCCTACGCGTCGCGCAAAAACTCGATCACCATCGCCGCCGTCCAGGTGAAGCGGCCGCCGCCGAGCGGCTCGCCGGTGAGCGGGTCGTAATATTCGGCAAAGCCGCTTTCCCGGATCAAATCCAGGCTGGATTGCATGATGCGCCGTGCCGCGTCGTTGTGGCCGGCGGCGGCGAGGCCGTCTGATATCATGTAGTTGACCACCAGCCAGACCGGGCCGCGCCAGTAGCGCTTGGCGTCGAAACGTGGATCGTCTGGATCATGCGACGGGACGACGTAGCGTGCCTTGGCGGCAAGGCGTTCGACGGTTGCGGCCAGCGCAGCGGTGCGAGCCCCGGGAATGGCCGCGAAGGCCGGCAGGATGCCGCCGACGGAGGCGCTGTCGACCAGCCTGCCGGTGACGCGGTCGAGGCAGAGATACTGGCCGTGCGCATCGCTCCACAGCCGCTCCATCGCCGCCAGGCTCTTTTCGGCGCGGGCACAATTGGCGCTGGCGATCCCGGTTTCGCCCAGCAATTGTGCCAGATCGGCGAGATCGGCGCAGGAGCGGACCAAAATGGCGTTGAAGCCGGGATCGACGGCCCGGAATGGCGAGGCGTCATGCAATTTGGTGTTGTCCCAGCCGAGCCCGCGAAAGTGCTGCAACAGCCAAATGTAGCGGTCATACTGGCCTTGCGTCGGCCGGTGCGCCGGATCGGCGTGTAAAGTGTCGCGGCGCGTGTAAGGCTCGACGCCTTCGGTCGGCACGCAGTCGAAGGCCTCGTCCCAGTCGATGGAATTGTCGCGGCCGGACTCCCACGGGTGGATGATGGCGACCAGTCCCTCGCCCGCAGGGTCGCGATTTTCGTAGAACCAGCGGTGCCAGGCATCGATCTTCGGCAGCAAGGCGCGGGCCCGCTCCGCAGCAAATTTCTTGTCCTTGGCCCGGTCGAACAGGCGGCGTATGGCAAAACCTGCAACAGCCGGCTGGGTGATTCCGGAGGTGGCCGTCGGGCGGCCGGTGCGCCAGACTTCCGGCCCGGGAAAATAGCCGTCGCTCCAGACATGGAAGACGATGTGCGGCACCATGCCGTCCGGCCATTGGTGCGCGAACAAGGTCTCGATCTCGGTCCAGGCGCGGGCCTCGTCATAATGGGCCAGACCGAGCGCTGTGAGGCAGGAATCCCAGTTCCACTGGAACGGATAGAGACCTTTCGTCGGGATGGTGTAGGCGCCCTTGTCGTTCTCTTTCAGCACCTCGACGGCGCGGGCGATGATGTCACTGGCGGGAGAAGCAGTCATGAGAGTTCAGGGCTTTCGGTATCAAAGACTATTGGTGGTTTCCGGATCGAACCAGCGGATGCGGTCGGGTTTGGGCGCGAGCCGCAGGTGATCGCCGACCTGGACGCCGGCATTCGAGTCCAGGATGGCGCGGAACAGGCCGCCCTCGACATCGCAGGTGACCAGCGTGTGTGATCCGAGCGGCTCTATGACGCGCACGGTGGCATGCAAGCCCTCGCTGCCGGCACCGACGTCTTCGGGGCGGATGGCGAAGTCTATGTTCTGCTTGTCCGATTTGGGGCCGGGCAGCGTCAGTCCGGCAACGGTCCAGCTGCCATTCCTGGCCTTGGTTGCCGGAATAAAATTCATCGGCGGGTTGCCGATGAAGGAGCCGACGAAACGCGCGGCCGGATTGCGGTAGACCTCGACCGGCGACGCGGCCTGGACGATGCGGCCTTGATGCATGACGGCGATGCGGTCGGCGAGGCTCATCGCCTCGACCTGGTCGTGGGTAACATAAATGGTGGTGGTCTTCGACGCGGCAAGCACGCCCTTGAGTTCGGCGCGCATTTCCAGCCGCAGCAGCGCGTCGAGGTTCGACAGCGGCTCGTCCATCAGGATGACGTCGGGCTCCATGGCGAGCGCACGGGCGACGGCAACGCGCTGGCGCTGGCCGCCGGACAGCTGGCCCGAATAGCGTTTCAGCAATTGCTCGATATGCATCAGTTCGGCGGTGCTGTTAACGCGACGCTCGACGTCAGCTTGCGGCAACTTCTTCATGCGGAGGCCGAAGGCGATGTTCTCGAACACGGTCAGGTGCGGAAAGACGGCGTAGTTCTGGAACACCATGGCAATGCCGCGGTCGCGCGGCGGCAGATGGTCAACGCGGCGGCCGCCAATCCAGACCTCGCCCTGGCTTGGCGTTTCCAGCCCGGCGACGATGCGCAGCAGGGTGGTCTTGCCGCAACCCGAGGCGCCGAGCAGCACCATGAATTCCTGGTCTGATATGGTGAGGTCGACCTGGTGCAGGGCGGTGAAGCCGCCGAAGCGCTTGGCCACACCCTTGATCGCGATTTCAGCCATGTGCGGTCTCCGCGTCTCGCGTCATCGGTTGGCGATCCCCCACATGGCAAACAGGTATTTTCGAACGGCGAAGATGAAGATCAGCGCCGGCACGACCAGTGCGGCACCGCCGGCGAATTTGAGATAGAGCGGCGATTCACCGACGCTTTGCAGCAGGAAGGCGGTCAGCGTGCGGTTCTCGATGGTGAGCACGGCGGCGGCAAACACCTCGTTCCAGGAGATGGTGAAGGCAAACACCGCCGAGGCCGCGATGCCGGGCAGCGCCAGCGGCAGGATGACCTTTCGAAAGGCCTGCAGCCTTGTGCAGCCGAGCGTCCAGGCTGCCTCTTCGAGTTCGACGGGTATGCCCGAGAACAGCGAGAAGGTGATCAGCACGGCAAACGGCAGCGCCAGCGTGGTATGGACCAGCGCCAGCCCGATGGCGGTGTCGTCGAGGCCGGTGCGGATGAACATCACCGCCAGCGGCAATGCCAGCAGCGGCAACGGGAAGGCGCGCGTCATCAGCACCAGGAAGCGGAAGGCCTCCTTGCCCGGAAAGGCGAAACGCGACAGCGCGTAGCCGGCCGGCGCACCGAAGCCGATGGACAGGATCATCGTCAGGGTGGCGACGAGGACCGAGTTCCACAGTGCCCTGGCGACGCCGGCAAATTCGATGAAGAAGGACAGGCTGCCAAAATCGAAGGACGGAAAGAAGCGCTTGGGAAAGGCGGTGACCTCACCCGGCGCCGACAGCGCGTTGACGAGCAAGAGATAGATCGGCAGCAGCACCCAGACGCAAAGCAGCATGGCGGTGGCGATCAGCAGCCAGTCGCCGGCCTTGCGCGCATCGGCGGTCGCCGTGGCCGGTACTTCGGCGATGGCGCTCATATCCGCGCCTCCTTTATATCCGGGCCTCTTTAGGCACCCGCAGCACCCTGAGGAAGAACAGCGTGAAGCCGATCGAGATGGCGAGGATGAGCAGCGCCGAAGCGGCGGCGACATTGCGGTCCTGCAGCGTGAATTGCCAATTGTAGGTCTCGCCCATCAGCACCGGCAGATTTGTGCCGCCAAGCGCTGCGACCACGGCGAAGACTTCGAAGGCGAGGATGACCCGCAGGATAATCGCCGTCTGCAGGCTGGGGCGCAGCAATGGCAGCGTGATGCGCACAAAGCGCTGCCATGGGCTGGCGCCAAACACCTCCGCCGCCTCGTAGTATTCCTTGGGGATCAGGCCCATGCCGGCGACGAGGATGACCATCATGATTGCGGTGGCACGCCAGATCTCGGCCAGTGCCACGGCGATGAAGATGGTCAGCTTGCTCTGATAGCCGAGGAACATGATCGGCGTGTCGACGACGCCAAGGCTGGAGAGCAGCGTGTTGAGGAAGCCGGACTGGTCGAAGATAGCGAGCCAGATCAGGCCCGCGGCGAGGTCGGAAATGCCGAGCGGAATGGCGAAGACATAGAGCGCCGCGCTGCGTCCGGTCTCCAGCCGCGCCACCACGCTTGCCATCAGCAACGCCATGGCGAGCTGGATCGGCACGACGATCGCCGCAAGCAGCAGCGTGTTGCGAACCGTGGCGGGGAATTTCCAGCTGCCGGCCATGGTGCGAAAATTATCGAGGGTGAAGGCGCCGTCGCGGGTCACCGCCTCGAAAGCGACCAGCGCGAAGGGGTAAAGGAAGAAGATGCAGAGGAACAAGGTCGCCGGCATCAGCAACAGATAGGGCAGAGCCTTGCCATGCATGGTGGTGTCCTTTGCGATGCTGCGGCCATGTGGGTGCGGGTCTGGGCGCCCGGAGTGGAACAAACACCGGGCGCCCCCGCTGGTGGATTTTTTCGACCGGGCAAGCCCCCACGGATGGCTTGTCAGGTGCCCAGCACGGCGCCTTGGCCTGGTCGATCAGGCCCTTGAGCGCCGTGGCCTCTTCGCCAAGCACGCCATGCACGTCCTCGCCGCCGAGCACGATGCGCTCGAAGCTGTCGGTGTAGACCTGGTTGAACTTGCCATCGAGATCGCCGAGCCCCATCGGCAGCAGTGCCGGCAGAGCATCGGGAGCCCCGGTCATGGTGGTGATCGCCGGACCGAAGGCCTTGACCGAAGCCGGCATGTCGTCAGGCAGCTTGACGTCGACGACCGGGAAGAAATTGGTGGCTTTCAGTGTCGCGATCTGGGTTTCCGGCTTCAGCATGTAGGCGACCAGCGCCTTGGCCTTGTCGATGTCGGGCGAGGTCTTCGGGATGGCGACACCGGCCACGACAGGCATGAATCCGCGACCGGCGGGGCCGGCCGGCGCCGGAAAGGCAACGAACTCATCCGGCTTCTTGTTGAAGGCGTCGGCAAGCCGCGCGACATGGTCGAACGCCACCCAGACATCGCCGGTCAAAAGCGGCTCCTGCATGAAGGCATAGTTGGTCGAGTTCGGGTTGGTGTATTGCCACAATTCCTTGAACTTGTTCCAGGCGATCTCGGCTTCCGGTGAACGGAACTTGGTCACCATCGAGCCGGTGTAGGACGGGTAGAGGAACCCCTCGAAGAAGCGGTGCTTGAGCCCTTTTGGACCGGCGGGAAAGCCGAATTTCGGCGAGCCGGTTTTCTCGGCGATGTTCTTCGACCATTCGATCAGCTGGTCATAGGTGATGGTGTTGAGATCGACGCCTTGCGGCAGATATTGCAAGGCCTGCTTGTTGGCCGCCATCAAATAGGTGGCCTGCATCCATGGCAGGTATTTCTGCTCGCCGGTGCCGAGCATGCCAAGCTTCTTGTAAGCTTCGTTGACCTTGACGCCGCCGACATCGACGCCGGACAGATCGACAAAGTTCGCGCCGACATTGGAGAAATCACCATGCAGGCCGCCGAGCACGCCGATGGTGCCGGTGCCGGCCTGCAGTTCGGCCTGCAAGCGGGTGAGCCAGGGGCCGGTCTCGGCGACCTGATAGTCGACCGCACCGTCAAAACCCTTCAGCACCTCGTCGCGCATCTTTTGGGTTTCCTCGACGGGGCGCGCCTGCGTCGACCAGAACAGCACCTGCTGGGCCCGCGCGCCGCCTGAGGCGATCGATAACGCCAGCGCGGCGCCGAGCAGTGTCTTCAATGCTTTCATCACGGTCTTCCTCCCTGGATATGCGCCGTCACGGCGGCGTCAGCTTCTCATCTGCGGTGCGGGTCCATGGCTTGCGCGCGCAACCAGCGTCGGCCGGATCAGCCGCGTCAACGGTGCGGTGGGCTTGTCGGCGATGATGGTGAGCAGCATGTCGGCGATCTCACGCGCGCATTGACGGATCGAGGCATCGAATGTGGTCAGGCCCGGCGGCGCGTAGGCCGAAGCAGCGATGTTGTCGAAACCGATGACGGAGAGGTCGCGCGGCACGCTGAGGCCCGCGCGGGCGGCCTCCTCCATCACGGTCAAAGCCAGTTCGTCGAACAGCGCGACGATGGCCGTGGGCCTGTCAGGCCGCTGCAGCATGCGGTTGACGGCCTCGACGCGGGCTCCGTGATCGAAGCGCGGCGCCGTCACCACGTCGAGCCGCACCGAAGGATCGCCCCGACGGGCAATGGCCGCGGCAAAGCCGTCTTGCCTGAGATGCCGGAACGTCATCGGTTCGGAAATCGTCACCAGGCCGAAATGGCGGTGGCCGAGATCGTAGAGCATGTCGAAGGCTTCGCCGAAGGCATGGGCGCCGTCGGTATCGAGCCAATTGTAGCCGAAGTCGCTGTCGAGCAACCGGCCATGGGCAACGAACGGAAAGCCGCGCTCGCGCAGATAGGCGAGCCGCTCGTCGACCGCGGCGATACGCGTCACGACGACGCCATCGGCGCGTCCGGATTCGACGACATGGCGCAGCACCGACAGTTCCGAATGGCCGAAGGCGGCGGTGGCCAGGATCAGGTCGGCGCCATGCGATACCAGCCCTTCGCCGAGCCCGGTGACGAATTCGCCAAGGAAGGAATCGACAAGGTTCGGTCCGCGGATCGGCAACACGAGGCCGACGAAGCCACTGCGGCCGGAGACAAGCGTGCGCGCCGCGGTGTTGGGCACGTACCCCGCCTGACGCGCCGCGTGCGCGACACGTTCGCGCGTCTTCAGCGCGATCTGTTCATGGCCGGCAAGCGCCCGCGACACCGTCGTGATCGACAGGTCGAGGCCTGCGGCAAGCTCCTTGAGCGTGATGACGCGGGTCGTCATCCTTCTCCCTCGAACAAGTTTGAAACGTTTGTAATTGCCTTTCGCAAAAATGCAAACGTTTTAAATTTCTATCCAAAGCGGACTGACAAGCGATCCGATCATCGGTGTGGTGGGTTTGGGCGTGCCCAGAAGATTGCGGGAACACCCGTCAATCGTCATCCTGGGGCGGAGCTAGGAGCGAAGCGACGCGGCGCAGACCCCAGGATCCTGTGTGTTGTTGCCATGCCGCGACTTCCAGGCGCTGCCGCGGTGCAGAACTCTGCTCCGCTGCACTCTACGATTAAGGTCGCGGCATGGATCCCAGGGTCTCCGCGACGCCGCTTCGCGGCTGCTCCGCCCAGGGATGACGACATTGGAGGCTAGCGCTCCGCATCCGGGTCGGCCAGATCTACTGAAGCGTCCGCGCGCTCTGGCCGAGGTGATCCCGGGCTATGCCGGCATCGCCATCTTCTGCTCCAGACGCACGGTCGAGTCCCGTCGCCACCACCGAGACCCTGAAGCGGCCTTCCATGCTCTTGTCGAAGATCGCGCCGACGATGATGTCGGCATCCTCGTAGACCTCTTCACGGATGCGGGTGGCAGCCTCGTCGACCTCGAACAGCGTCATGTCCCTGCCGCCCGATATCGAGACCAGCACGCCCTTGGCGCCCTTCATCGACACTTCGTCGAGCAGGGGGTTGGCGATCGCGGCTTCCGCCGCCTTCATCGCCCGGCCCTCACCGGACGCCTCGCCGGTGCCCATCATGGCGCGGCCCATGTCGCGCATCACCGATTTGACATCGGCGAAGTCGAGATTGATCAGGCCTTCCTTGACGATGAGATCGGTGATGCAGCTGACGCCGGCATAGAGCACCCGGTCGGCGATGACGAATGCATCGGCGAAGGTGGTCTTGGCATCGGCGATCCTGAACAGGTTCTGGTTCGGGATGACGATCACCGTGTCGGCGCTCTCGCGCAGCCGCTCGATGCCCTCTTCGGCCATCTGCATACGGCGCCGGCCTTCGAAGGTGAACGGCTTGGTGACGACACCCACCGTCAGGATACCGGCCTTGCGCGCCGCCTGGGCGATGATGGGTGCAGCGCCGGTTCCGGTGCCGCCGCCCATTCCGGCGGTGACGAAACACATATGCGTGCCGGCCAGATGATCCATGATCTCGTCGAGCGATTCCTCGGCCGCGGCACGGCCGATCTCTGGAAGCGAGCCAGCGCCCAATCCCTCGGTGACGTGAGCGCCAAGCTGGATCAGCCGCGTCGCCTTCGACATGGTCAACGCCTGGGCGTCGGTGTTGGCGGCGATGAATTCCGTACCCTGAAGCTGCTCCGCGATCATGTTGTTGACGGCATTGCCGCCGCCGCCGCCAATGCCGATAACGGTGATCTTGGGTCTCATCTCGGAGATTTCGGGCTTCTTGAACTCGGCCATGCCTGCTTCTCCTTCGCTAATTGCGCGCTGCTTCACGGCCCACCCCCAGACTGCCTTGGGACATTGCAATCGAGCGGCACGACGCGAATCAGTCCGTTCGGATGGGTACCCCAAAAAGCCAGAGAGCGGCCAGAGGTGCAAGTGCGCGCAAGGTCAAGATTTGTGATGACCGTTTTGGACAGGGGGATCGCGGAGGTGAGTATCCGTCGCGGATATGCCAGACTGAATCCGATGCGGTTGCGATAGCCGCCGGAAGAATCGCACCGTCTCTGGAGAAGTTTGTTTGCTGCAACCACCGGCAGGGTGACGAGCTGGCTTGCCGCGCGACGATCGAAGCGTCTATCATGCGTCGATAAATCGCTGACTTGGCGTTCTCGCCGCGATCGGCCAGGCAGGATTATCCGCGGCTGTTTTCGCCAGGGTAGATTTCAGAACGAATGAAGCAGCGCCCCCGCCAATGGCCGACAAGACACAATTCGGCTTGACCGCCGTCGACACCGTTCCCCTGCATGAGAAAGTCTATCTGGAACTCGTGCGGGCGCTGATGTCCGGCCAGTTCGCGCCGGGCCAGAAGCTGACCTCGCGCAAGCTCGCCAAGGAGCTCGGCACCAGCGACATGCCGGTGCGCAGCGCCTTCATGCGGCTTCAGGCACTGCGCGCGCTCAGCCCACTGCCGAACGGCAGCGTCGAAGTGCCGGCCATTTCGGCCGAGCGGTTTTCGCAGTTGACCGCAGTACGCACGATCCTCGAAGGCTCGGCGACAGAGCTTGCGACAGAACGCATCAACGGCAACAATCTGCGGACGATCCGACGCCACTGCACCGACCTGACCCTGACGGCCTGCAAGGGCGATATCGACGATTACCTGCGCAAGAACCACGAGTTCAAATTCTCGATCTATCGCCATTGCGGCAACGAGCAGATGATCTTCCTGATCGAGACGGTGTGGATGCAGGTCGGCCCGTTTCTCAGGAACCTTGCCATAGGGTTCGAAGATGACCTCGCCTCCATTCTCGACATCGACTATCACGAGGAAGTCGTCGCGGCGATCGAGGCCCAGGATGGGGATCGAGCGCGCATGGCCATCGTGCGTGACATCGAAGAAGGCGCCGCGCACATCCTTCAGCAGGCCAGATTTCCGGACGCTAGAGGTTAGAATGGATCACCCGACGCCTATCGTTCCTTTCAGCGGATTATCGCAAAACCTTCGCGATTGGCTGAAGCCTCCCCAACGTCGTCATCCCTGGGCGAAGCAGGAGCGAAGCTCCGTCGCGGAGACCCTGGGATCCATGCCGCGACCTTGGTCGAAGAATGCAACGGAGCAGAATTCTGCAACGCAGCAACGCTCCGACATCGCGGCATGGATCCCTTGGGCTGCGAAGCAGCTCCAGGGGTCTGCGCCGCGTCGCTACGCTCCTTGCTCCACCCGTGGATGACGAATTGACCGACGT
The DNA here is from genome assembly GCF_040323235.1 of Mesorhizobium sp. M0051. Lineage (NCBI taxonomy): Bacteria > Pseudomonadati > Pseudomonadota > Alphaproteobacteria > Hyphomicrobiales > Phyllobacteriaceae > Mesorhizobium > Mesorhizobium sp. M0051. The sequence goes on from NZ_JAMYUT010000030.1 coordinate 86,587, forward strand.
TTCCGCCAATCGCCAAGGCATGCGGTTCGTCACCGTCAAGACTTTCTCGCCGAAGAAGCAGGCATCGGCCCAGGAGCTGGGGGCAGACATCACAGCCCGAATGCCCCTTGGCTTTCCGTGCTCTTGCCTCTATGTTGCGATCGCAGATCGCGCAATTGGTTTTGAAATGCCTCCCGACATCCCAGCTAGTGACTTGAAAAAATAAGGAAAATATCTGGCATCAGCCGGATGTGCTTCCCGAAAACTCGCAAGCTATTTTTACCAGGGACAGTGCAGCCGAGCAGGCTGCGGCGCCTTCCAAAACCAGAGGTTAGAAATTGAGCGATGCAATTGCGGACGTTTTGAACTGGCTCGAAAGCAGAACCGACATCCAGAGCCTGAGGGCGGCGGTGTGCGATCTCAACGGCATCATGCGCGGCAAGCGCATTCCCGTCGAGCAGGCAAGGAAGGCGCTGGAAGGCAAGCTGCGCATGCCTTATTCGCTGATCGGGCTCGATGTCTGGGGCGAGGATATCGAAGGCAACACGCTGGTCTTCTCGACCGGCGATGCCGATGGGCTTTGCCAGTGGACAGGGCGCGGCATTCTGCCGGTCGCCTGGACGGCGCACCCGACGGCGCTCATCCCGCTATGGCTTGCCGACGAAAGCGGCGCGCCCTATCTCGGCGACCCGCGACGGGCGCTGGCCCGCATCCTCGATCGTTACAAGGCCCTGGGCCTGACCCCGGTCGCGGCAACGGAACTCGAATTCTACCTCGTCGATCCGCAGTCGCAACGGCCGGTCGGACCTGTCTCGCCGGTAACCGGGCGCCGTCTTGATTCCGACGCGGCGCTGTCGATCGACGAGATCGACGATTTCGAATCCTTCATCCATGACGTCTACGAGGCCTGCCGGACGCAAGGCATTCCCGTCGACACGGCCATCGCCGAAAACGGTGTCGGTCAGTTCGAGATCAACCTGAACCATGTCGCGGACGCCTTGCGGGCGGCTGACGATGCGGTGCTCTTCAAGCGCACGGTGAAGGGCATTGCCCGCAAGCATGGCTTTGCCGCTTGCTTCATGGCCAAGCCCTATGGCGACCGGGCCGGCAACGGCTTTCACGTCCATTTCAGCCTGGTCGATGGAGAAGGGCGCAACGTGTTCGACGACGGCACCGATCAGGGTTCGTCGATCATGCGCCATGCGGTCGGCGGCCTGCTTGCGGCGATGGCCGAGAGCACGCTGGTGTTCGCCCCGCACTTCAATTCGTACCGCAGGCTACGCCCAAGATCCTACGCGCCGACCGCCGTCGCCTGGGGTTACGAGAACCGCATGGTGGCGATCCGCATTCCCGGCGGACCTAGCGGTGCGCGCCGTATCGAGCATCGCGTTTCGGGGGCGGACGCCAATCCCTATCTGGTGCTTGCCGCCATACTGGGCGCAGCACTGATAGGCATCGAAAGACAGTTGTCGCCTGGCGATCCGACGGGTAGCGATGGCCAGGGACTTCCGCCGGCAAAGCTGCCGCCGGACTGGGCGTCCGCGATCGCCGCCTTTGAAGGCGGCACGCATGTGGCGGAAATCTTTCCGGCAATCCTGCGCGACTCCTTCGTTGCCTGCAAACGGCAGGAGCTGAACACGTTCGCGCTCAATGTCAGCGATTTCGAAATCGAGACCTATCTCGAAAGCGTTTAGGTCCAAGGGCTTGCACGACACGGTCGCCCCGGGCAATCCTCTGGATTGTCAGAAAGTCTCGACCCAGGGCCGCAGCTCGAGCTCTGAGCTCCAGGCGCTGCGATGCTGGCGATGGGTCGCGAGATAGGCCTCGGCGACGGCGTCCGGCGACAGGCGGCGGTCCGGCCGGTCCGGGTCACCGAGCTTACCGGGCGGCTCGATCGCCCCGTCGATGATGAAGTGGGCGACGTGGATGTTCCTCGGGGCGAGTTCGCGGGCCATGGACTGCGCCAGGCCGCGCAGGCCGAACTTCGGCATGGCAAAGCCGGCCGAGCCGGAAAATCCCTTCACACTGGCGGTGGCGCCGGTGAACAGGATCGATCCGGAACCCCGGACAAGGAGCCGGCGCGCCGCCTGCTGGCCGACCAGGAAGCCGCCATAGGCGCCGACCAGCAATGCCTGTTTGACCGCTTCGGCATCGAGTTCGGCGATCGGGCCGCGCGTGCGCGCGCTGGCATTGAAAACCACGAGCGCCAGCGGGCCGGCCTTGTCGGCGGCGTCGAACAGCTTGGCCACGGATGCGGCGTCGGCGACATCCGTCTCGACGGCCAGCGCACCGGTCTCGTCGACCAGAGCGCCCAGCTTCTCAACGTTGCGGGCGGCCAGAACCACGCGAAAGCCTTCCCGGGTGAGAAGGCGCGCAAGCGAGGCGCTCAGACCAGCGCCAGCACCTGCAATGACGGCCACATCGGATGTCATGATTTTTCTCTCCTTGCAGATCAGGCAGGGTTGCGCCTTCGCGGGTGACAGGCAAGAGATGGAATTGCTGCAGTCGTTGAGCCAGACGGTCGCGGGACCGGCGTTTGCGCAATCCAATATCGCCTGTGGCGCTACGAAGACCGCTCGGCCTTCAGCACCGAAACCGCCACTTCGCTGTTGTGGACGTACTCATTGGCGTCCGGCTGTTTCTGCACCAGCAGGATGAACAGCAAGTCCGTCAGCGCCAGTTGCGCATCGCGCGCGGTGATCGAAGACGAGCGCGCCCGCTCCTCATCGGCGATGGTGTAGAGGCAGATGTCTGCGACACGGCTCAGCGGATTGTCGTGCAGGCCGGTGACCGCGATTACGGTCGTGCCGCGCTTGTACGCAAGCTCGGCGATGCGCAAGGTTTCGATGCTGGCGCCGGAATAGGAGAGTGCGAACAGCACGTCGCCGGGCCCGAGCGTCGAGACATTGGCCATCTGGATGTGACTGTCGCTGTCATGCAGGACATTGCGGCCAAGCTTCATCAGCTTGTAGGAGAAATCGCGCGCCACCAGCGAGGAAGCGCCGACGCCGACCAGATGGATGCGGCGCGCGCCATCCAGCAATTCCAGCGTCCTCGAGATGATGCGCTCGGTGTTGGCGGCGACCGTCCGCTGCATCGACAGGAGCTTGCTGCCGATCAGCTTCTTCAAAATGACCTGGTAGTTGTCGCCGACCTCGATCGACCCGTGGATCATGCCCGCCGGCACCTGCCATTCCTGCGCCTTGGCCTCGCTGACCGCGAGCTTGAGCTCCTGATAGCTGGCATAGCCGAGCTTCTGGCTGAACTTGACGACGCTCGACTGGCTGCGTCCGATCTCGGCGGCAAGAGCCGCCGTCGACAGGCGCAGCATCTGGTCGGGATTGTCGACGATGTACTGGCCGATCTCACGATCGCCAGGCGCCATGCCGTCGAGCTTCGCATTGATCCTGTTCAGAACTGACACGGATTCCCTCGCGCTTTCAGGTGACGGCAAAAGGAATAAAATATTCCAATTCCGATTGACAGCCAAGAACGTAGAATTAATTCTCGACCGATCGGGCCAAGATCCGGAATTCGGAGCGACATCTCCAGAGCGAGCCGCCCGTGTGTGACCGGCTTTCGCACGAAGGTTTCAAACCATGGACAGATTGCGGATCGTCGGCGGACAAAGACTGGAAGGCGCGGTCACCATATCCGGCGCCAAGAACGCGGCTTTGCCGCAGATAGCGGCCGCGCTGCTCAGCCCCTTCCCGCTCGAACTGACCAATCTGCCTGATGTGACCGATGTCGAAAACATGCTCGGCGTGGTGCGGCTTCACGGCGCCCAAGTGACGCGGTCGGCGCATGCCGCGACGATCGACACCAGTGCCGCCGTATCCAAGGAGACATCCTACGACACGGTGCGAAAAATGCGGGCGACGGTGCTCGTGCTGGCGCCGCTGCTGGCGCGTTTCGGTCATGCCCGGGTTTCGCTGCCGGGCGGCTGCGCGATCGGTGCGCGGCCGGTCGACATGCATGTCGCGGCACTCGCCGCGCTGGGCGCCAGGATTGCCATCGAGAACGGTTCGATCGTCGCATCAGCGCCGAACGGGCTGACCGGCACGCGCATCGTCTTAAGCTCACCGTCGGTCGGCGCGACGGAAACCGCCATGATGGCGGCGACCACGGCCAAGGGCGAAACCGAGATCCTCAACGCGGCCCGCGAACCCGAAGTGGCTGATCTCGCCGCTTGCCTCAACGCCATGGGTGCCAGCATCGAGGGTGCCGGCACGCACCGCATCCTGATTGCCGGCGACACCAACTGGCATGCGGCCAGGCACGACATCATCCCGGACCGAATCGAGGCCGGCACCTATGCGATTGCCGCTGCGATCACCGGCGGCCAACTAGAGCTGACCCACGCCCGGCTCGAGCACATGGCCTCGGTAGTGCAATTGCTGGAGGCCACCGGCGTCAGCGTATGGCCCGGCGACCGCGGGCTTATCGTCTCGCGCGATAGGCCGCTCAAGGCTATCGATCTCACCACGGAACCCTATCCGGGGTTTCCGACCGACCTTCAGGCGCAGTTCATGGCGCTGATGTGCTGCACTGACGGCGCATCGCTGCTACGTGAAACCATCTTCGAGAATCGCTTCATGCATGCTCCCGAATTGATGCGGCTCGGCGCCAACATCAAACTGCAGGGCACCACGGCGCTGGTGCGCGGCGGCGCGAAACTGCACGGCGCGCAGGTGATGGCCACCGATCTGCGCGCTTCGGTGTCGCTGGTGCTGGCGGCGCTGGTCGCCGAGGGCGAAACCATCATCAACCGGGTCTACCACCTCGACCGCGGCTATGAGCAACTGGACCACAAGCTGCGCCTGTGCGGCGCCGATATCGAGCGGCTGAGCGCATGAGCCCGGGGCGCCATTTTCTCGGCGTCGACGGCGGCGGCACCGGCTGTCGCGCCCGCATCGAGGACTCGGATGGAACCGTGCTGGGACAAGGGCTGTCGGGCCCGGCAACGACGCGGCTCGGCATCGACGCCGCCTGGGCGTCGGTCGCGAAAGCGTTTGGCACGGCGGTCGAAGAGGCGGGCTTCGGGGCTGCGGAGATCGCCCGGATCCACGCCGGCATCGCCCTTGCCGGCATCGGCCGCAAGGGCGCGCTGGAAGCACTCAGGGCGATCGCACATCCCTTCGCAAGCATCGATTTCGTCAGCGACGGAGTCGGCGCCTGCCTGGGCGCGCATTCGGGCCAGGACGGCGCCATCGTCATCGCCGGCACCGGTTCGATCGGCCTCGGCTTTGTCGACGGACGCGACCTGCGTGTCGGCGGCTACGGCTTTCCGATCTCCGACGAGGGCAGCGGCGCCGATCTCGGCCTGAAAGCCGTGCAGCTGGCGTTGCGCGCCCATGACGGCCGCCATGAGCGGACAGCACTTCTGGCAGAAGTGATGCAGCGTTTCGAAGACGATCCGATGGAAGCGGTCGCCTGGATGGATCGCGCAAGTCCGACGGACTATGCCGCCCTGGCGCCGATGGTGATGCGCCACGCCGATCAAGGCGATCCGGTCGGACGGCGCATCGTGCAAAGTGCGGCCGAGCAGATCGATACGCTGGTGCGGGTGCTGTTCGAAAAAGGCGCGCCGCGTGTGGCCTTGCTCGGCGGCCTCGCCAGCCCGCTCGAACCGTGGCTCTCCCCCGATGTCCGGCGCCGGTTGAAGCCTGCTGACGGCGATGCCGTGTCCGGCGCGATCATCCTTGCCAAGAGGTCCGTTCACCGACGGCAGCGTCTTGCCCCGAAGGAATAAAATATTCCAGATTTCTGTTGACGATACGAATATCCAATTCTAAAAAGTTAACAGAGAAAACACGGTAGCGAGGATAGGCTCTTGGCCCCTATATGCCGCTCCCGATCGGCGAGCCATGCTCATCCGGCTGTGCCGCGTGGCTCTTGAAAGCACTGGGATGACCGAGCAAAGGTTGATGTCTGAGCTGGACCGGCTGGTTTCCGAGGGCCGGAACCCAAGGACGATTGACATCGACTTGCTGCCGACCATCGACGTCCTGCGCAAGATCAATGACGAGGACAAGGCTGTTGCGGCGGCTGTCGAAAAGGTCCTGCCTGAAATCGCTGCCGCGGTGGACCGTATCGTGCTTGCCTTCCAGAGAGGCGCGCGGCTTGTCTATATGGGCGCCGGCACCAGCGGCCGGCTTGGCGTTCTCGATGCATCGGAGTGTCCGCCCACCTTCGGCGTGCCCGAAGGCATGGTGGTCGGCCTGATCGCCGGCGGTCCCGACGCCCTGGTGCGGTCGACGGAAGGCGCCGAGGACGATCCGAAAATGGGCGCCAAGGCATTACGGGAGATCACGCTCACGGCAGACGACGTGGTGGTCGGCATCGCGGTCAGCGGCCGTACGCCCTATGTCATCGGTGGATTGAACTATGCCAAACAGGTGGGCGCAACGACGGTCGCCCTGTCCTGCAATCCGGCCTCCACCATCGCCGGCATCGCCGACATTGCCATCTCGCCGGTCGTCGGCCCGGAGGTGCTCACCGGCTCGACCCGGCTTAAGTCGGGAACCGCGCAGAAGCTGGTGCTCAACATGCTGACCACCGCTTCGATGATCCGCATCGGCAAGAGTTACCAAAACCTGATGGTCGACCTTAATCCGTCGAACAAGAAGCTTGTCGCGAGGGCGATCAGGATCGTCATGCAGACGACCGGCTGTACGGCGCGACAGGCAAAGCAAGCGCTCGGCCAGACCGGCAACGATGTCAAGCTGGCGATTCTGGTGACGATCACCGGCATGGGTGTCGAGGAGGCGCGCGCGGCTCTCGGCAAGGCCTGCGGGTTCCTGCGAAAGGCAATCAGCGACATAACGGCGTGAGCCGCATAGACTGGGCCGATGGTCCAAAGCATGTGTGTCTTGGAAGCGGTCGGCAGAACTGCAAGGCATCGAGTCAAATCACAAAGGGAGACGAAAATGGCAAGGCATCTCACAAGAACACTGCTTTCAGGTATCACGCTGGCCGCGATGCTCGGCATTGCGACGGTTTCGAGCCACGCGGCAACGCTGCACATGGCCTGGTCACAGGACGCCACGGGACTTGATCCGCACAAGCAGACGGCGTTTTCGTCGCTGCGGCTGCTGGAGCTGATCTATGAGCCGCTGGTGCGGGTCGACGCCAGCCTGCAGATCATCCCTGCCATCGCCACCTCCTGGGAGTTCTCCAAGGACGGCAAGGAGCTGACCTTCAAGCTCGACCCCAAGGCGAAATTCCAGGACGGCGCCGCCGTGACCTCGGCCGACGTCAAGGCATCGTTCGAACGCATCCTCGACGAGAAGACGGGGGCTGCGGCTCGTGCCAACTTTCTGTCGATCGCAAGCATCGATACGCCGGATGCAGCGACCGTGGTGTTTCATCTGTCGCAGCCCGATGCGCCCATCCTGACCGCGATGAGCGACGTCAACGCGGCCATCGTCCCGGCCGGCGAAATCAAGGCCGGCTCGATCGGCACCAAGGCTTTAGGCTCGGGACCCTTCAAGCTCGACAAATGGGACCCTAACGCCAAGGAAGTCTTGAGCGCCAACAAGGATTGGGCCGGGGGCGCAACCGGTGTCGACGGCATCGAAATCAGCGTGCTTCCCGATGAAGCGGCGATCCTGGCCGCCATGCGCACCAAGCAGATCGATTTCGCGCTGCTCAACGACCCGCTGGTCGCCACGCTGGTGCCGAAGGAATCCAGCCTGCAGCTGAACCGCGTGCCGGTGCTCGCCTATCACGTGCTGCAGCTCAATCCGTCGCGCAAGCCGATGACCGAGCTCAAGGTGCGCCAGGCCATCTCCTGCGCCATCGACCGCCAGGAAGTGCTGGACACCGCTTCGCTGGGCGAAGGCAAGGTCACCGGGCCGCTCACCATTCCGGCGCTCGCGACCGACCCGAGTCAGTTGTTCTGCTACAAGCGCGACGTCGAAAAGGCCAAGAAGCTGATGCAAGAGGCCGGCTATGCCGACGGCTTTTCGGCGACCGTAATCGGCGCCACCGGCGAACCGCCGACGGCAGCGGCGGAGGCCCAGGTCATCCAGTCGCAGCTCGCCGAAATCGGCGTCAAGCTCGACATCAAGATGATGGAGCTCAACGTCTATGTCGATGCCTGGCTGAAGGGCGACTTCGACATGGCGATCGCCTTGAACGGCGGCCGCGCCGATCCCTACACCATGTACAACCGCTACTGGACCAAGGCGGGCAATCTGCAGAAGGTGGCGAACTACATCGACGACACGCTCGACAGCCAGATGCAGCAGGGCCGCGCCGAAACCGATCCGGCAAAACGCAAGGCGATCTTCGCCGCGTTCGAGAAGCATCTCACCGAAATGTCGCCGTGGATCTGGCTCTACACGTCCTACAGCTATACGGCCCAGCAGAAGAACATCGCCGGGTTCGTGCCGACGCCCATCGGCACGCTGTTCAGCCTGAGTAAGGTTACCATTCAGCAGTAGTCGCCGCAGGCTTTAGAGATAGAGCATGATGTCTGGACAAACGATATCCGTTTGTCCAAGAAAACCGCTTCACACTTTTCGGCATCATGCTCTAGACGAGAGGACTTCTTCGCGTGAACTATCTGATGCGACGACTGGCGACGTTTCCTCTCGTCCTGCTTGGCGTGTCCATCCTGGTCTTCGTGGCGATCCGGATGGTGCCGGGCGATTCGATCACGGCGATGCTGGGCACCGAAGCCGGGCTGCTGACACCGGCGCAGCGTGACTCGCTCGCCGCCTATTTCGGCACCGACCAGCCCTGGTTCGTCCAGTACTGGCGCTGGATAGGCGGCATCCTGCATGGAAATCTCGGCATCTCGGTCACCTATGGCAGGCCGGTGCTCGACGTCATCCTCGAGCGCTTCCCACTGACGCTCGAACTGGCCGTGCTGTCGATGGTCATCGCGCTCGCTGCCGGCATGCCGGCCGGGATCTATGCCGCCACCCACAACGAGAAGCTGTCCGATTTGGGAGTGCGCATCGCCGCCATGATCGGCCAGTCGACGCCGAGCTTCGTGCTGGGCCTGCTGATCATCTACACGCTGTCGGCCGGCTTCGGCGTGCTGCCGGCGATGGGCGAGTTCGCGCCGCTGTGGCAGGATCCCTTGCGCAATCTCAGCCAATTGATCCTGCCCGCCATCACGCTCGGTTTCGCCTTCGCCGCGTCGGTCACCCGCATATCGCGTTCGGCCATGCTCGACGTGTTGAGCGACGACTATGTGCGGACCGCGCGCAGCAAGGGCGCCTCGGCGCGCAGCGTCATCTGGCGGCACGCTCTGCCCAACGCGCTCATCCCGGTCGTGACGCTGAGCGGCATCGAGTTCGGCTACCTCCTGGGCGGCGCGGTGATCGTCGAGCAGATCTACGCGCTGCCCGGCCTCGGTCGCATGGTGCTGGACGCGATCCAGCAGCGCGACTACGCGCTGGTGCAGGGCAGCGTGCTGTTCATCGCCTTGAACTTCATGATCGTCAATCTTCTGGTCGATCTCGCCTATGTCGCGCTCGATCCGCGCATCCGGCTGGGGGAGTCCTGATGCGCATCCTGCGCGCCATCTTCGGCCATAGCAGCGGCCGCATCGGCGGCGTCATCGTCGGCGTCTATATCACGGTCGCCATGCTTGCCATGCTGGGGCTGACGCCGCACAATCCCATCACGCAGTACCGCGTCGACCGACTGCATGCCCCCAACGGCGTCTACTGGATGGGTACCGACCTGTTTGGCCGCGACGTGGCTAGCCGGCTGATGGCAGGCATCGGCCAGTCCTTCACGGTCGCCTTCTTTTCGGTGGCCTTCGCCGCTCTGGCTGGCACCGTGCTCGGGCTGGCCGCCGCCTGGCTCGGCCGCCGCTGGGACGGTGCTGTCATGCGGATCATGGATGTGCTGCTGGCCTTCCCGGCCATCCTTTTGGCGCTGCTCATCGTCACCGTCGCTGGACCCGGCACTTGGACCAGCGTCGTTGCCATCGGCATCGTCTACACTCCGATATTCACCCGCGTGGTGCGTGGCCCTGCACTGTCGCTCAAGGCGCGTGAATTCGTCGATGCCGCACGCACCTTCGGCAGCAGTTCCGGCTACATCGTGACGCGCCATCTGCTGCTCAATCTGGTGGCGCCCTTGACCGTGCAGGTGACGCTGGCGCTGGCATGGTCGCTTTTGACCGAAGCCGGTCTGAGCTTTCTTGGCCTCGGCACACAGCCGCCGGCGGCCTCGCTCGGCCTGATGCTGAGCGACAGCCGCAATCTGATGGAGACCGCCCCCTGGCTGATGATCTTTCCGGGCCTGACGATCATGATCAGCATCCTCGGCTTCAACCTGCTTGGCGATGCCCTGCGCGATATCCTCGACCCGAAGATGCGGAGAGCGCCGGCATGATGCCGCTGCTGTCCGTTCGCGACCTGCGCGTTGGCTTCGGCCGCGATCCGCAAGCCAACGAGGTGGTGCGCGGCATAAGCTTCGATCTGGCTGATGGCGAGACGCTGGCCATAGTCGGCGAAAGCGGCTCGGGCAAGTCCGTCACCGCGCTCTCGATCAACCGCCTCATCGATTTCGGCGGCGGCCGCATCACCGGCGGCGCCATGACGCTGAAACGCGCCGACGGCAGCCTTTTCGACCTGATGACCGCGACCGAACCGCAACTGACCGGCATTCGCGGCGCCGAGATCGGCATGATCTTCCAGGAGCCGATGACCTCGCTCAACCCGGTGCTGACTATCGGCTGGCAGATCGAGGAATCCTTTCGCCTGCACCGCGGCCTGACCGGCAGGCAAGCCACGGCAGCGGCCAAGGATGCGCTCGACCGCGTGCGCATTCCCGATGCCGCGCGGCGGCTGAAATACACGCCCAACCAGCTGTCGGGCGGCATGTTGCAGCGGGTGATGATCGCCATTGCCCTGGCCTGCAATCCGCGCCTGCTGATCGCCGACGAGCCGACGACGGCACTCGACGTGACGGTGCAGGCGCAGATCATGGCGCTGCTTGCCGAACTGAAGCGGGAAACCGGCATGTCGATGATCTTCATCACGCACGACATTGGCCTGGTCGCCGGCATCGCCGACAAGGTGATGGTGATGCAGAACGGCCAGGCCGTCGAGCAAGGCGAGTTGAACCAGATCCTCGACAATGCGCAGCATCCCTATACGCAGCATCTGCTGCAGGACGTGCCGCATTTCACCAATGGGAGCACAACGCGTTCGGACGGACGGCGCGACAAGGTCGCGAGCCACGAGCCGGCCTTGAAGGTCGACGGCCTCGTGGTGCGGTTTCCTCTCAAGAGCCGTTTCTTCAGCCGCGCCACCGGCGCCGTGCATGCCGTCGACGGCGTCGATTTCGACCTGATGCCGGGCGAAACATTGGCCATCGTCGGCGAGAGCGGTTCAGGCAAATCGACCACCGCGCGTGCCGTCCTGGGGTTGGTGCGGTCGACGCGCGGCAGCTTCTCGGTCGGCGCTAGAAAAGCGTCTGCTCAGCAAAGCGCCCTGCCCGTGCAGATGGTGTTCCAGAACCCCTACGCGTCGCTCAATCCGAGGCTCAGCATCGAGAGCATCCTGGCCGAACCGGTGATCGCCACCGGCGGTCGGGTCGATGCCGGAACGCGGGCCAGGATGGCGAGCCTGCTGGAACGCGTCGGCCTGCCGAAAAACAGCCTGGAGCGCTACCCCCATGAATTCTCCGGCGGCCAGCGGCAAAGGCTGTGCATCGCCCGCGCACTGATGCTCAACCCTTCCGTCGTCGTCCTCGACGAAGCCGTGTCCGCCCTAGATGTCTCGGTACAGGCGAAAGTGCTGGAGCTGCTGGTCGATTTGCAGCGCGAGTTCGGGCTAGCCTATCTGTTCATCTCGCACGACATGGCGGTCGTCGAGCGGATCGCGCACAGGATCGCCGTCATCTATGCCGGCCAGATCGTCGAGATCGGTGACGCGACCTCGGTGCTGTCGCAACCGAAGCATTCCTATACCAAAAAACTCATTGCCGCCGTTCCGACCATCGACCGACGGCACGAGCATTTCGAGCTTGATACGCGCCAGGTTCCCTCGCTTGTGCGGCCGCAGGGGTTTGAGCCGGCTCCGGCGAAATGGGAGCAGTTTGGGCGGGATCATATGGCGAGGGTGGAAGGGTGATGGGTGGTGCGCAGACACTTCTAAACTCGGAGGGACAGCACCCCCCTCTGCCCTGCCCGGCATCTCCCCCGCAAGGGGGGAGATCGGATGTCGCCTCGGCTTTCGCCAATCTCCAAGATTGGAAGGTTGGCGGGACATCAACGCTGCCAATCTCCCCCCTTGCGGGCAGGGGAATCGCACATGAGTACAAAGGGACTCTTGTGTGGTGTGCGGAAATCGATTCTGAAAGGACCTCTGGATGATCGGAG